>DYDG01000004.1 GCA_020717845.1 Marinifilum sp. | reverse complement strand
ATTATTCCCCCGCCTGCCAGGATCAGGGTTAATATCCCTATGCCAAAGGTAATCATCATAGCTGTAGCTCGCTGCTGCTTTATATTGTGTGCCTCTCGTACCAAATTCTTATTCCGTAACAGCTTGTCGAGGTATATGTTTGCACGAGTTGAAAGAATTTTATTGACAGAGAGTAAAACTTCTTGTATAATATAAAAGATGAATAGAAAACAGCAAGAAAATACAACTAAATATCTTTATGATATCAGCAAAATTATTTTTGCGACAGTAGTTATTGGGCAATTAATTCAAAGAGAAGGGGTTCAAATAGGTCTTTTTATAAGTGGAGTTATTGCTTGTTTAGTGACCTATTTGATAGCCTTTTTGTTAGATAGAAAGGAGGATGGGTAAAATGATAGGAGTAACTATTCTCTTCAGTATAATAAGTATAGTGGGCTTCATTATTATTTTCTATCTCTTAATCTCGGGTAAAAAACATCAGCATCAGATACATCAGTAATTAAAGGGTTAGCCCGTGATTTATATCCATGTTTTTAACCGCAGACAGGCTATCGTAGAGACGCAAGATATTGCGTTCCATACAAGTTCTTCTGGCAATGCCTGTAATTGTGGGATTTAGATGCGTTTGCTCTGATTTTTTAGAAAACTTCGGTTCCTTAACGAATCATGTGGCCAGCTGCTTGAGCAGTGTGCGACTGTGTGGCAGGCTGAGCAGATTGGTGGGTAATGCCCACACTGTTGTTGGTGTTGCAGGGTAAAAACGACCAATTGAAAAATATTGAAAAAAATATGTTGACAAATTAAAATAGCAATGGTATAATACATAACATCAACAGCATTGTTGAATCTGTTATTAAATTTTTTAATTTCTACTGTTGCCCGGTGTTGTCCGGGTGAGTATTGTTTTGAGTGAGTGCTTGATGGTAGAAATTAAAAGGGTATAAGTGGGTTTTAATTTTTTGGAAAAGTTGAACTCTTTCTTACCTTAAAAAGCAGCTTGGCTGCTTTTTTTAGTCTATAGGCACTTAAAAAAGTGTTGAGTTTGATTGCATTTTTGGATATAAATGGAGGAAAAGGATGCCGACAGTCAACCAATTGGTGAGGAAAAATCGGGAAAAAATCATAGAAAAGGGGAAAACCCCTGCATTAAAGGCATGTCCAGTGCGAAAAGGGGTCTGCACAAGGGTATATACTACTACCCCAAAGAAACCTAATTCTGCCTTGAGAAAGATAGCCAGGGTAAGGTTGACCAGCGGGTTTGAGGTAACAGCATATATCCCAGGGATTGGTCATAATCTTCAGGAGCATTCGGTGGTGATTATTCGTGGGGGCAGGGTGAAGGATCTGCCAGGTGTAAGGTATCATATTGTCCGAGGTGCACTGGATACAACCGGGGTAGCTGGAAGAAAACGATCAAGGTCTAAATATGGAGCCAAGAAGGCAAAGGCCGCAGCAGTAAAGAAGAAGTAAAGTAATGCAAGCATCTTGCTTGCAATCTGATAGAAATGATTGAAGCTAACAGCTAATGAAGAGGTGAATTTTATGCCAAGAAAGGGACCGGCGAGGAAAAGGCCAGTATTGCCAGATCCAATTTTTAATAGTCAATTGGTAACAAGGCTTGTAAATGTTATCATGAAAAAAGGGAAGAAGTCTGTGGCACAGGGGATTGTTTATGGTGCCTTTGATATTATTCAAAATAAGACAAAGAGTTCTCCTTTGGCTGTGTTTAAGCAGGCTTTAGGTAATGCTCGTCCTCATGTGTGTGTGAAATCAAGACGAGTAGGAGGGGCAACCTATCAGGTGCCTATTGAGGTGAAGGAAGATAAGGGGATGTCAATGGCTATGAGATGGATCATTCATTTTGCTATACAACAGTCAGGAAAGCCAATGAAGGAACGATTATCTTATGAGATCATGAATGCATCCAATAACACTGGTTCATCTATAAAGAAAAGAGATGATACTCATAAGATGGCTGAGGCAAATAAAGCCTTTGCTCATTATAAATGGTAGTAGGGAACGATCGAGAAGAGTTCCTCTGTAATTCTATGGCAGAAGCCAGATAGATTCAGGAGAAATTAATCAATTAGCGCATATTTGTGTAAGTTGAGAAATGTGTAATTTAATAGGAGTGTGAAAGAAATGGCAGTTGCTGCAGGTGCAAAGGATGCGCTAAAAACAAATGAAAGAGTCTTCCCGTTGTCTAAGATAAGAAATATAGGCATAATGGCTCATATTGATGCAGGTAAGACAACCACAACCGAGAGGGTTCTTTTTTATACTGGTAGGGTCCATAAGATAGGTGAGGTTCATGATGGTGCAGCTACCATGGATTGGATGGAACAGGAGCAGGAGCGGGGGATTACTATTACCTCTGCGGCAACAACCTGTTTCTGGCGTGATCATCGGATCAATCTCATTGATACACCAGGACATGTTGATTTTACTATAGAGGTGGAAAGGTCATTAAGGGTGCTTGATGGTGCGGTGGCTGTTTTTTGCTCAGTAGGCGGGGTTGAGCCGCAGTCTGAAACAGTCTGGCGTCAGGCAGATAGATACCGTGTGCCACGAATTGCTTATGTTAATAAAATGGATAAGATTGGTGCTGATTTTCTTAAAGTGGTTTCCATGATGAGGGATAGACTTGTAGCAAATCCTGTGCCGATTCAGATACCGATTGGTCAGGCAGAAAATTTTAAGGGTGTTATTGACTTAGTCGAGATGAAGGGTATTGTCTGGGATGGAGAGGAACTGGGGGCAATTTTTAGAATAATAGATATCCCTTCAGAATTGAAAGAAGAGGCAGAAAAGCAAAGACATGATCTGATTGAATCCATATCTGAGTTTGATGATGCCTTGATGGAAAAATATATCCAGGATGAGCCTGTTTCTGTGGATGAAATAAAGAGGGTTTTGAGAAAGGCAACATTGGCCTGTGAGATTTTTCCGGTAATTTGCGGGACATCCTTTAAAAATAAAGGGGTTCAGCCGATGCTTGATGCGGTGCTTGATTATCTTCCTGCCCCTTCAGATGTGGCGGCAGTAACCGGGATGAATCCGGTGAAGCAGGTAGAGGAAGAAAGGGTGCCAAGTGATGATGAACCGTTCTCTGCCCTTTGTTTTAAGATAATGACTGATCCGTTTGTGGGTAATCTTACTTATACTCGGGTGTATTCAGGTAGTTTGGCATCAGGAAGTTATGTTTATAATGCTACAAAGGATAGAAAGGAACGGATAAGCAGGATTCTGCTTATGCATGCCAATAAAAGAGAGGATGTTGATAAGATAAGGACAGGGGATATTGCAGCAGTGGTAGGGTTGAAGGATGTTATTACCGGGGATACCCTTTGTAATTTAGATTATCCGATTATCTTAGAGTCCATTCATATTCCAGAGCCAGTAATCTCAATGGCTATTGAGCCAAAAACAAGGGCAGATGAAGAGAAATTAGGCGTGGCTTTATCCAGACTCTCTCATGAAGACCCAACATTCAGAGCATCTCTTAATCGTGAAACAGGTCAAACCGTGATAGCCGGTATGGGTGAGCTTCACCTGGAGATATTAGTTGATAGGATGAAAAGAGAGTTTAGTGTTGAGGTAAATGTCAGTAAGCCGCAGGTAGCCTATAGGGAAACGATAAGGTCGATTGTAGAAGAGGTTGAAGGTAAGTATATCCGACAGAGCGGTGGACGTGGACAGTATGGACATGTGTGGTTGAGGGTAGAGCCAAATGAGGCAGGCGGAGGATTCGAGTTTATTGATAAGATCGTTGGCGGGTCAATTCCTAAGGAATATATTTCACCCATAGAAAAGGGGGTGAAGGAATCTCTGGAAAATGGTGTGTTGGCCGGGTTCCCGGTGGTAGATGTAAAGGTAACACTTTTTGATGGTTCTTTCCATGAGGTGGATTCGTCAGAAATAGCCTTTAAAAATGCTGCCTCCATGGCCATGAAGGATGGGATGAAACAGGCAAAGCCTGTTATTCTGGAGCCAATGATGAAGTTAGAGGTTGTCCTTCCTCAGGAATATATGGGGGATTGTATCGGTGATATTAACTCTCGCCGTGGTAATGTCATGGAAATGGAAACCCGTCATGGTGTTCAGGTTATTCGAGGTGAGGTTCCGTTGGCTGAGATGTTTGGTTATGCAACTGTGATGAGGTCGTTTTCTCAAGGGCGAGGAAATTATTCGATGGAGTTTGCTTATTATGCTGAGGTGCCAAAGAATATAGCGGAAAAGATTATAACAAAGTGAGGTAGGGTGCAGGGTTCCCCTGCCCATTTAACTTAGTTTGTTCCCTGTTAGCAGCAGGGTTGATTTTATACAACTATTTGTCAGTTTATAGCTGACATGAAAGATTCATGAAAGATTAAGGAGGAAAAAAATGGCAAAGCAAAAGTTTGAAAGAACAAAACCACATGTGAATATTGGAACCATTGGTCATATCGATCATGGCAAGACAACGCTTACATCAACGATTACGCAGCTATTGAGCAAAAAGGGATTTGCTGAGTTTCGTGGGTTTGATAGTATTGATAGTGCCCCTGAGGAAAGGGAGAGAGGTATTACGATTGCTATCGCTCACGTAGAGTATCAGACAGAGACAAGGCATTATGCCCATGTCGATTGTCCTGGTCACGCTGATTATATCAAGAATATGATTACCGGGGCAGCCCAGATGGATGGGGCAATATTAGTGGTTGCTGCCTGTGATGGTCCAATGCCGCAGACAAGAGAGCATATCCTTTTAGCAAGACAGGTTGGTGTGCCAACACTCGTTGTTTTTATGAACAAGGTTGATATGGTTGATGACCCAGAGTTATTGGATCTGGTAGAGTTAGAGGTAAGGGAGCTGCTCTCTGAGTATGATTTCCCGGGTGATGAGATACCGATTGTCAGAGGCTCAGCCCTTAAGGCCGCTCAGTGTGGATGCGGTAAGGATGATTGCCCGAATTGTAAGTGTATCTTTGAGTTGATGAAGGCAGCTGATGAGTTTATTCCTATGCCGAAACGAGAAACAGACAAACCATTCCTGATGGCGGTTGAAGATGTTTTCACGATTACTGGAAGAGGAACCGTGGCTACTGGAAGGATAGAAAAAGGCCAGATTAAAACAGGTGATAATGTTGAGATCATTGGTATACATGAAGAGACCAGAAAATCTGTGGTTACTGGTGTTGAGATGTTTAGAAAAACACTTGATTATGGTGAGGCAGGGGATAATGTTGGATTATTGCTCCGTGGTGTTGAAAAAAATCAGATTGAACGTGGTCAGGTTGTTGCTGCTCCAGGATCAATTACCCCTCATACCAAGTTTAAGGCAGAGGTTTACGTCTTGACCAAAGAAGAGGGTGGCAGACATACCCCATTCTTTAATAACTATAGACCGCAGTTCTATTTTAGAACAACGGATGTGACTGGTGCGATTAAGATGCCTGAAGGGATTGAGATGATAATGCCAGGCGATAACGTGAATATAGATGTAGAGCTTATTAACCCAATTGCTATGGATAAGTCATTAAGGTTTGCTATCCGTGAGGGTGGACGAACAGTTGGCTCAGGGGTTGTAACAGAGATTATTGAATAAAGGGTGTAAAGGGTGTGACAGATGGCTTCACAAAAGATTCGAATAAGATTAAAGGCGTATGATTGCAGGTTGTTGGATAAGTCAACAAAAGAGATTGTGGCTACGGCTATACGAACAGGGGCAAAATTATCAGGGCCAATACCATTGCCTACCAAGAGAAGCGTTTATACTGTTCTTAGATCTCCTCATGTAGATAAGAAGTCAAGGGAACAGTTTGAGATGCGGACACATAAGAGGCTGATAGATATCCTGGAACCAACCATGGATACGGTATCTGCTCTGATGAAATTGGACTTGCCGGCTGGTGTTGATGTAGAGATAAAGTCGTAGGTAGTGTTTTAGTGGTTAAAAATGGGTTATAGGCTGTTGCTTAACAGTCTATTTTAACCACTGCACCTGTTGAAATGGAGGAAGATGATGGCTGTTGGGCTATTGGGTAGAAAGATAGGAATGACTCAAATCTTTGATGGAGAAAGAAAGGTTGTTCCTGTGACAGTGATTAAGGCTGGTCCGTGTATAGTTATTCAGAAGAAGACAAAGAATACGGATGGTTATGACAGTATTCAGGTTGGATTTGAGGATAAGCCGGAACGGTTGGTAAATAAACCTATGATGGGACATTTTAAGGCAAAGAAGATATCTCCCAAGAGGACTTTGCGAGAATTTCGTATCACAGCAGAGGGATACAATGTGGGGGATGTCTTTAATGCCGACCTGTTTAAGGTAGGGCAGTTTGTGAATATACAGGGAACCACTAAGGGTAAAGGCTTTGCCGGTGTAATAAAAAGGCATGGGTATAGTGGTGGAAAGGATTCGCATGGCTCTATGTTTCATAGGGCACCAGGTTCTATTGGACAGAGCTCTCAGCCATCCAGAACCCTTAAAGGGACAAGGTTGCCTGGCAGGATGGGAAATGAGCTGAATACAGTGAAGAATTTGAAGGTTGTTATGGTGGATGCTGAACAGGGGATATTGTTGGTCAGGGGTGCTGTGCCTGGACCAAAGGGTGCTTTGTTGACAATTAAAAGCTCTGTGAAGAATAAGTAGAGACGTAAGATTTTGTTATCTGTAATGGTGTAGCATAAGCTCCTGCTTGTGGATTACACTACTCAAGTTGGAAGCTTGAGGGACATTTCTATTGCGGGAGATAAAAGATGCCAAGTGTTGATTTGTATAATATAGAGGGTGAGGTAATAGGAAAGGTTTCTCTTCCTGATGAAATCTTTGGATATAAGGGTTCGAAATCAGTGGTCTATGAGGCAGTAAAGGCTCATCTGTTGAATTGTCGTCAGGGAACAGTGAAGGCTAAGTCAAGGGGTGAGGTTTCAGGCGGCGGTAGAAAACCCTTTAAGCAAAAAGGGACTGGTAATGCTCGAGCAGGAAGTAATCGAAGCCCTGTTTGGAGGGGTGGCGGTGTGGTATTCCCACCCAAACCAAGACTGTTTGAGGCTAAGATACCTATTAAGGTGCGAAGGGCAGCCCTTTATACCGTGCTTTCAGATAAGGTAAAGGAAGGGAGTTTGAGGGTAGTTGATTCTTTAAGCCTTGATAGTCCAAAAACCTCAAGAATGGCACAGATATTTAAGAAGCTGAAATTGAATAAGCCCCTGGTTGTTCTGGGAAGTAAAGATGAAAATGTTATTCTTTCTATGAGAAATATTGCTGGGACAGGGTATCTGAGGTTTGAAAACCTGTATGCCTATGAGATATTAAAGCATCCTACAATGCTTATAACTAAGGATGTGATTGATGGATTGCGTAGAGAGGAAAATGTTGATGAGGTGATTGCTAATGTCTAAATATACAGGTGAACTCTTTGCATATAAGATTATAAAACGGCCGATATTTACAGAAAAGGCAAATGATCTATTGACTCGTAATACCTATGTGTTTGAAGTGTCAAAGGATGTAAATAAGTTTCAGATAAGACATGCTATAGAGGAGCTCTTTGGGGTTAAGGTAACAAAGGTAAATACCTTGAATCAATTGGGAAAAAAGAAAAGGGTAAGGCAGCAGGTAGGTAAAACGCCTGATTGGAAGAAAGCTATGGTAACCATAGCCAAGGGACAGGTGATCCCATTGTTTGAGGGGATGTAAGTAGCTGAAAGACTAATAGCCTTCAGCATATATATCGGAGGAATGAAATGGCAATAAAGACATTTAAGCCAACAACACCATCCAGAAGAGGTATGAGTGTTCTTGTGGCAGATGATATTACTAAGGGTAAGTCTCCGGAAAAGTCATTGGTAGAGATATTACCATCTACAGGTGCAAGGAATAATCAGGGTAGGGCTACCCTGAGGTTTCGTGGTGGAAGGGTAAAACGGAAATATAGGATTATAGACTTTCGTCGGGATAAATTAAATGTTCCAGCTAAGGTGACAGCTATTGAGTATGATCCAAATCGTTCGGCTAATATTGCTTTATTGACCTATGCAGATGGTGAAAAGAGATATATCTTGTGCCCTGTTGGGTTAAAGGTAGGGAATGTTATTTCTGCTGGTGAAGAGGCAGAGATTAAACCAGGTAATGCCCTTCCTATACGGTTTATCCCTGATGGGGTGTCTATTCATAATATTGAGCTCAAAAAGGGAAAGGGTGGTCAATTGGCCAGATCAGCAGGCAATGCAGCTCAGCTGGTGGCAAAGGATGGGAATTATTCTCAAGTAAAACTGCCGTCTGGAGAGATACGGCTTGTTCATCTTGATTGTATGGCTACTATTGGTCAGGTAGGAAATGTAGAGTGGGAAAATGTTAAGATTGGCAAGGCAGGCCGTAATAGATGGAAGGGGAAAAGACCGCATGTGCGTGGTGTGGCTATGAATCCAGTGGATCATCCAATGGGTGGCGGCGAAGGCAAAACATCTGGCGGTAGACATCCATGTTCACCATGGGGTCAGCTGTCCAAGGGATATAAAACCAGAAGAAATAAACGGACACAGGATATGATTGTTAAGAAACGGAAGAAATAAGGGGGAATAGTTGTGGGCAGGTCAATCAAAAAAGGACCGTATATTGATGAAAAATTGTTGAAAAAAGTGGATACCATGAATAGTGTTGGGGATAAGAAGGTAGTGAAAACATGGGCAAGAAGGTCAACCATCCCCCCGGATTTTGTGGGTTACACCTTTGCTGTTCATAATGGAAAGAAGTTTGTCCCTGTATATGTGACAGAAAATATGGTTGGACATAAATTGGGTGAGTTTTCGCCTACAAGGACATTTAGGGGACATAGCGGAACAAAGGCAGATAAGGCGTCAAAGGGAGCAAAGAAATAAGAGTAGACTATGTGGGAGCTTGTAGTGGTGGTTTTGAGATCCAATACTGAGCTGTCAACTATTAAATAGGGGTAAGTGAAGATGGAAGCAATGGCAAAAGCAAGATACTTGAGGATTTCCTCAAGAAAATTGAGACAGGTAATGGATGTAGTGCGTGGGAAAAGCGTTAATAATGCCTCTAATATATTGAAGTTTTTGCCAAAAAAGGCAGCACGGCTGATAGAAAAGGTGCTTATGGCAGCAGTGGCTAATGCAAAACAGAAACAGGCAAACCTTGAACAGGAAGATTTATATATTAAGGCTATTTATGCAGATGCAGGGACTACCCTGAAACGATGGCTGCCAAGGTGTTTTGGCCGGGCAAACAGGCTCAGGAAAAGGACAAGCTATATCACGGTTGTTGTTGTTGAAGGGTGATGGTTGTGTTACTAATGATGGCAATCAGGCTGTAGAGACGCAAAAATTTGCGTCTCTATATGGTCATTGAGTCTGTCGAAATGTGGTCATTGAGCAAAGTCGTCCTTCGACTCCGCTCAGGAAGCGAGGGTCATTGAGCCTGTCGAAATGTGGTTATTGAGCGAAGTCGAAATGTAAGGAGGTAGTGATATGCAATGGCTTTATGTATTGTTAATGTTTCTGGTTATGATTTTTACCGTATATGAGACTGTTGGATATTATCGAGAGTATCAGCGGAGCAAAACAAAAAGGGATCAGTTAAATTTTTTCCTTAAGATTGGGGTATTGGTGGTATTGATTGTCTTATTTGTTTGGATGATAAATCAGGTTATAGATATTGGTACCGGGATGATCGGTGCTTAGAGCTTAAAAAGATAAGGGGTATGAAATGGGACAAAAGACGCATCCAATTGGATTTCGGGTGAATTATCTCTATGACTGGGAATCCAGATGGTTTAATGACAGAACATATGCTAAGGATATTATCGAGGATATAAAGATTAGAAGGTTTATCAAGAATAAGCTGCAGCAGGCTGGGATTGCTAAAATAACCATTGATCGATTTGGTCAAAAGATGCGGGTAAACATTCATACATCCAGACCAGGCATAATTATTGGCCGCGGTGGACAGGAGATAGATAAGTTACGCAAGATAGTTCAGCCTATGACTAAGGCACAATTGCTGATAGATATTCGCGAGGTAAAGGATGTAGAGACCAATGCTACGCTTGTAGCCGAGAATATTGCTCAACAGCTCGTGAAGAGGGTTTCTTTTCGCAGGGCGATGAAACAGGCGGTGACTACAGCTTTACGCAATGGTGCACTTGGGGTAAAGATAATGTGTGCTGGACGGCTTGGCGGGGCAGAAATAGCTCGAACCGAATGGTATCGTGAGGGAAGGGTGCCTCTGCAGACAATCAGGGCTGATATTGATTATGGGGTTGCTGAAGCAAATACAACCTTTGGAAAGATTGGTATAAAGGTGTGGATATTTAAGGGAGAGATTATAGATAGAGGAAAGTCAGAGGAATAATAGGTGGATAGGTTATTAGGGAGAAGAAATGTTAGAACCTAACAGTCTTCAATCTTTAGCCTGAACAGTTTGAATCGCAGGGGGAATAAGAGCATGTTAATGCCAAAAAGGGTTAAATATAGAAAACAACATAAGGGCAGAATGAAGGGTATGGCAGATACTGGGTGTCGGATGAGTTTTGGTGAGTTTGGTCTTCAGGCATTAGAGCCAAAATGGATAACCGATAGGCAGATTGAGGCAGCCAGAATTGCTATGACCAGGTATGTAAAACGAGGCGGAAAGGTATGGATCAGGATATTCCCGGATAAGCCTATTACCTCTAAGCCTGCTGAAACTCGTATGGGTAAAGGAAAAGGAGCACCATGCGGCTGGGTGGCTGTGGTTAAGCCGGGCAGGATGATGTTTGAGCTGGCTGGTGTTACCGCAGAGGTGGCTAAAGAGGCTATGAGGCGTATGAGCCATAAGCTGCCATTGAAGACAAAGTTTGTGGTTCGTGGAGAGGAAATTACGGTGTAGTAGGGATAGGGCTTGCCCTTATCCAAGAACGTGTATTGGTTATTGATTATAGCCATGACATGATAGTAGGAGTAAAGAAAGATGAAACTGAGAGAGTTGAAGGAATTAACATTAGAAGAGCTTTATGATAAAAGAAAGGACTTGTATAGGGAACTGGTAAACTTAAGACATCAGGCTGCATTAAGAAAGCTTGATAATCCAGCAAGGATTAATCAGGTTCGTCGTGCGATTGCCAGGGTATTGACCTTGATTAGAAATATGGAGTAGGGAACGGTCGTGACCGTTTCTTATCATTGTAGGTATATGGAGGAGATGTTTGATGCAGGATAGAGGAAGGCGAAAGGTAAGAGAGGGAGATGTTATCTCTGATAAGATGGATAAAACCGTTGTCGTGAATGTTGTTAGTCGAAAAAAACATCCTATCTATGAAAAGATAATTAGTGTTAAAAAGAGTTATTATGCCCATGATGAAGAGAATAGTTGTAAGACAGGGGATAGGGTGAAGATCATGGAGACAAGACCACTTTCTAAGACAAAGAGATGGCGGGTAACAGAGATCGTAAGGAAGGCGGTGTAAGGAAATGATTCAGACACAGACAAGGTGTAGTGTAGCTGATAATTCAGGGGCAAAAGAGGTGCTGTGCATTCGGGTACTAAAGGGATCAAATGCTCGGTATGCAAGGGTAGGGGATGTAATTGTTGCTGCCGTAAAAGAGGCTATCCCAAATGCTGCGGTTAAATCCGGCGATGTTGTCAAGGCTGTGGTGGTCCGAACCGTTAATCAAATAAAAAGAAAGGATGGTTCAGCATTAAGGTTTGATAATAATGCTGTGGTAGTAATAGATGAACAGGGTAACCCAAAGGGAACCAGAATTTTTGGTCCAGTTGCAAGGGAATTAAGGGCAAAGAATTATATGAAGATTATTACCCTTGCCCCAGAGGTTGTATAGGACGGTGAAATAAGATGAATCAATTGCATGTTAAAAAAGGTGATAGAGTAGAGGTGATTGCTGGTAAGGATAAGGGGAAGAAAGGAAAGATACTCCATATTCTTGTTGATAAACAGCGGGTTCTGGTTGAAGGGATTAATATGATTAAAAAACATACCCGTCCAAATCCTCAAAAGGCTCAAACAGGTGGGATAGTTACTCGTGAGGCATCTCTTAATGCCTCAAATGTGATGTTTATCTGTCCAAATTGTAATCAATCAACCAGATTGGGACATTTGATATTAGAGGGTGGAATTAAAACACGTATTTGTCGGAAATGCTCTGAGATTGTGGATAAAGAGAAGAAGTAATAGGATAATAAGTCCTATAAGACTTATAGGACTTATACTTTCCAGAGGAGAAAGATAGTAATGGCAGCAGTAGTTTTAAAAGAAAAATATGATAATGAGATTATTCCTCAAATGATGAAGGGATTGGGATATAAAAACAGATTGGCTGTGCCTCGCATAGAAAAGATTGTGCTAAACATTGGGTTGGGTGAGGCGACTTCTAATCCCAAGCTGATTGATACTGCATTGCAGGAATTGGCACAAATCACAGGAAGGCGTGGGGTAAAGACTAAGGCAAAAAAGTCTATCGCTAATTTTAAGCTGCGAGAAGGACAGGCTATAGGCTGTATGGTTACACTTCGTGGTCGGGCTATGTATGAATTCTTCTATCGTTTAATAAATATTGCCCTTCCCAGGGTCAGGGATTTTAGGGGGGTGTCTCCTAAGTCTTTTGATGGTCAGGGGAATTATACCATGGGGATTAGAGAACAGATAATTTTTCCAGAGATTAATTATGATAGGATCGAAAAGTCTACTGGGATGAATATTACCATGACAACAACGGCTAAAACAGATGAAGAGGCAAGAGAGTTGTTAAGGTTGTTTGGTATGCCGTTTAGAAAATAGTAACACAAGCATTTTGCTTGTGAGCTGCATTAAATTCAGGTGGGTGGTTATGGCAAAAAAGTCTATGATAATTAAAGCAAATAAGGAACCAAGGTTTAAGGTGAGGAAGTATCACCGATGCCAGTTGTGCGGTCGTCCGAGGGGTTATCTCCGTCAGTTTGGAATGTGCCGAATATGTTTCCGTATGCTTGCTTTGCAGGGAAAGATACCTGGTGTAAGAAAGGCAAGTTGGTAAAAGTTATCAGCTTTCAGCTATTATTTTTTATTGGCTGATGGCTGAATGCTGAGAGCTAATAAAGGGGTGATTTAAATTGATGACAGATCCAATTGCTGATATGCTAACGAGAATCAGGAATGCGAATAAGGCTGGCCATGAAAAGTTAGATGTGCCTGCTTCTATCTTAAAAACAGAGATAGCTTCGCTTCTTAAAAGGGAAAAGTATATCAAGAACTATAAGTTTATAGAGGACAGAAAGCAGGGCATATTGCGGATATACTTGAGATATGGTCCAAATAATGAGAAGATCATTACTAACCTGAAAAGGATTAGTAGACCGGGCTTGCGAAGGTATAAGGGATCAGAGGATGTTACAAGGGTGTTTAGTGGGTTAGGAATGGCAATTGTTTCTACATCAAAGGGAATATTAACAGATAGAGAGTGTCGAAAGATGAATGTTGGCGGAGAGATATTGTGTGAGGTGTGGTAATGTCAAGGATTGGAAGAAAACCAGTAGTTATCCCGTCAGGGATAAAGTTTGAGTTAGATAATCAAAGAATAGTTGTTTCTGGTCCAAAGGGAAGATTGGACTGGATAGTTCCAGCCTCAATGAGTGTTTCAAGTGAGGGGAATCAGGTTATTGTAACCCGTCCGACAGATAGCTGTCTGCACAGACAATTGCATGGATTAACCAGAAGCCTTATTCAGAATATGGTTGATGGGGTATCCAAAGGGTGGACCAGGGAGCTGATTATTGAAGGGATAGGGTATCGAGCTGAATTAAAGGGCAAGAATGTTGTCTTTGCTCTTGGTTACTCTCATCCTGTTGTTTTTGAGCCGCCAGAGGGGATTACCTTTGAAGTTCCAGAACTTACAAGGGTAAGGGTCATTGGGATTGATAAGGAATTGGTAGGTGAGACCGCAGCCAAGATACGTCAGATTCGTAAGGCAGATTGTTATAAGGCAAAAGGCGTAAGGTATGTTGGTGAGGTAATCAGGAGAAAGGCCGGTAAGGTAGGCGGGAAGAAGTAAGGAAGCTGTTGGTAAGCAATTAGTTATTAATGGCTATTCCCCCTTAAAAAAGGGGGTTAGGGGGTTGTTACTCCTGGGCAGTGATTATTGAACGATTACAATATACCTGATAAAAAAGGAAAGAAAAGATGAAGGTTAAGACAAAACAAGATGCTAAGTTGAGAAGAAAGTTAAGGATACGACAGAAGATAAGTGGGACACCTGGAAGACCGCGGTTGAGTGTTTGTCGCACATTAAACCATATTTATAGCCAGATAATAGATGATGATAAAGGGATAACACTTGTTTCTGCTTCCAGCATGAAGGGTATTGATAAGACTGGGATGAAGAAGAGTGATGTGGCTAAAGAGGTGGGCAGAATGGTTGCCCGTAAGGCTCTGGAAAAAGGGATAAAGGATGTGGTTTTTGATCGTGGTGGATTGCTTTATCATGGTCGAATCAAAGCCGTTGCTGATGGGGCAAGGGAAGAAGGGCTGAATTTTTAATATGTCCTATAGGACATATAGGTCTTATAAGACCTATAAGACTTATGACAAGAGGTAGAATGATTATGGCAGAGGAAAGAAGAGAACGGAAGACAAGAGAAAGGAAAAAGGATGCTGAATCATCATCAGGGCTTAAGGAAAAGGTGGTGTTTCTCAATCGGGTAGCAAAGGTGGTTAAGGGTGGAAAACGGTTTGGGTTCTCAGCCTTAGTTGTGGTTGGTGATGAAAAGGGACAGGTTGGTGTTGGCATTGGAAAGGCAAAAGAGGTGCCTGTTGCTATATCTAAAGGGATTGAATTGGCAAAGAAGAGCATGATTACTGTGGCAGTAAAGAATAGTACTGTTCCCTGCTTTTATGTAGGTCATTTTGGAGCAGGTCGGGTGATACTAAAGCCGGCTGCACCAGGGACAGGGATTGTGGCTGGTGCTCCTGTGCGTGCTGTGATGGAGGCAGCGGGTATTCGTGATATCTTAACCAAAACTATTGGAACAAATAATCCCATAAATGTGGTTTATGCTACTATAGAGGGGTTGAAAGCAATGAAGACTTTAATAGGTAAGGTTGAATTGAGAAATGGAAAGTAGTTGTAGGATTTCCCTGCCCTTTAGCTTAGATTGTAAGATGAGGGTTGTATTCAAATGATGCCAAAAATAAGGTGGTAAGGTGAGAAAATGGAAAGTAATCAGATAAGAATAAAATTGGTAAAGAGTGCCTTCGGAAGGGTGCCAAAGCATTGTAAGACATTAAATGCTCTTGGATTGCGAAGGATAGATGATGTGGTGGTGAAGAATGATACTGCCTCTATTCGTGGTATGATTAATAAAGTGGTTTATTTGGTTGAGGTGGAAAATGAAGTTAAATGAGTTGGTTGCTCCGGCTGGTTCACGGAAAAAAGCTAAAAGAATAGGCAGAGGACATGGAAGTGGTACTGGATTGACTGCTGGCAAGGGAGCAAAGGGACAGAAGGCAAGATCAGGAAGAAAGCCGAGAAGGGGTTTTGAGGGTGGTCAGATGCCACTTCAGCGTCGAATCCCTAAAAGAGGCTTTCATAACATACATAGAAGGGAATTTGCTATTGTTAATGTGGAAAGATTGGCAGAATTTGAGCCAGACTCTGCGATTACATCTGCTCTGCTTTTAAGTACAGGTGTGGTCTCAAAGCTGAAATGTGGTGTAAAGATATTAGGTGATGGAGAGATAAATATCCCTTTGCATCTGGTGGTTGAAGCCGCAAGCAAGGAAGCAGTGAGAAAGATAGAGGCTGCAGGCGGGACAGTGAAGTTAGTGTAATTGTAATTGATGATTTATGTGGAAAACAGGTGGATAGACTGAAGGCTGTTAGGCAGGCGAGGATAAGAACCTAATAGTCTTCAGTCTATCTATCTGAACAGTGGAGGAAGAGTAAGGGTGAAGGGAATTGAAAATGTACTTAATCCGTTTAAGGTTTATGAGTTAAGGAAAAGGATACTTTTTACTCTTGGCTTGTTGGCTGTTTATCGTTTTGGTGCAGCAGTGCCTACACCTGGTGTAGATACCGTTGCTCTTGGACAGATATTTCAGGAGGCAAAGGGTACTATTATTGGGATGCTGGATATGTTTGCCGGGGGAGCGTTTGAGAAGTTTTCTATCTTTACCCTTGGTATTATGCCCTATATCAGTGCATCAATCATTATGTCATTATTGACAAAGGTGGTGCCTTCCTTTGAAAAGATTCAGAAAGAGGGGGAGATAGGTCGTAAGAAGATAAATCAGTATACCAGATATCTGACATTGGTAATTGGTATTATTCAAGCGTCTGGTGTAAGTATCTGGATACAGAGCATGAAGGGGCTGCAGGGCGAGAGTATGGTTCTGGTGCCTGGTATTGGCTTCCATCTAATGACTATTATCACCCTGACTACAGGGACTGCCTTTGTCATGTGGCTTGGGGAACAGATTACTGAAAGGGGGCTGGGTAATGGGGCATCCTTGATAATCTTTGCTAATATTATCTCAAGGATACCCAATGGTATTATTGAGAGCGGCAAGTTGCTTTTTACTGGTGAAAGAAATATTATTGTCTTTATTATAGGGTTAGCGGTTATTTTGGTAGCCATAGCAGCAACAGTGACCATGATTCAAGGACATCGTAAGATTATGGTGCAGTATGCTAAGCGAATGGTGGGCAGAAAGGTGTATGGCGGACAGAGTACGCATATGCCCCTGCAGGTTAATATGGCAGGTGTTATTCCTATTATCTTTGCCTCATCCCTGCTGACCATACCAGCGACAATCATGACCTTTTTTGGCGGAACAGGCAATCCTGTTATGGAGTTTATTGTTAGTCAATTAACACCTGGACAAGGGGCACTATATTATATCATAGAAACTCTGGCGATAGTATTCTTTACCTATTTTTATGTGACTATCATCTTTAATCCAGTGGATGTTGCTGAGAATATGCGTAAGTATGGCGGGTTTGTTCCAGGGATTAGACCTGGTAAACCAACGGCTGAGTATATTGAACGCATCCTGAAGAGGATTACCTTTGTTGGGGCAATATTCCTGGCATTGATTAATCTGATACCATCGTTGATATATGGCGGGATGAAGGTGCCGTTTCATTTTGGAGGGACATCTGTTCTGATTGCTGTTGGTGTGGCTCTTGATATTATGCGGCAGATAGAATCGCATCTTTTGATGGGTCATTATGATGGTTTTATGAAAAAAGGGAAGATACGGGGTAGGTTCTAATGCCAATAAATAAGGCAAGTTTGCTGGTGTTAGAAAGTTTTGTCCGGCAGAGAGAAGGCAAAGGGGGAAGAAAATTGCGATTGATATTTTTAGGACCACCAGGTTCAGGCAAGGGAACACAGGCAAGTCGTTTAAGTCAGCGGTTTGGTATCCCTCAGATTTCAACTGGTGATATACTCAGAGAGGCAGTTGCTAATAAGACAGAGATGGGGATAAAAGCAAAAGAATCCATGGATAATGGTGAGCTTGTTTCTGATGATGTGATTATTGGTATTATCTGTGATAGGATTGTTCAGACAGATTGTGAAAATGGTTTTATATTGGATGGATTCCCAAGAACGATTGTTCAGGCAGAGTCATTTGATAAGATGATAGGTGAGAAAAATATTCCCATAGATATTGTTTTGAGCTTAGATGTAAGTGAAGAGATGGTGGTTAGAAGATTATGCGGCCGAACGGTATGTAAGGAGTGTAAAACTAATTATCATCTTGAGTTTAATCCACCAAAGAAAAAGGGTGTGTGCTCAAATTGTGGCGGCAAATTGTATCATCGTCCGGATGATGAAGAGGATGTTGTCAGGCGGCGATTAAAGATTTATAAAGAGACAACCGAGCCATTGATTGGATATTATCAGCAAAAAGGGCTTTTAAGTGTAATAGATGGGACGAATGAGATAGAAAATATCTTCAAGCAATTGGTTGGTGTGCTTGAAGGGATATAGTATTGCAAGCATCCTGCTTGCGTATTCTTATGAGCGTAGGATTAAATGATAATCAGGAGATCTAAGCAAGAGATAGGCAAAATAGCTGATGCATCAAAGATAGTGAGAGAGGTTCTGCAGCATCTGCAAAATATTGTTGAACATGGAATGACAACACAGTATATTGCTAATGCAGCTGAGAAGCTGATAATAAAAAGGGGTGGAATTCCAGCCTTTTTAGGATACCGTGGGTTTCCAGGAAGTATTTGTACGTCAATCAATCATGAGGTGGTTCATGGTATCCCCGGAACCAGGAGACTCAAAGAAGGGGAGATATTAAAGATTGATGTTGGTGTCCGACTTAAGGATTATTGTAGTGATGCTGCCAGTACTATAAAGATAGGTAAGGTAACATCTGAGGCAGAAAGATTAATGACTGTGACTGAGGAATCCCTTTGTAAGGGTATTGAACAGGCTATGGAGAATAATCGGTTGTATGATATTTCTGCGGCAGTTCAATCGCATGTTGAAAAGCATGGATTTTCTGTGGTGCGTGATTATACAGGGCATGGGATTGGTCAGGAGGTTCATGAGGATCCTCAGATTCCAAACTTTGGTAAACAGGGAAAGGGTCCAAGGCTTAAGTCAGGGATGGTGTTTTGTATTGAGCCAATGGTTAATGCTGGTGAGTGCAAAACAGAGGTTTTGCTTGATGGCTGGACGGTTATCACATCAGATAGAAGCCTGTCAGCTCATTTTGAGCATACAATTGTTGTTACTGATAATGGACCAATGATATTAACCGGGTGAGGGTATAAGACGTGGAACTTAAGTTGAGGTTCCATAGATATTGAGGAGATAATATGGCTAAAAGAGCCAAACAGGATTCAGGTAAAAAGGAAGAGGCGGTCAGGGTAGAGGGAACGGTTTTAGAGGCTTTGCCCAATGCTGTTTTTAGGGTAGAGCTTGAGAATGGACATAAGATTCAAGCCCATATATCGGGTAAGATGAGAATGCATTTTATAAAAATATTGCCAGGTGATAAAGTGGTGATAGAGCTGTCACTTTATGATTTAACCCGTGGTCGGATTGTATATAGAGGCAAGGACGGAAAAGGAATGGTGAATAGTAATGAAGGTCAGGTCTTCAATCAAAAAAATGTGTGAGAAATGTAAAATAGTCAAGCGAAAAGGGATTGTCAGGGTTATCTGTGTTAATCCCAAGCATAAACAGAGACAGGGATAGTATAGTCCCCCTTAATAAAGGGGGGTCTGTAGGAGGTTGTCCCTCTTAATAAAGGGGGATTAAGGGGGTTGTTATTTCCCTTTTGAGAATGTTCGTGGGTGCTTGCTAACGGCTGATAGCTGACGGCTGATAGCTGATTTATCGAGGAGGATAATGTGGCCAGAATAGTTGGAGTAGATTTACCAAGGGATAAGAGGATAGATAGAGGATTAACCTATATTTTTGGTATAGGTTTGCCATCTTCTCAAGATATTCTTGCAAAGGCAAATATTAATCCTGCTACCAGGGTGCGGGATTTGATTGAGGAAGAGGTTAATAGGCTTCGTCAAATAATAGAGAGTGATTATAGGGTTGAAGGGGATCTGCGACGAGAACTGACCATGAGCATTAAAAGATTAATGGAGATAGGGTGTTATCGTGGTTTTAGACATCGAAAGGGTTTGCCTGTCAGGGGACAGAGAACTCATACTAATGCCCGGACACGTAAAGGGAAGCGAGGTCATACGATTACTAAGAAAAAGGTAGCAGGAAAGGGTTGATTACAGTAACACAGACATTCTTGTCTGTGTTCTTGATAGTAGTAGTATTAATTTGTCCAGTAGCATAGATTTTGTCTGTGATTTATAGGGCTTAGTTTGGAGGATTTAAATGGCAACTAAGGGAAAGGGTAAGAAGGTTGGGGTTGGAAAGAAAAAGGAAAAAAAGAATATTGGCATAGGGAATGTTTATATTCAATCCACATTTAATAATACTATTGTATCCATAACAGATAGGATCGGTAATGTTGTTTGCTGGGCAAGCAGTGGGACGGTTGGATTTAAGGGGACAAAAAAGGGAACTCCGTTTGCGGCTCAACAGGCGGCTCAACAGGCTGCAAAAACAGCAAGTGATTGCGGGGTCCGAGAGGTTTCTGTGTATGTCAATGGTCCTGGGTCTGGAAGGGAATCTGCTATTCGTGCCCTTCAGGCATCTGGAATGGATATTAAATTAATCAAGGATACAACACCAATTCCTCATAATGGATGCAGACCACCGAAGAAAAGAAGGGTGTAATATAGGTCATAGAATAATAAGAGGTGAAATGTTATGGCACGATATACAGGGCCAGGTTGTAAGCTTTGCCGTCGAGCACAAAAAAAGCTTTTCTTAAAGGGTACAAGATGCATGACTGGAAAGTGTGCTATTTTGAGAAGAAACTATCCGCCTGGATTAAAGGGACAAGAAACTAAAAAGGTATCAGATTATGGACTTCAGCTCAGAGAAAAGCAGAATGCTAAGGCAATTTACGGCGTATTAGAGGGACAGTTCAGGCTATACTTTGCTAAGGCAGCCAGGCAAAAAGGGGTTACTGGTGATAACCTTTTGATTTTGCTTGAAAGACGGTTGGATAATGTAGTCTTTCGGGCTGGCTGGGCAGAATCTCGTATTCAGAGCAGACAGTTTGTTAGACATGGTCATGTTATGGTTAATGGAAAGAGTGTAAATATTCCTTCATACCTTGTTGACATGGATGATGTGGTTACTGTTAAAGAAAAAAGTAGGAAATTGTTGATTGGTGATAAGGTGAAAAATCCTGGCAATAAGATGCCTATCTGGTTAAAGATGAATAATGACAACGCATCAGCTCAGGTGCTTCGTCTTCCAAAAAGGGAAGATATAGAGGTTGAGATTAATGAAAATCTGATTATTGCCTTGTATTCTAAGTAACTTGTAACTAGTAGGAGGTTTGATTGCATGGGTGTTATGTGCGGAATAAGAGATTTACAGAGACCTAAAAACGTAAAGTGGGAAGATGAAACGCTAACCAATAGCTATGGAAAGTTTATTGCAGAACCATTTGAACCAGGGATTGCCGTGACAATGGGAAATTCCTTAAGAAAAATGCTTATTTCTTATATCGAAGGGGCAGCAGTTACCTCTGTAAAGATAGAGGATGTGTTTCATGAGTTTTCTACACTGACTGGAATGAAAGAAGATGTTATGGATCTCTTAATGAACATAAAGCAGTTATGCTTGAAGGTTCATGATGGCTCATCTCACCATATTTCCCTGAATATTGAGGGAGAAAGTGATGTGACGGCTGGAGATATTGAATGCCCCTCTGGTGTAGAGGTAATCAATAAAGACCTGCATCTGGCTACCATTGATACTGATGGAAAGCTGATAGTAGATATGGAAGTAAATACTGGATATGGGTATGTGCTTGCTGCTGAAAATAAAAGAGATGATTTGCCTGTAGGAACGATTGCCATCGATTCATTCTTCTCTCCAGTGGTCAAGGTTGCTTATAGTGTTGAGGTTGTCAGGGTTGGACAGGTGACAAATTATGAGAAGCTCATCCTTGAGGTATGGACAAATGGAACCGTTTTGCCTCAGGATGCAGTGGCTTATGCGGCTAAGACATTAAAGGATCATCTTAATATATTTATTAACTTCTCAGAGGTTGAGGAGAAAAAGATAGAGGATAGTGTTGATAGGGAAGAGGAGAGGATAAAGGCATTGCTTCGAATGACTGTAGATGAATTAGAGCTTTCTGTCAGATCTGCAAATTGCCTTAGAAGCTCTGATCTGAATACAATTGGTGAATTGATTACTAAAACAGAGCAGGAGATGCTTAAAACAAGAAATTTTGGAAAAAAATCTTTAACTGAGATTAAAGAAAAGTTATTGACATATAATCTTACTCTTGGAATGAAAGAGTATCTTCCTTTAATGGAAAAGATGAAAGAAGAATAGAGGGAATAAATATGCGACACTTAAATTCAGTCCCAAGATTGAGCAGATTAACGGCTCATCGCAAGGCATTGCTTAATAATTTAGCTACAGAGCTTTTTAGACATGGGAAGATAAAAACTACAAGGGCTAAGGCTAAGGCAATGGTGAAGCTTGTTCATAAGCTCATTACCTTTGCTATCCGTGGAGATTTACATGCCAGACGGCAGGTGCTTACCTATGTCAAGGATAATGCTGTGGTGAAAAAGTTGTTTGAGATAATTGCTCCAAGGTTTCAAACGCATCCAGGTGGTTATACCCGAATTATTAATGTTGGCACACGAATGGGTGATGCAGCAGATATGGCGGTTATTGAACTGGTAGAATGATAGGGGTTAATCGATGGTGAACAGCAAAGCCAAAATGGTTTTTGAGTCAATTGGCTAAAATGGGCTAATATGATAATGATGGAGGAAGAAATCAATGGTCAAGCTATTTCCTCTATGACGTAAGGTGATTTTAAAAGCAGGGAATGATTGTCTTTCCCTGCTTTTTTTGTTTTTTTGAGGATCGGTTGCTATATTTGCGTGAGTATAACCGGTAAGGAGGAGGTTATTATGGGTTTACCTGTAAGAAAAAGTGAAGAAGGTGAAGAAGGTGAAAAAGAATTTACTTATGGTGATTACTTGACCTGGCCGGATGAGGAGCGGTGGGAGTTGATTGATGGCGCGGCATATGATATGAGCCCTGCACCTTCAAGGAGGCATCAGGAGGTTGTGGGAGAATTGTATAGGCAGATTTCAAATTATTTATTGGATAAACCGTGTCAGGTGTATATTGCCCCTTTTGATATCCGATTACCTGATGTTGATGAGAAGGCAGCCCTGCGGATAACTGATGAAGAGATAGAAACCGTTGTCCAGCCAGATATTGTGGTTGTTTGTGAAAAAGATAAACTTGATGAGAGGGGATGTAAGGGCAGTCCGGATATCGTTATAGAGGTGCTATCTCCTTGGACCGCCAAAAAGGACATGATAACCAAATACCATTTATATGAAAGGCATGGGGTAAAGCAATACTGGATATTTGACCCGGCAATAGATGAGGTGGTTATCTTTAAGCTCAAAGGTGATAAGTATGGAGAACCGCAGGAATATGGTAAAGGGGAAAAGGTGCGAGTGGATATGTTTGAGGGTTTGGAAATAGATTTGGGGACAATATTTGGGTAGGAGGCTTGGCATGAATGTTGTTAAACGATTTTGGGGCAATCACCAGAAAGCAGTTTTTCTGACTTTTCTAACCTATTGTTTCTGCTTCGTGTCTTTTGTTGAAGCAGCACCAAAGGATCTGCCTGAAAAGGAATTGTTTGAGCTTTCATCAAAATTATTCTTAAAAGAAAGGGATAAGGCAGAGGCAATAAATTCTTTTAATCTCTTCCTTGAACGCTTTACTCATAGTAAACGGGCTGATAAGGCTCAGTTTATGATTGGCGAGTGTCTGTTTGAAAACAATAAAGATGTCTTGAGAGCTCAAGGCTTGAAGAAAAACATGTTTTCCACAAGTATTGGAGCATACCAGAAGTTTCTGGATAAATATCCAAAAAGTAGTCTAATGGATGATGCCTTTTTAAGGGTTGGTGAATGCTATTATAATCAGCAGGATTATGTCCCTGCTATTTCATGGTTTCGCAATCTGATAAAAAAATATCCGCGAAGCTATCTCAAGGGTGAGGCATTGGTAGGTTTGGGGCAATGTTATCTATCTCAGGAGAATTGGGCTGAGGCAAGCCTGACCTATCAGGAATTAATCACTGCTCACCCTGCATATCAAAGGCAGCCAAAGGTTATCTATGCCCTGGGGCTTATAGCCTACCACGATCAAAAATACGATGAGGCTCTAAAGCTGTTTGAACAGATAGATACGCCTGATGCTATCTATTACGCAGGCAAATGCCTCCAGATGCTTAAAAGACCATTGCTTGCTATTGGTAAGTATAAAAAACTTATTGAAAATTATCCAGAGAGTATGTTTCTTGGCAGTGCCTATTATTTGATTGCCGAGATGTTTTATGCCTGTGGAGATTTTCCGTCTGCAATGACAAAATATCAAGAATTCATGACCCGTTATCCTGAAAGTGAACTGGTTGTTTATGCTAAGTATAAGATAGGCTGTATCAAATTCAAACAGAAAAACTATGTTGACAGCATAGATGTGTTTAAGAGATTGATCACTGATCATCCTCAAAGCGAATTACTCCCCTGTGCTCAATACCTGATTGGTGACGCTCAATTACAGATGGCTGAGTATTCCAACGCCTCTTTTTCCTTTGGGGCAGTGATTGCAAACTATCCGGCAAGCCAGGTTATCCCTGCTTCTCTGTCCAAGATTGGCTGGTGCTACTATCAGTTAAAAGACTATCAGCTCGCTATCTCTATGTATCAAAAACTGATTGCTCAGTATCCAAAACATCCATTGCTGCCAACAACAAACCTTTTATTGGGCAATTGTTTTTACTATCAGAAAAACCATGACCAGGCTGTTGCCTGTTATCAGGAGATATTAAACCAATCATATGAGAAAAACCTTCATGAGATGGTGCTGTATCTCATCAATCGGGCTTATTATGACCAGGGAAACTATGCCCAGATTATCACCGGGTATCACTATGTCCTGAATAACTTCCCTCCAAGCATAAGTAAGTGGCGGGCATTTGCTTACCTCTACATTGGCGAGGCTTACTATCAGCATCGTTTTTATGATGAGGCAAAGGGTATCTATGAGTTGATTATTAAGAACTATCCCCAGACTAAGGCTGCTTATTATGCCAAAGATGGGCTGGTCTGGTATTTCTTGCAAAAGGGTGAATATGATAAGGCAAATAAACTGCTGGCAGAGATAGAGGCAACAAAGCCAAAGGCAGGAGAAGGGAAAAGGGGAGAAAGGGGAGAGGATGGTGAATTAAGCGTTAACCGTCAATATGAGATAGCCAATGGATTGTTCAATCAGCAAAAATATGAGCAGGCACTCCAGATGTATGAAAATCTTATCAAGGTATACCCCAATCATAAGCTCATGCCTGACGCTCTGTATCAAAGCGGGCTTTGTTATTATAGATTAGAATATTATAGCCAGGCAATTGATGCCTGGCAAAAACTGATAGAGATATATCCGACACATTCTATGGCTGTTGAGGCAGTTTATAAGATTGCTGATACCTATTTTCGGTCACAGGATTATGAAAAGGCTGTTGCCAATTATCAGAGAATCATTAACGAGTATTCGCAGTCACCTGGGGTTAAGGAAGCACTCTTGCGTATTGGGCAGTGTTATTATAATCAGGAAAATGATGATAAGGCAATAGAATGTTTTCAGGGCTTTATCAATAAATATCCTGATGACCCTAAAAGTAGTGATGCCCTTGAGGCAATTGAAACGGTTTTATATCGCAAGGAAAAGAGTATGCTGGTTCAGCAGGGACAGGGTCAGGATGTAGAGAAAAAGATTAATCAGACGATTATTGAGATGCTTAAAGGCTTCCTGGCTAAATACCCTCAAAGTAAGCTTGCCCCTGATATTCAGTTTCATCTGGCTAAAAAATATTACAGCATTGGCAGCTATCAGATAGCTTTGTTAGAGCTGCAAAAGATAGCGACCCTATATGCTGACAGCAGGTTTATGGCTGAGGCTCAATATTATATTGGCGAGGCGTATTATGAGATGGAAAACTATGAAGAGGCAATATCGGTCTATCAAAGGTTTCTCCAGAATTTTCCAGAGCATGAATCAATCCCAGCCGTTCTTTTCCATCTGGGCACAGCCTACTATAACCTGCAAAAACATGAAGAGGCTATCAGCAGCTATCAAAGATTGTCTTCAGATTTTCCCAATACCGAGTATATTGCCCCAGCTCTCTTCAATGCTGGCTTGTGCTATAAAAAAATAGGTAAACTGGGTGAGGCAGCTGCGGTTTATGCTAAGTTTGCAGAGCAGTATCCAAACGATAAGATGATAAATGATATTCTGTTGGAACTGGCAGATATCTATAAGAATCAGTTTCGTTATAACCTGGCAATCAATGCCTTTAATGAGCTTTTGAAAAAGCTTGATATGGCAGATGAATCGAGGCTGGAGATAGTTTATAGCCTGTCTGAATGCTATGCCGAGATGGGTGATGAAAAATCTGTGCTGGATCAGTATCTGAATCTAAGGGCTATGTCCCCGCCAAACAATATCTATCGGCTAAGGGCTCTGGCTAAATTGGGCGAGATCTATGAAAATAAAAAGGAGTGGGTCAAGGCTCTGGATATCTACAAGGATATTGCCCAGAATACAGACAGGGAGGATTGGCGGGCAGCGGTTAAGGAGAGGATAGAGGTTATTAGTGAGGGGATGAAGAAGAAGTAGTGGTGATCAGTGATCAGTGATTGGTAAACAGTAAGCGGAGAGTTCTGAATGGATGGTGAGCGGTGTGCGAAATTGAGAGCGGTGCGAGGATGGGTAGTGCAAGCATCCTTGCTTGCCTCTGCAAGCATGTTGCCCGTGTGTGGTGCTGAAACAGAAGTTGCAGTACGGAAAACAAAAAAATGGTGCGGAAACGATAGAGTGGTGTGGGGATGGGAGAACAATGCGAGGACAGGAGAGAGGTGTGGAAATGATACACAAAAAGCAAGCCTGCCTACCTCCTACCGATCACTGATCACCGATCACCGAACATAAAAAGGAGGATCAACAAAATGATTCAATTGACAGACAATACGTTTGATCAGGAGGTGCTTAATTCTGACCAGCCTGTGCTGGTTGACTTCTGGGCACCATGGTGTGGCCCATGCCGAATGCTTGCCCCGGTATTGGATGAGCTGGCTGCAGAGTATGAGGGTAAGGTTAAGATATGTAAGCTCAATGTAGATGAAAACCCGGCCATGTCAAGCTATTATCGGATTTCAGGCATCCCATGCCTGAAGTTTTTCAAAAAAGGCAGCATTGCAGACGAGATAGTTGGCATGTCACCAAAGGGGAATATCGTCAAAAAGCTGGAGGCAATACTGGCAGGATAGAGGGAAGCTGTTAGCAGTTAGCCGGCAGATGGAGAATCTATCGGCTAACTATACCCCTTATGATAAGGAGGGATAACGACAAAAATCCCTATTTTGATTGAGGACGAATCAGGCGGAGTGAATGCAGCAAGAGAAGATTACGAAGCATTTTTTGAAAGAGATGATTTGATATTATCTATGCTGGTTGTTGGTGGAGAAAGACGACGACCTAAAAAAGAAAATGTCCAAGCAAAAACACAACTTCAAATTAAACAAATCCCTTTTGAACGAATTGTTTGAAAAATTGCAGGCATTTAAGTGAACGCTGTGAAGAAATGTGTGAAGGATATCTGGTGAAAGGATTTACAGGTGTTCGACCGAAGATGAACTAACTATCCCAAACGATTACATATTAACTTTATGAAAACAAGGAGGAGAGTATGATTGCTTTAGCCGAAAAAATTTATGATGAAGTACTGGATTTGCCAGCAGAAGAACGGGTTGGGTTGATAGACAAACTACTTCAAAGCATTACCCCCTCAAATAAATCAATTGAAGATGCATGGATTGTTGAATCTGAAAAAAGACTCCAAAAATATAGAGAGGGAAAGGTTCAAGCAATTTCAGGTGAAGAGGTTTTTAGAAAGATTCATGCTCGGTTAAGCAAATGAACTATAGATTTCTTCCTGACGCAGAAGCAGATTTTAATGAAGCCGTTGAATATTATGAAGAATGCCAGACAGGGCTTGGAGCGGATTTCGCATCAGAAGTACATCTCACAATAATCCGAATACTTGAACATCCTGCTGGATGGACAAAAGTTTCTTTGAATTGTCGCCGTTGCCTGACTAATCGGTTTCCTTTTGGAGTTATTTATACAGTTGAACAAGATTCTATTTTAATATTGTCGATCATGAATTTACATAGGCATCCAGATTATTGGGAAAATAGAATTTAAGTAAGATTACGATTGAGCAATTGCTTGTAGCCTATCCACGTCTCACAAAACCGGCGAAAGGATAAATGCAGATGAATAGTTATAGCTTACTTCAATTATTTATTTCCTTCTTTTACCTTTATATGTCAATCTTTATCCTGCAACGTGGTAAGGATGAAAGTAAATACAGTTTTACCATCCTTTGTTTAAGCCTTTGTGTCTTTAGTTTTGGGCACTTCAATCTTTTTACCCCAGGGATCTCTGAATGCATGGCATTGTTCTGGATGAGGATATCTATTATTGGTCTGGTTTTTATCCTGCCTGCATATCTGCATTTTATTGCCATGGCAGTTAATTATAAGCCAGTATTGGAGCATAAGCTGCATTACTGGGTCTATGCAGTGAGTTTCGCATTTATCACACCATTAATTTTGAGCCATAAAAATATCAACCTCTATTCCTGGGGATATTATCCAGAGATTACGACTGTAGTCAGTCTATTCCATCTTTTCCTTTTTCTTGTCCTTGGTGAAGGTATTTACATCCTTTATTCAGAGAGAGCAAGGATTAAAGAGATGATTGGGCAAAGGATGGCAAGGTATGTGCTCCTGGGCGGGATATGCAGTGTTGCCCTGGTTATCTTAAACATCTTACCTGTTTATAAGGTCAAGGTCTACCCTGCAGGCAATATTATCGTTTTTCCATATATTCTGTTTTTAGGCTATCTTATCCTAAAATACCAATTAATACCAATCACATCCATAAAAAAGAGGGAGGTTCATTCTCTAACAGCAGGGTTTCTCATGACTATTCTTGTCTCTGGTGTTTTATGCTTGAATTATCTACTGACAACGACAGAGGGCTATTCTCACCTATTCCCCTATTCGACCATTATCCTTAGTCTGGTAATGGTCATAGTTTTTAAGTCATTGCACACCCTGATTAATAAGATAATAGACTATCTGTTCTTTCGCAAGAGTTATAGGCATACCATTGCCTTACAGGAATTTACGCGAGGATTATCCTCTACCCTGACTAAAGAGGTTTTATTAGATTCCATGCTGCGGACACTGGAACAAATCGTAGATACGAATGTCATCTTTATTATGGCTATGGAGAATAATCGGTATAAGATCGTCCAGGCTAAAGGCGTAGATGAAGCTATTGTTTATAAAACAGTGTTTAGCTCCAATCATCCGATAGTATCAGCTTTAATGGAAAGAAAGGGTGCCATTCTGTTAAAGGAAACAGGGAAGACAACCTATCTGACAGAGGACATGAAGAGGTATTTTAGTAAGACACAAACAGCTGCCTTTCTCCCTGTTATTTATAGGGATGACTTACTGGGGATAATTGGAATTGGCAGGAAGAGGTATGGTGATTATCATGACGATGACCTGCTTCGTTTTGCCAGTTTTTCTATTAGTGCCAGCCTTGGTATGATTAATACCAGCCTGTATGAAGAGCAAACAAGGCATCTCCATGAAGGGATTAAGGTTCTGGTAGATGTTCTTGAGGCTAAGGATACCTATACCCGTGGTCATTGTGAACGGGTTGCAGAAATTTCTTTACTTATTGGACATGAACTTAAACTATCTGAATCACAGATGGAAAACTTAAAGATGGCAGCCATGCTTCATGACATTGGTAAGATAGGGATTAGTAAACAGATATTGAATAAACCAGGCTTTTTAACCCAGGAAGAGTTTACAGAGATAAAGAAGCATCCTGCTATCGGAGAAAGGATAGTCGAGGGCATCAGCTTTCCAAAGGATGTTCATGATGGGATAAAGCTGCATCATGAAAGGTTTGATGGGCATGGCTACCCTGATGGCAAAGGGACAGCAGATTGTCCATTGCTGGCCAGGATCATCCAGGTAGCAGATGCCTATGAAGCCATGACCTCGAATCGACCATATCGCCAGGCGATGAGTCAGGAGCAAGCATTGGATGAGCTTCAGAAAGGAAAGGCAAAACAATTTGATCCATATATTGTTGATATATTTGTGAAGGTGGTTGGGCAAAAATGCAGCTAATAGATTTGAGTCTTCCCTTAAAAAATGGGGCAATAGAGCCAGAGGAACCAAGGATTAGATACTTAAATCATAAAAGGGGTGCCTTTCTTCTTGGATTGGCTGCCCTGATTGTCAAAGGCTCAATAATGGCCAGCATAAAAAATCTCTTTCTTTATCTGCTGGGCAGGTTTCGGATAATGCCATCTGATTTTCCAGAGGGAATGGGGCTTGCCTGGGAAAAGGTTATTGCCAGCACACATACAGGGACACATATGGATGCCCCTTACCACTTTGGCCCAATCTCAGGGGGCAAGCCGGCAAGAACCATTGATAACATCCCTCTTGAATGGTGCTTTGGCAATGGTGTTATCCTTGATATGAGGCACAAAAAACAGGGTGAGGTGATTTCATTGACAGATGTCCAGAATGAACTAAAAAGGATTGATTATCATATCCAACCCCTTGATATTGTTCTTATTATGACTGGTGCTGATAAACATTGGGACAAAAAAGATTACCTCGACTGCCATCCTGGGATGAGCAGTGAGGCAACACTCTGGCTTATTGATCAAGGGGTAAGGGTTATGGGGACAGATGCTTACGGATTTGATCAACCGTTTAAGAATATGATCCGTGATTATCTTAAGACAAATGACAAAAACCATCTCTGGCCAGCCCATTTAGCCGGCAGGGTCAAAGAGTATGCTCATATCGAAAAAATGGCTAACTTAGACGCTATCCCAAAACCATATGGGTTTAAGATTGCCTGCTTTCCAGTAAAGATAGAGGGAGCAAGCGCGGGATGGACAAGGGCAGTGGCAATGGTGGAGTGAGGAGTGCGGGGGCAGGGTGAGTTGGAAATGGTGATCGGTGATCAGTGAGTTGGAAATGGTGATCGGTGATCAGTGATCGGTGAGTTGAAAACGGAGAACGGTGCGGGGTTTCCCCGTCCTGATTGATTGAACCGTAGAAACAGAAGGGCGAATTTGGCACGGTGAGCGGTGCGTGAATGATGCACAAAAAGCAAGCAAAGGGTAAGTAGTGAGTAGTAATCGGTGATCACCTCCTACTCTCTTACCCTCCTACCGATCACCGATCACTGATCACCGATCACCTGGTGAGTATAGAATAAAGGAGGGAAAGATGCCGAGCAAGGATAAACTCACACACTTATGGGAGCTTCTACAGCTTTTTAATGAATGGGAAGAGGTGCAGGATGTTTTAGAAAAAACATTTGGATGTGGATTGCACTTTATTAATGCCTCTGGTCAGGGTGTGCTTGAACGACAATATACCTCTCCAATCTGTCACCTTGTCCTGAATTCAAAGATAGGGTATCAGAGATGTCTTGATTCCTATTGTCAGAGATGTTTTGTAGAGAATGTTGTAGACAGGAGAGACGAAAATAGCGAAGGGATTTCTATTTTTCGCTGCCACGCTGGATTAACCAATTTCAGTACACCTATTATTATCCATCAAGAAAATCATATCATCATGGTGGTTGGCAGTATGCTTCTGGATGAGGTTGATGAGAAATGGTGCAGGGAGTATGCTCTGGAGTTAGAGATTGACTCAAGTGTCTTTCTTGAGGCAATTAAAAACGCAAAACACCTTCCGGCAAAAGAGGTTATTTATACCGATAGAATCATTAAACTTCTTGTTGAGCCATTGAAAGAGGATATCCTCAGGTATTATTCCTTCTTGGAGGAGTCAGCCAGTCTTTTGGAGATAATGGATAAAAGGCATCCTGGCGAGTTAAGCATTCCTAAAGAGCCAATTACCTCTGAGGAATTTATCAGACAGACAGAGCAGCGAGTTGTTCAATCTGAGATGATTGCATCCCAAAGAGTATCTGATAAACGGTGTGTTATTACCGGGCTTGGTGTTATCTCATCCATTGGTATTGGCAAGGAGGAATTCTTATCCGGACTGCTTCATGCAAGCTCTGGGGTATCCCATATCTCTCTCTTTGATACCTCTTTGCTGCCAGTGAAAATAGCTGGAGAGGTAAAGGGGTTTGATCCATTAAGCTATATGGATAGAAAACAGGTAAAACGAACCGATAGAACCACTCAGTTTGCTATCACTGCTGCAAACATGGCCCTAAAAGATGCTGAGCTTGACCTTAGTAAGGAGGATGTAGAAAGGATTGGGGTTATTATTGGGGCAGGCATGGGTGGGCTTGGGTTTGGGGAGGAGCAGCACCTTAAGTTTATTAAGGAGGGTCCACAAAAGGTAAGCCCGTTTCTTTCTGTGATCATGTTTGCTGGGGCATGTTCATCAGCCGTTTCTCTGGAACTGGGGGTAAAGGGGCCAAGCATTACCATCTCTACCGGGTGTGCAGCTGGGACGGATGCCATCGGCTATGCCTTTGAACGCATTCAGAATGGAGAATCTAAGATAATGATTGCTGGCGGGGCAGAAGCACCTATCAGACCACTTATCCTGACCTCTTTTTATGCTATGGGTGCCCTATCTTCTCGAAACGATGCCCCTGAAAAGGCAAGCAGACCGTTTGATGCCAGGCGTGATGGGTTTATCATGGGAGAAGGGGCCGGGATAGTTATCCTGGAGGAGCTGGAACATGCCCTTAACCGTGGGGCACATATTTATGCTGAATTGGTTGGTTATTCATCTACAGGTGATGCCTATCATATGGTTGCCCCTGATCCAACTGGAGAGCAGGCAGCAAGGGCAATGGAGCTGGCCATCAAGGATGCTGGCTTAAACCCTGAGGATATAGAGTATGTCAATGTTCATGGCAGCTCTACCCCATTAAACGATAAGACAGAGACCATGGTAATAAAGAATGTTTTTGGCCCATATGCCTCTAATCTGGCAATAAGCTCAACCAAATCCATGGTTGGTCATAGCATTGGCGCCTCTGGCGGGATAGAGCTGATAGCAACCCTGCTGGGTATGGAAAATAACTTCCTGCCGCCAACCATAAACCAGGAACACCCTGACCCTGAATGTGATCTGGATTGTGTGCCCAATAAGCCAAGAGAGGCAAGGATAAATATAGCCATGTCTAACTCTTTTGGGTTTGGCGGGAAAAACTCTGTACTGGTTGTGAGGAGGTATCCAGATGATAAGTGTTAGAAACGAGATTATTGTTGATGCCTCAGTATCAGTGGTATTTAATGTAGCCTCTGATATGGAGAGATACCCAGAGTTTATTCCTGCCTATAAAAAGGTAAGGATTGTTGAACAGGATGGACAACGCATGATTATTGAACGGGTTGGCTTGGTTGGCAAAAGAGAGGTTAAGTGGAAATCTGAGGTCATGATTGAGGCAGAAAAAACAATCACTGCTGTTCAGCTTGAGGGACCACTTAAAGGGATGATGATCAAATGGCAGTTTGAAGAAAGGGATGGCAGGACAAGGATACTGCTTGTTCATGATTTTGAGTATAAAAGGATACCATTAATTGGCAACCTCATCGCCAGGCTTATTATTGCCAGGATGGTCAGCCGCATGGCTGATGAGACATTAGCCGGGATTAAGAGAAGGGTGGAATTCCAGACAGATTAATTTGACAGGATTAACAGGATTAACAGGATTTTTTTTGGGATGGTTCACTCTCCCCTTGTGGGAGAGGGTTAGGGAGAGGGGAATTTCTGTAGGAAAGATACACACCCCCTACCCCCTCTCAAGAGGGGATTTTCTGTATTCCCCTCTAATAAGAGGGGTTAGGGGTGTGTGAAGTTCACTCCGCTGAAACAGAATATACCTTTAAACAATTAAACAATTTCTCCCCATTTCACTGACGCATTACGGTGTTGAGTATATCTTGTTAATCCTGTTAATCCTGTCAAAAAGAATTGCTGGGAAAGGAGGGGTTGTGCTTTACAGGGAAGAATCGATTATCATTCACCGTAAATTGCCTGAAGTCTTTAACAGGGCTCAAGATATTGCCAGCTCTCTTGAGGAGGTCTCAGGCTATAAAAAGGTGGAGATACTCAAAGCAAGTGGGGAGAGCATCTCTCATCGTTCGACTATCAGAATTTTTGGGATACCTGTCAGCTATACCTCAGAAACAGTGATCAGACAAAATGAATCCATTGATCATAAGCAAATCAAGGGGCCATTGCCAGGGTTAAGGACAACATGGGTATTTGATGGTGTTGATGAGGATACGCGGGTTACTATTAACCATCAGCTTGATCTAAGGATACCAGTGGTTGGGAAATGGCTGGAAATGTTTGTCTATGCCATGGTTATCAGTTCATTGGCTAAGAATTGCTTAATAACTCTGAAACAAAATATGGAGAAAACAAGATGACATTTACCATCCTTTATATTATCTTTATCGTTCTTTCAACTACCTATCGACTGAGACGGATAACCAGGTCATATTCTGTCGAGGGAAAACCGGCAAAGATTTATGGACATTTTAGTTATGCGATAATGCTTATGCTTTATCTGCTAATAACCCTTGGCTCTATATTTGAATACTTCTATTGCCGCTATGTCTTGCAGGACAGGCATGAGGTCAATCTAATTATCAGTCTGATTGGTTTGATGATGTATGTTGGGGTGATTCCTCTTCGTGCCTGGAGTCTGAGTCATTTGAAGGAGCATGTCAGCCATGATATCAAGATTAATGATGACCACAGACTGATCAAGGATGGTCCATATCGATATGTTCGCCATCCCCTTGCCTTGTGTGTAATTGTTGAAGTGATTGGCTTTGCTCTTGTAGCCAATGCCTATTTTTCTGCACTGATAGCGATTGGACTATTCCTGCCTTTTATGCTCTACCGTATCAGATTAGAGGAAAAGGCACTGATTGAAAGGTTTGGTTATGAATATATAGATTATCAAAAAAAGGTTGACAGGCTTATCCCATGGAGATATAAGAAATGAATTTCTACCAAATTACCCTAATTATTACCAGTTTTTTCATGCTTTTCCTGGGGCTTTTTGTTTACACCAGAAATGTTCAACGAGATGTGAACAGGAATTTTGCCTTTCTTTCTGCCTCGCTTAGTGTCTGGGGATTTGGCATGTTAGCCTTAGCCTTAGTTAAGACTAAGGAGGCTGCCCTGGCCTCTTCACCTGTCCTGTATTTGGGATTGGTCTTTGGTGGACCTGCACTCCTTGCCTTTATCCTCAGCATTACAGAGGACAAAAAGGACAAAAACAAGATCAATCACTATCTGGTTAAGATTGGTTATGGATGCAGTTTTATCTTCTTTTTGCTTCATCTGGCAGGAAAGCTTGGTGGGGATGTCCTCTATAGTCTGGGACGTTATCGATCTGTGCCTGGACCAGCAGGTCCATACTTCAACCTGTTCCTTTGTGCGATAGCCTTCTACAGTTGTTATCTTCTTTACCAGAGGTATAAAATCAGTGACTCTGGCATTGAAAGAAACCGTCTCGGCTATCTTTTTTTGGGTGTATTTGTTGCTGTTCTCAGCACCCTGACCAATATCCTGTGTGTTTCAGGTTTTAATATCTACCCGCTTTTTCACCTTGGGCTTTTATTCTTTAATGCCATGACTGCCTATGCCATTATCCGCTATCGTTTGATGGATATTACTATTATTATTCGCCGGGCACTGGTTTACTCTGTCTTAACCTTTCTGGCCACAGCTCTCTGGATTGGTAATGTCTTTATCTTTAGCAGCCTTTCCTCATTCCTATTTGGTTATCAAACCTTTTTTTCTATTGGTCTGACCTCTGGAATTATTGCCTTTACCTTTTTACCGATAAAGGATAAGGTTCAATTCTGGATAGATAGGGCTTTCTTTGCTCAACGACGAGAGATAGAAGATATTATCCATGAGTTTAGCTTAACGGTTAGCTCTTCCTTTGACCGGGAGTTTATCTTGATGTCCATGTTTAATGCTGTCCTGCATGTGGTAGAGGTAGAAAAGGTAGGGGTAATGATTGTTGATGATGCAGGGAATTATTCCCTGTCTATGTCCAGGGGGTTGGATTCACAAAGGATAAAATTAAATCAAGATGCAGCTCTTATCCAGTGGCTGCTTCAGGGGAAAAGGTCTTTGCTTCGTAGAGAGGCAAACGAAAGCTATGACCTTAGATGGGTAAGGGATTCGCTGCTAAAGGGATTAGAGGAAATAGAGGCTGTCCTGGTTATCCCCCTTTTCTCTCATAACAAGCTTATTGGCATCTTAAGCCTGGGAGAAAAACTTTCTACTCTTGAATATAGTGAAGAGGAAATATTCCTTTTAGAAACCCTGTCTGCAGGGGCTATCCTTGCCTTTGAAAATATCAGGCTGTTGGATAACAGGATAAACCTGATGATTAGCACCATTGATGCCCTGTGTGTGGCCATAGAATCTCAGAATATGTATGCTGAGGGACATTCCCTGCTTGTTGCTGATTATAGCGTCAGGATTGCCCAACAAATGGGAATGAATAAAGAGCTGATAGAATCTATCAAGATTGCCAGCTTTCTGCACGATATTGGTAATATGGGGGTAAGTGAGGAGATATTGAATGCAAACCGAAGACTGACCCCAGAAGAGTTTGAGGATGTTAAGGCACATATCCCTACTGGCATGAATATTGTCAAAACTATCAAACTATGCAAGGAGGTCGAGGATTGTATCCTTTATCATCATGAAAGGATGGATGGGAGCGGCTACCCTGACGGCTTAAAGGGAGAAAAAATCCCTGTCTTTGCCCGTATCCTGGCTGTGGCTGATACCTATACTGCCTTGCTCCATGAACGGCCATATCGTCATGCTTTAAGCCATGAGGATGCATTAAGACAACTTATGGAAACAAGTGGTTATGACTTTGATCCTGTTGTTGTTGAGGCGTTGGGGAGGATAGGTGGATAGGCTGAAGGCTGAAGACGGTTAGGTAGGGAAAAGAATTGCAACCTAATACTCAATGTTCAAGGTTTTTAACATCACTAATCTACATTAAGATTAGAGATTATGAACCGTCCCAAGGAATTAAATTTCGAAAGAAATCACACGAAAAATGGTGAAAATGAACCGTCCCGAATTATCCAAATGGAGCAAACCATATGTTTAATCTGCATCAGGAATACGTGCAATTGCTTAAGCTCAGCAGAAGATATATTGAGCAAGAGACAGGGGTGAGGATACCGTCACCTGTCCTTGCCAGTGGGAGTCCCACTGCCAGAGGTGGGAGTCCTACTGCCACTCCCTCTGCCAGAGCAGAAGGTCTGCTGCCAGGGCTTTCCTCTGCCAGAGAGGCTCTCTCTATGGCAGCCCATGTCAGAGAAGGAATCACTCCCACACCCTCTGGCAGAGGGAGACAGCCTCTCTCAGCTGTCACCCTTGCAAAAGTGGCAGAACCACTGGATAGATTGCATGTTGAAACAATTGAGGATATCGAAGAATCTATTCAAGATTGCAAAAGATGCCTTCTGGCAAAACATCGGAAGAACATTGTCTTTGGCACAGGTAATCCTGAGGCAAGGCTGATGATCATTGGAGAGGCACCAGGGGCACAGGAAGATATAAATGGTCAGCCGTTTGTTGGGGATGCGGGACAGCTATTGACTAAGATGCTGGCTGCTATCCAGATCGAAAGGAAAGATGTTTATATCACCAATGTTGTCAAATGCCGTCCGGAAAACAACAGGGACCCCAATCATGATGAGATTGTGGCATGTAATGCATATCTTACTGCCCAAATTAGGGTTATTAAGCCAGAGATTATCCTGTGCCTGGGAAATTTTGCTACCAAAACACTGCTCAAAGTAGCAGATAAAGGGATAAGCATCCTGCGGGGTAAATTCTTCGATTATCAGGGGATTAAGCTCCTGCCTACATATCATCCCGCAGCCCTGCTTTATCACCCTGCATTAAAAAAGGATGTATGGATAGATTTGCAGTTGCTGCAAAAGGAGCTGTCGGAATAGATGGGTTTCACCCATCCTGAAAGCTATCGGTTAGCAATTAGTCACTATCTAACGGCTAACCCTCACAAAGGAGGCGTTTATGGTCAAACGAATAGATTTTTACACAATAATGGAAAAATGCAAGGATTTCGGCAAAAAAAAGGTCCGGGATATTATGAGCCATGATGTGGTTACGGTTAAAGAGGACGGACAATTTCTTGAGTTTGCGGCAGATATTGAGATGTATGACTACCTTTCGTTTCCGGTGATAGATGAAAACAACGAACTTGTTGGCATCATCTCGCAGACAGATCTGTTAAAGCTCATCCTATTTCATGGCTCAACCAGAAATAGGCTGCTGGTTGAGAAATGCTTTCTGGGCATTCCAAGCATTCGCTCAATCATGAGCCTTCATCCCATAACCCTTTCCCCTGGTGATACAGTAGATGAGGCAGCGTATCTTATGTTTGAGCATAAAATTCAGAGTATCCCTGTGGTTGAAAATAAACGGGTTGTGGGGATGGTGGGCAAGATAGATGTAGTTGGCCGTATCTTGAGTATGATGGGGTTGTAAATAGTAGCACAGACATTCTTGTCTGTGAAAAGTAAGTAGCACAGACATTCCTGTCTGTGAGTAAGTGAGTGAGTAAGTAAGTATCGCAGATACAGACACAGACAGGAATGTCTGTGCTACCATAGATACCGTTGGAGGTATGAACATGGATGTCATTTTTACCATAGGCATAATATTAATCCTCATCAAGCTTATTGGAGAGGTATTTGAAAGGATAAGCCTTCCGTCCATCTTTGGTGAAATTATCTTAGGGGTTATTCTTGGTCCTGGGCTTGGACTTATTATCATTTCTACCGGAGACGGCAACCTTACTCATTCTGCTGCAGCGATTAAACTCCTTGGAGAGATAGGCATCATCTTTTTGTTGTTTTCCATAGGGTTTGAAAAAATTGAACTGGAAAGGTTTTCAGGCTCTATTATTAGATCCCTGCCAGCAGCTATTCTGGGGACAATCTTTCCATTCTTTGGCGGTTTTCTGGCAGCAATCATTTTTTCATCAACAATCTTCCCGCAGTCTTCTTCAATCAATGGGCCGTTGTTGGTTGGTCTGGCCATGTCTGCTACCAGTATTGGGGTTAGCCTTCGTTCCTTGATTGATATGAGGTATCTGGCTACTGCGGCTGGGAGCACTATCCTTATTTCAGCGGTTGCAGGCGGCTTTATTGGACTGGTTATCCTCTCCATGGTCATGGGGATTGTTCAAACAGGCAGTATCTCATTCCGCACCATTAGTATTATTTTCTTTGAGACAGGCGGTTTTGGTTTATTGATATTTTTAGCCAGCAAGTATGTTTTTTTATGGCTTTCTCGATTAATAGACAGAATGATTGTGGAAGAGGCAAGCTTTTCTATCATCACTGGTATACTCTTTATGTTTGCCTATCTCACAGAAAAGATGGGATTGAGTGCTATTATTGGTGCCTTTTTATTCGGCATCTCTATCTCCATAATCCCAAGATTTAAGACAGAAACAATGAGTTACAGAATAAGCGGCATTTCCAATGGATTCTTTGTCCCATTCTTTTTCTTCAATATCGGACTTTTGTTTGATTTTAGGGCAATAGGTAGTGTCGGGCTATTTGGGGGAATACTTGTCCTTTTGACTATTGTAAGCCAGATAATAGGCGGGTTTATAGGCGGGAAGATAGGCAGGTTCAATCTCAGGGATTCATTAGTTATTGGCATTGCCCTTGTCCCAAGAAACGAGTTGACCTTAGTCATTGCCTCAGTGGGTCTGAGTCTGGGGGTGCTAACCAAAGATGTCTTTTCAGCCATAATACTGGTGGTAATAGTTTCTGTGCTACTTACTCCCTTGATGCTGCGGTCTATTATTAAAAAATGAGAATAAGACAATATAGAAACATATTTTCACCACAGAGGCACGAAGAATGCTTTTAGAACCGGGATTAAAATAGGATTTATTATAAATTTCAATGTCCATTCTCGTAATATTTCTCCGTGTCTCTGTGCCTCTGTGGTGAATAAATTACTTCGCCTTTCCACCCTTTGCCCATGAAAATGGCATGATTTGCTGAGACCCAATGCAGTGTTCCCATGACATTACGACCAGCCACTCCTGGTTTCAGGGTTATAGGTGCAATGAATTTCGACTACTGTTGTGTCAAGTCTCAAGTGTCGAATGGTTTATTAATGTAGCTGCAGGGCTTGTCCCTGCCTTTTTCCAATGTAGAGACGCGATTAATCGCGTCTCTACTACATGCGACAGATTAAGGTTGACGCGACACTACCCTGCCATCCTCATCCTTGAGGGACGTCTTCCATGCAGAGCCCAAAAAGTGCTTGACAAAATACAGCCACTATGGTATTATATTTTAACATTGTGGTATTAGTAAGAGATAAGGGTGTCTTATCTTCGATAAGACACTCTTTTTGTGTCTGTATACCCGGTTTAACATGTAGGAAACGGTCACGCCTTTCCCTACAAAAAGGATTTAACATGGAAAAAATAAAGATTGCAATGTTTTGTTGTCATAATTGTATGTCAGTTAAGGATGTTGATTCTCTTGAACAACATGAGGTTGTCGATATTCATCTGATTAAGCTGTCATGCTCTGGCAGGCTTGAGGTGCTTCATATCCTTGAGGCGTTTGAAACAGGAGCTGATGGGGTGATTGTAGCTATATGCTTGAATGGGAAGTGTCAGTCGCTTATCGGGAATAAGCGTGCCAGAAATAGGTTTGAAATGGCAAAAAAATATTTGGATGAGATAGGTCTTGGACAGAATCGGTTGTTAATGAAACAAGTGCCAGGAGATGATGTTTCAAATACAATGCTTGAGGCTGTGGATGAGATGGTTGCCAGAATAAAAGAGATTGGACAGAATCCGTTACGATAATTAAGGAGAAAACTAATATGCCAGAAAAATATCATATAAATATCACCCCAACCTTGCCAAGGTTTACACCTGTTGGCAAGGTATCTGCGATCGAAAGGGATGGCTGTCTTGGATGTGCTAAGTGTGCTAAGAAATCATGCGTCTATGATGTATATAAAAACCGCAGCTTCGATTCTAAGCAATTGACAGATACCATTGATTATTTGTGTAAAAATTGCTTCCGTTGTGTTCAGGAGTGTAAGGGAAGATTGTTTTCCAGGGCAATAAACCCTGAATATAAAAGGCTTGGTGATTCATACTGGAAGCCGGATATCATTGCTACTACCTGGTATCAGGCAGAAACCGGCAAGATCCCTGTCTCTGGTGCCGGGTATCTGGGTCCATTTACAGGGCATGGCTTTGATTCTATGTGGACTGATATGTCTGAGATTGTCAGGCCAACCCGTGACGGTATCCATGGCAGAGAATATATCAGTACCAGTATTGACCTTGGCAGAAAATTGGTTAGCCTTGAGTTTGATACGCAAGGGCATCTTGTCTCCAGCCCACCGCCTACCATAAATATTCCTATGCCGATCATCTTTAATATCCTGCCATTTGGCAAGATAAATAAAAACATGAGGCTGGCTATGGCTAAGGCAGCTAATAAATTGGATATCCCCATGCTGATTGAGGCAGAGGAGTATTTCGATGAGCTTAGCCCTTACAATAAAATCCTGATGCCACAATTTAGTGCAAAGACATTTGAGACGCAGAAAAAATTGCTTACAGGGGCGAGACTGGCTGAGTTCATCTATGAAGAAAATATCATGGAATATATTGCTCAAGCCAAAAAGATTAATTCCAGCTTAATTGCTTCTGTCCGGCTGAAGCTCGATAAAAACGCAGCTGATATCAGTCAAAAACTGATACAGGATGGGGTAGAGATTATCCACCTTTATGCAGACTATCAAGGAAATGAACATGATGCCGCACAGCCGCGGTTTATCAAGGATATGGTGCGGGATATTCATCGGCAGCTTGTAGCTAAATCTATAAGGGATGAGGTAACCATTATCGTCTCTGGCGGCATTGGTCTGGCTGAACACTTAGCCAAGGTCATCCTGTGCGGGGCAGATGGAGCAGCTGTTGACCTGATACTCCCTATTGCCCTGGAATGTCGGGTGTGTAAACGATGCACAAAAGGGTTGTCCTGTCCAGTAGAGATGGAAAAGATAGATGTTGCGTGGGCCAGCAGACGAATAATAAACCTGATGGGTGCATGGCATTCCCAATTAATAGAGGTCATGGGTGCTATGGGTATTCGTGAGGCACGCAGGCTTCGGGGTGAAACAGGAAGAGCAATGTTCCTTGAGGATCTGGAACGAGATTTTGTGAATGCGATTATGTGTAAGTAAGGGAAAATGGGAAAACAGGGGAAAAGGGAAAAATGGAGGAAAACGTGATGTCAAATAATATTGTTGAATCTGTACCAGGGGTAGCACTTGCCCCCTCACGGTATAGAAATCAGATATCCAAATATATTGTCTATCGTGACAAAACTTGTATTAACTGCGGTAAGTGTGTCGAGGTTTGCACGGTTGGGGTTCATCAACAGGCAGGCACTTCGTCCTTTTCAAGACCAGAGGAGCATAAGTGTGTTGGTATCTCATGCAACGCCTGTGTTGACTCTTGTCCTCAGGGAGCATTGTCTGTTATCATCAATCCTATGATGGAAATGCTGGGAGATTACCGTTGGACAAACGATCTTATCCTGTCTACATGGTATCAGGCAGAGACAGGCAAGGTGCCAACAAATGGGCTTGAATATAGTGTGGGAAATTCTGGCGGCGGATTTGACAGGCTGAAGATAAAATTTCCAGAAAATCCCTCTATTAAACTAAAAAATGAAGAAATAAGCACCGCTATCCCTCTTAACAGACGGAATGATTCAGCACACAGGGTTGAGATAGGACTGCCTGTTTATGGTGGCGGAATGTCATTTGGCTCAGTTGGATTGTCTACCATAATTGGCAAGGCAAGGGCAGCTAAGGCGTGGAATACCTTTACCTGTACAGGTGAAGGCGGGTATCATACTACCTTGTATCCTTATGATGACCATGTTATTACTCAGGTTGCAACCGGACTCTTCGGTGTTCGGGAAGATACTATCAAACGGGTTAAGATCGTTGAGTTCAAGTATGCTCAAGGGGCAAAACCAGGTTTAGGTGGGCATTTACTTGGTGATAAAAATACACCAGAGGTAGCTGTCATGCGTGAGGCTCTGCCAGGCTCTGCCCTTTTCTCACCATTCCCATTCCATTCAGTCTATTCGGTTGAGGATCATAAAAAGCATGTTGACTGGATAAAGGCAATGAATCCTAAGGCATTGGTCTCAGTCAAGGTTTCAACACCAACAGATGTTGATATGGTAGCCATAGGCAGCTATTATGCTGAGGCTCATATTATTCATATAGACGGCAGCTATGGCGGAACAGGTGCAGCACCAAATATTGCTAAGAAAAATATTGCTATGCCTATAGAATATGCTATTCCGAAGGTGCATAACTTTTTAAAGGCTGAGGGTGTCAGGGATAAAATAACCCTGATTGCCTCAGGCGGGATTCGGACCGCTCAAGATGCAGCCAAGGCAATTGCCCTGGGTGCTGATGGGGTGGTTATTGGCACAGCAGAGATGGTTGCCCTTGAATGTGTCCGATGTGCTAATTGTGAAAGCGGGCGTGGATGCCCGCGAGGTATTGCAACAACAGATAAGGAATTAACCCATCACTTTGATTCTGACTGGTCAAGCCAACGGCTGACTAACCTCCTTTCATCATGGCATACTCAATTGGTTGACATCCTCAAAAAATTGGGCATGAGAAGCATTCAGGAATTAGTGGGCAGACATGATTGTTTGGAGTATGAAGGGGTAAAGATAGGCTAACGGTGGGTAGACAAAATAGAACAGAATAGAACAAAATAGATGGGTTTCACCCATCCTGCTCGATCGTTCAGGATATGTATCCTGAATGCAAAGTTGAAGTGGGGATATATATCCCCACAGCCAATATTACGTTCAGGATACATATCCTGAACGATCGGATTTTACACGAAAATGCGAAGGGGTATGAAATGGTAAATAATTTTGCAGAACAAGTTATTAACTCAAGAGAAAGATTGAAAGATGATATAATGCCTGATAAATGGCAGACTGAGGCAGAGGGCGGCTGTGGTGTTGTTGGGTTTGCCTGCTCTGTTCCAGTCCGTGGCAGGCATATCTTTGAGCCGTCTATCCAGATGCATAATCGAGGTAATGGCAAGGGCGGCGGGATCGCTGCGGTTGGATTTGATCCCAAACACTTTGGGATAAGTAAGGAAACGCTTGATGACTGCTATTTGCTGCAAATAGCCTTATTAGACCCTACAGCAAAGGGTGAGGTTGAAAAAGACTGCATCCTGCCATTCATGGATGTTACACACTCAGCCATGATTCCTACTATTGATGATTATCAAGAGATTGGTCTGGAGGTTAAGCCGCCAGATGTCTGTCAATACTTTGTCCGAATAAAGGAAGATGTGTTGACACAATTTATCAAGGAGAATAACCTTGCTGGAATGGATCTGCGAAAGGCAGAGGATGAATTTATTTACCAGAATACATTCAAGTTGAACAAGCAGTTTTATGCCTCATTGGATGAAAAAGGTGAGAAAAGAGCGTTTGTTCTCTCACATGGACGCAACATGATGATATTAAAGGTGGTTGGCTATGCTGAACAGGCAGTCCAGTATTACCAGATGGATGATTTTAAGGCTCATGTCTGGATTGCTCATCAACGCTATCCCACCAGAGGCAGGCTCTGGCATCCTGGCGGGGCACACCCATTCATTGGCTTAAACGAGGCATTGGTGCATAATGGCGATTTTGCTAACTACCATTCAGTAAGCGAATACCTTTATCAGCGAAATATCCAGCCATTATTCCTGACCGATACAGAGGTGTCTGTTCTTGTCTTTGACCTCTTGAACAGAACATATGGCTATCCACTGGAGTATATTGTTGAGGCATTGGCACCAACAACAGAGCTTGATTTTGATCAACTGCCTGCTGAAAAGCAGCGAATATATCGGCATATTCAGGAGCTCCATGTTCATGGTTCACCTGATGGACCCTGGCTTTTTATCATTGCCCGTAATGATGCAGAGAATAAAAAACTTCAGCTTATCGGCATTACTGATACGGCCATGCTCAGGCCCCAGGTTTTTGCCCTGCAAGAGGGAGAGATACAGATAGGCATCATTGGCTCTGAAAAACAGGCAATCGATGCTATTCTCAATAGCCTTTCCAAAGAGGATAAAAGATTTCACCTTATCGCAGATAAATACTGGAATGCCCGTGGCGGAAGTCATACAGACGGCGGGGCATTTATCTTTACCCTTGATGAAAATGGCGGAGAGCAAAAAAAGCAAAAGAAGCTTACTTGCACCGATAAGTTTGGACGAGTAATCAAGACCACTGAAAACCAGACACACCCTGATCTGTCTGTCATCATTCAGACCACTCAACAGTCTCAGTCAATCAAGGAAAGGTTTGCTGCCTGTTCAAGCATGGAGTTGTTTGAGTATCTTAAGGATAACCTCAAAGACTGGGACTATAATACATTTCGTTGGGTTTGCCATGAGATGGTAAGCATGGCTGCTGGGAATGATCAGGACAAAACAAAGACACTCGAGATACTTACCCTGCTCAATGACCAACGATACGATACTGGGACAAAAAAGAGAAGCGGGATATTGGAAATACTTAAGCTAACCCTTCACGATGTATTTGAGTCAACAAAGGATCTGAGCCATAGCGATGGGGTATACAAATTAATTGATTTTAAGAAACGGAATACCCTGAGAGCACCCAGAGACAATGAACAGGTGCTGATAATTGATGCCCATGACTTTACCCCTGAGGGTGAGGACTGCGACTCGCATTTGGTAGTTGCTGCCTATAACCTGGGATGGAAAAGGTTTATCTGCTATGGCTATCTTGGACAACGATTTTGCGGCTGTGGGCTTGGATTAAATACACAGGGTGTCAGGATTGATATTTATGATTCCTCTGGTGATTATATTGCCTCAGGCATAGATGGTCTGGAGATTTTTATTCATGGGAATGCTCAGGATCAATTGGGACAGATAATGAAAAGTGGGAAGCTCGTCATCTATGGTGATGCAGGGCAAACATTTATGTATGGTGCTAAGGGCGGCAATGTTTATGTCCTTGGCAATATTGCAGGAAGACCCATGATTAATGCGGTTGGCAGGCCAAGGGTGGTCATAAACGGCACCTGTCTCGACTTCTTAGCTGAATCGTTTATGGCTGGCGACCCATTAAATGGCGGTGGGTTTGTTATCCTCAATGGGATTGAGTTTGACGAGATAAGAGGCAAGTTTGTAGAGCAACCCAGCCCCTATCCTGGTTCAAACCTTTTTTCGCTTGCCTCTGGCGGTGCTATCTATGTTCGTGATCCACACAAAAAAATGGTCAAGGGACAACTAAATGGCGGAGAATTTGTTCGTCTTACCCCTGAAGATTGGCAGGTTATGCTTCCTTATTTGCAGGAAAACGAGCGGTTATTCGGCATCTCTATTGAAGAATTGCTTGTTGTTGATGATGTCCGTAAAGAGCCGGAAGAGGTATATCGTAAGGTTACTGTTGCGAAAAAAAAGGTAATGGTTGAGGTAGACGGAGAGGATTAAATCGTAGCAGATGAGGACAGATGATTGTGTCTAAACAATCTGGAATATCTGGCATTTTACACCGAACGGGTAGCCAGAATAGCCAAAACAGGGCTTGATGGGATATAGTTTTTATCCATGATTTTGGTGAAGGCTGGGATAGCTATGGTCATGCCACTGTGATGCCTGCAAAAACAAAGTTTAAGGCTGAGGACAGGACATGACCTGCCTGCAATTAAAAACTGGAGCAATCCTGCTTAGCAGCGATGGATTACATGGCGTGGTGAAAAGATTAAGGAGTTTATCAGCGAGATAAAAAAGGCAGACTATGCGGTTAACTCACAGATAAAGACGATTGTAGGGTATTGGGGTGTGGGGTGGTCAGGGCGGGGATCAGATCACCTTTAGTGGCTGCCCATCCTATGGACTTGAGAGAAGCAGATGATGTTACCTACCATGAGCATGACTTTGAACGCTCTTATTACGGCTGGCTACATGAGATAGCTAAATTCCTCTATTATCGTGGTATTGATACGGGACACCCCAGATGGATATTGGACTATGCCAGCTCTGTGAATGAAACAAAAGTGCTTGCTGCTACAGAATTGACTGCAAGATGTAACTACTATATGCAAACCAACTTGACGAAAAGATTTCTCGCAAAGTTCGCAAAGAACTTTGGACTCCATATAGTAACGATTATTCTCATTCATCTCTGTTCTCTCTGTGGTAAGCAGTTACTTTATCAGTTAAGGAGAAATTTTGTTGAAAAGAGATGCTCATATCCTGATTATTTTATGCCTGCTGGTTATTGCCTTCTTTTCCGGCACACTTTTCACTGACACCATGTTCTGTTTTCGTGACTTTTATCGACTCTGGTATCCGGTGAGGTTTTTTACACATCAATGCCTTTATCAGGGATTAGGATTGCCGATATGGAATCCATATGCCTTTGGAGGGGTGCCAACCGTTGCGGACATGTCTCTTTATCCTCCATCTATTCTAACATACATTCCGAACTTTAATTTAGGATTGAAATGGTTTATCATCAGCCATTACCTTGCTGCTGCCTGCGGTATGTATCTTCTTAGCCGTGAATTCAAGACAAGCTGTAGTGGGGCATTTATGTCTGCCATATCCTTTGTCTTTGGGGGGTATATGCTGGGTATTCTGGACATGCTCAATACACTTACCTCTGCCTCCCTTATGCCATTTGTTTTTTTGTTCTTCCATCGATACTTAATAAAAAATAGTTTCTCAAACCTGGCTGCAAGTGGCGGGATGATGGCATTATTTTTGCTTTCCGGGGATATTACAGTTGTTTATGGAATGAACTGTATCCTGTTATGTTATACTATTCATCAGTGTTTTGTTCATAAGAATGTCAGCCCTATTAAGGGATTTCTATTAGTAATGCTAATTGGCTGTGGATTGAGCTTGTTCAAGATAATTCCGACTATAGAGGCAATTATCAATTCATCCAGAGCAACACTGGGTGTAACATTTAAGGAGGCAAATGCATGGTCATTTAATCCCTTGCAAATGATAGAATACATTGTCCCATTCTTTGCAGAAATCCTTGAGCCAACAAAGTTTCAGGCAGAACAGACGTGGCTTTCCTGCCCATATTTTGGGCTTCTGCCCTTTATCTTTCTTTGTCTGGCTGTGGTTAATCGTCAACAGCAGAGATACTCTTTTTTTACATTTGTCTTCCTCATTTTTTTGATCCTGTCCTTTGGCAATATCCTGCCATTATACTATTGGTGCTATGAGATATTACCCGGATTCTCTCTTTTTAGATTTCCAGTAAAGTTTCTCTGTATAGTTGCTTTTTCTGGCAGTTTGCTTTCTGGATTTGGGTTGGACATGGTCATGGAGTCAAAAAAACTGCTAAGATTCCTGAAATACAGCCTTCCGGTTTTACTCGTAATATTTATAATCACATGTATCATTGGAGGCAATTATTATGAATCCATTCTAAAAACCTTATTTTCTAACATCAAGGGTGAGGATAATAATATTTTGTTTATAAGATACTATCATATTATTTGCAACATAACGATGAGCAGCATTTTTCTGGGTATTATTATCCTCTCTTTGTGGGGAATAAAGACAAAAAAACTGTTATTGCCAGTGCTGTTTTGTGTAATAATCATCGATTTGTTCTTAGCTGGCTGGAAATATCAACCTACTATGAAGGAAAAGTACTTTTTTTATTACACAAAAACCGTAGAATTCATTAACAGCGATAAGGAAATTTTTCGGGTAATGCATACACCTGCAACAAGAAAACATTATGCAGGTATAGAATTTAATAAAAATTTTGTAGCAAACTACACTGAATATCAGCGGGGAATTGTCCCTTATTTAGGTCTTTCTCACCACATCTTTTATGCCCATGTTGCTGGTTATATGGCACTGTGTCCGGATGAGTACATGGACCTTCTTGCCCTGTTTATGAACTATCCGCCGACATTAAATGTGTTGCGAGAATTAATTAATCTGTTTAATATTAAATATATTGTTTCTATAGAACAGCTTGCCCCAGAAATTGTTCAAGATAACTGGAAGCTTATAGTCTATGACAAAGGTGTCTGTTTCTATAAAAATGAATCAGCACTTCCAAGAGCATTTTTTGTGCCAGAGGCAGTATCCATTGCATCAGAGAAAGTATTTACTACTGTAGGAACAGTGAATTTTGACCCAAGAAATCAGGTAGTTCTAAGCGAGGGGACAGGAGATAAGAAGCAGAAGCAGGCTGGAAGCAGGCCGGCAGAAGGTCTGCTGCCAACAGAAGGTCTGCTGCCAGCAGTAAAAATAACTGACTACAAACTTCATCGTGTTTCTATCAAGGCTGATACAAACAGGGATGGCTGGATTGTGTTGACCGACAATTATTATCCTGGGTGGAAGGCATATGTGAATAATCAAGAGACAAAAATATATCGAGCAGATTATGCTTTTCGAGCGATAAAGATAAAAGCAGGCACAAGTAAGATTGATTTTGTCTATGACCCTCTTTCTCTTAAGGCAGGGATATGGGGCAGCATTATCTCGTTGATTTTAATAATAGGGATGGGCTGGATACGAAAAATGCTGCCACTTAAAAAAACGGTGGTGTCTGAGAATAACTTAGCTTGTTAGTTGCCGGATAATTTCTGCCACAAAGGCACTAAGACATGAAGGTTCTCTAAGATATCTCTTATAAAATTATCCGTTCTTAATGAGAGGAGAGATTCAGGGTCAGACCTTGATTCCCTTGCCTTATTTTTTTGTCAGCACTATTATAAAATACTATGTAAGGGACTATCTTGTCCGGGGTATCTCTTCTTAAAAACCAAGCTACTTCCGTAAAGAACTTTCTAAACTTTTGGCATCAGAACCAGATAACCTTCCAACCTTTTTAATTATCAATCTTCTGCTTTTGAGCAATTGTCCATATATATCATCCTCTGGGTTATTCCAAATTGCGTCTAAAGAGATTTGGCTTGTTTTTAGCCAGAATTGTCAGAACTCCTGACATTTTGCGAAAAAAAATAGGCGGTTGCAAGAAGAGCCTA
>DYDG01000055.1 GCA_020717845.1 Marinifilum sp. | reverse complement strand
TTATCGGCATATCATATTATAAACCTTTAGCTAATTTCAGACACCACCCATTTTTGGCTAATTTTGCTATCTTTAATTTGCTGTGCAATACCTTTAATAAGGCTGACATATCTATCCCATATTCCTTTTCCACCTGGTTCAGCACCTCATTCTTTTTAGTTGCCACTGTCACGTTCCCCTTTAATCGCAAAATATTTCTTATGGTTGGCATCAACCCGGTTAAAGAATCCATCATCAACCTTTTTAGCAGTTCAGGCTTTGCCATTAATTCAAGATACCCCTGTCTTAGCTTGATAATCTGTCCCTTTAATGTAGATTCACACTGTAGCCTGACATTTTCTGAGCGAATTACTATTGACTCAAAGATTTCATCCCCATAGATAACAACATGGTTTTCTTTCATCTCCATAAACTCTATAGGGAATACATCTGATGATGTCCTTATATGGTGTAAGGTAAGAAACAAGGGCACAATCTTTTTTTGTTTTTTGCCCATGCTAACTAATTTAGCCCCCTTTTTCATGTCCAACAGGGTAATCTCATTGAAGATAATCAGGAGATTAATGTTTGAATGACCTGGCACAAAGTCTTCTCCCTGAGCAGCACTCCCATAAACCATTATACTCTTAAGATTTGTTGCATAGATCTCAATCAATCTTAAAACATATGGGACAATCAATCCCCTCACCTTTTCATGAAGCCTATCTAAGTTTATCATATTTGCCAATTTCACACCTCCATTGTTTTAATCGTTTAGTTGAAGATAGCGGGGACATTTCTATCCCATTCTATCCCATCATACTTGTTTTTTCAGCAACAACCACCCATCGAGAGTAGATGTAGGAAAGAAAATCCCCATACAGTCGCTCCTCGCATTCTATATATTTCAGAGAAAAATCAACAAGCATGTCTTTTATCTCTACAGCATCAAAAAAGTGCTGAGGCAATCCTTGTTCGATATTTCCATCAATCATAAAGGTATTATGCTCCACCTCATCCCCGCGGCCACAATCTGTATCCCTGGTAGACCGCAGGCTTAAAAAGACAAGCCCTTCAGGCTTTAGCACCCTGTCAATCTCAGCAATAGCTGTTTCAATATCATCAAAAAAGAGATGGTCAAGCACCCCAAAACAAATGACAACATCAAAGTATTCATCAGGATACGGGATAGCAGTAACACAACCTTTTTTTAATTCCGTAACAGCACCAGCACACATTGTCTCTGCCAGCCATTTAGCAGCAATATCAAGTGATTTCTGGGATATATCTATGCCGCAGGCATGAAATCCCTCCTTAGTTAGATAGCTGATATGCCTGCCATTGCCGCAACCAATATCAAGAATCCTCTCTACCCTTTTCCCTTCCTTTTTTACGTTTTTTACAGTAGAATTTATAAATCGGACAACACTCTCGCCTGGATGCCAGATGATGTCTTTACCACCAGCATAAAACTCGTCCCATTCCTTTTCCCATTGTTGAATATATTTCATAGCCCCCTCCAGGCACAGTGTTTTGTGAAATTACTAATTACCTTCGCATAAACCTCTTTTCTATTTCATCTATCCCCAACCGTATCATTGTTGGTCTTCCATGTGGACAGGTATGCGGCTGCTGGACATTCATCAACTGCTGAACAAGATAATTCATCTCCTCAGCAGACAGGGGTTGACCAGCCTTGATAGCTGATTTACAGCTCATGGAAATAAGCATGGTTTCCCGAAGCTCTGAGTTGGTCATTGACTTGCCAGTGCTTGAAATATCGTGAATTATTTCCAAAATAATCTTTTTGGGATCATCCTTCTCCATACCCACAGGGACTGCTCGAATAACAAAGGTATTTTGGCCAAACTCCTCTATCTTAAAGCCAAGCTCATCAAAGACATGGATTGCCTCTGATATTATTGCTGCCTCTTTATAATCCAGTTCAAGCTGGATGGGAAACAACATAAGCTGTGAGAATATTTCCCTGTCCTGAGCCATCAGCTTTTCATAACATATTCGTTCATGGGCTGCATGTTGGTCAATAATGCACACCTCATCATTTCCCTGTGCAATAATATAGGTATTATGAATCTGTCCAATGGGACAAAGGTCATGAACATGGCCATGTGTGTTGCCTTTATGATAATCTACCCCTGAAAAAACCTGTTCCTCTTGCTGACTGCCTGTTTTCGCAGGGTATGCCCCTACAGATTGCCGGCTATATTCTGCCCATTGCCTTCTGCCTGATTCATCTGTCTGACCTGACTTAAAATACCCATGTATTGCCGTCCTTATCCGTTCTTCCCTATTCTCTCCCCCTCCTGGCACAGGCATTGGTGTCCCCAATGTTATCCTTGGCACAAGGTTTGCATTTATGAATGTTTCCCTTATTGCCTTAACCACTAATTGATGAATCTCTCTCTCCTGATGAAACCGAACCTCACTCTTGGTAGGGTGCACATTAACATCTACATCTGACGGGTCTATTTTCAAAAATAAAACTGCAATTGGGTATCTGCCATTTGGAAGCAAGGTATGGTATCCAGTATAAATGGCATGACTGATGGTCTTGTCAACAATATAGCGATTATTCACAAACAGAGACTGCATATCACGATTTGGTCTTGTATGAGCTGGCGGAAGGATAAATCCGGTTATTTCCAGCGACAGGTGTCCTGTCACTGAATCAGTTGACAATTGCACTGGCAGCATATCATTTGCCATCTCCTGCCCAAGAAAGGATAATACCCTTTCTGACAGGCTATTCTGCTGCTGAACATTGATTAGCTCACTGCCATTATGGGTCAACTTAAAGGCAACATGCGGGTGGCTCATGGCTATTCGAGAGACAACATGATTAATATGACCCATTTCAGTGGTTGTTGTTTTAAGAAACTTTCGCCGAGCAGGTGTATTAAAGAACAGATTCCTTATCTTGATAGTAGTCCCTGCTGGGGCACCAACATCCCGCATCTCCTTAACAATCCCGCCGTCAATCCTCAAAAGCGTACCAGAGGCAGCATCGTGGGCACAGGTTACAACCTCTACCTGTGAAACCGCAGAAATACTGGGCAGTGCCTCACCCCTGAATCCAAAGCTCCTGATACTATCCAGATCATCCACGCTTGTTATCTTGCTGGTAGCATGCCGCTCAAATGCCAGCTCCACATCCTCTTTACTCATTCCATAGCCATTATCAGCGATGAGAATGAGGTCTTTCCCCCCATCTTCTATTTCTATGGTAATCCTTGTGCTTTCGGCATCAATAGAATTTTCCACCAATTCCTTGACCACAGATGCAGGTCTCTGCACTACCTCGCCAGCAGCTATCTTATTGGCAATATGCTCAGGTAAAACTTGTATTCGACTCAATTTCATGCCTCCTTTTTTCAGGTATCAGGTATCAGCCATGAACAGAATTGCAGTATTTAGTCTGTTATCTGACATCTGATACCTGAAAAGCACCTATTCACCCAGCCCAACAGGCAGCCGTTGCTGCTTTATTTCTGCACGTTGATGCTTATCTTTCAGCCGCCGCATCTTTGAACCAAGTGTAGGCTTTGTTTTGCGACGGATTTTAGGTCTCTCTGCTGCCCGCTGGATCAGATGAATCAATCGATTCAGAGCATCCTGACGGTTTCCATCCTGTGTCCGAAAGCGTCGAGCATGGATAATCAATACCCCATCCTGGGTAATCTGCTTGCCTGCCAGAGAAATCAGCCTCTGCCGCACATCATCTGGCAGGGACACTGACTTAAGTATATTGAAACGAAGTTGAACAGCTGTAGCAACCTTGTTTACATTTTGACCACCAGGACCAGATGAACGAATAAATTCCTCGCAAATCTCATCTTCATTAATACCTATGTCTTCTGTAATGAATATCATACCTTGACCCTCTTGTATCCGCTTTGTCCCGCTTGCATAGTATTGTAACAGAATTATTGCTTGTTGTCAAGTCTGGAATCACTGGCTATAGCAATTCTCATTTTAGACAGGATTACAGGATGAACAGGATTTTTAAGGGAAAAATAGGAAAAATAGGGACAGCGACGAATGGCACTGACTTAAGAGCTTTTGCCGTGTTTATGAGATTTAATCGCCACAAGATATTGTAGTAATTCTGATAGCAACCCACTGTTTATAGATTGAGTTTCGCTCTTATATTGCTTAAGTCAGTGCCATTCGGGACAGCGACCATTTAAATGGGGTATGAACAAAACAATTGCCTGACAAATCAATCCAGCGGACGGCAAAAACGCCGCCATTTTCGGCGTTAAACTTATGGCTTGCGGGTATAGACGTGCCAGCGTTCCAGACAGTGATTTGTCCATGATTTGACAGCTTCAGTCGTGGTCATTGAGCACTGTCGAAATGCTACGGGATTTTTGGGGTTAATCCCTCTTCCTCTCCACTCCTTCACTACTTTTTCGATTTTTTCAGTTTTTCGGTTGTTTCTTGCCTTTTTCCTATTTTTTGCTTTTACAATCTGTGTCCTAAATCTTCAAGAATCCTTTGTAATTTCGCTGTGAATAACTTTTGCCTGTCCTCCTCTTAAATCGTGCACAAGTGAGCTATGTCACCTGACACCTGAATTAATTAGCATCCCTTATAGCCTCCCAGGGTGAGATATTGGCTGCTAATCTTGCTGGAAAGCACCCACAAATCCCTACCCCAATGCAGACTATACTTGACCAGAGCAGTCCTTCTAAAAATATTGGAAATCCACAGCCTCCAAATACACCTACATAACCTATCCCTATTATCCCAGCAAGTAATAAGCCATAAAAAGAGAGCAATACTGCCTGCAGGAGGAAAAGATAGAATATCTCCTCCCGCCTTGCCCCACAGGCACGCATTACCCCTATTTCTTTATACCTCTGACGCACTGACAGCATTATCAGATTTATTATCCCACCACCGGCTAATATCAATGTTACCAATCCAATCCCTAAGGTAATCATCCTGCTTGTCCATCTTTGTTCTTTAATCATCCCTAATAATCCTTCAGCGGTTGAGACCATGAATCTTTTATTATCAAAGGAAATTCCCTTCCTGCCTTTCTGTTTTTTATCTGGAAATCTTTTCTCAAGTATCCTCTCTATCTCCTTTCGCAAGACATCAGGATTACCAGAGGTCAGTATCACTACCTCAAAATTTCTTGATTCAGATGGAATAACCTCACCACACACCGACAGGGGAATAATCACCTGCCCTGACATCATTTCTTCTGCCTTAGCCAGACCGATTACTCGAAATCCGTCATGGTCAATCCTTATCTGCTTTCCCACCCTTACCTTTAATTCATTAGCCATGCTGGTATCAATCACACAAACCTTTCGCCTTTGTTTAATATCGCCTGATGAAATAAATCGGCCATTCTTAATCCTGACAGAATGAACTGCTTGATATTGCGGCACAGTGGCTATTGTCCTTGCCTCTTTTTTAATCTTTTGAAAGGATTTTATCTCGTTCTGTCCGGATACCTGGTAGGAGGTATATGGGAAATAAGATGAAAGAAAAAGGAGGTCTTTTGATTGTATCTCTTTATCCTGTATCCAGATAGAAATCATTTGACTGCCCATGCCGCTAAGTGAAGACAGTAGTTCTTCCTGTCTCTTTGAGCTATGGTAAAGGTTAAGGGTAGAGCTTAAAATGCCTGCACCAATACACAGGATTATAAGACTGCTCCGCAGCTTAAAATTAGCTATATCCTTTCTGGCTAAATAAAGATAATCAGTTGCTTTCATTTATAAATTGTCCATCTTTCAGGTGGTAGACCTTTTTAGTTCTTTCTGCTACTTGCGTGTTATGTGTAATAATCACAACAGTAATCTTTTTCTCACTGTTAAGCAGGGAAAGGATATCCATAACCTCTTGTGATGATGTTGAATCAAGGTTTCCGGTAGGCTCATCAGCCAGGATAAGTCGTGGTGAATTTACTAAGGCACGGGCAATGGCTACACGTTGCTGTTCACCGCCAGATAGTTCAGAGGGTGCGTGCCCCATTCTGTGTCCCAGTCCCACCTGTTCAAGGCAAGCCTTTGCCCTTTCTTTTCGTTCATTCTGAGGGATTCTTTTGTAAATTAAAGGGATCTCCACATTCTCTAAGGCAGAAAACCTTGGCAATAGATGAAATGCCTGAAATACAAACCCGATTTTTTCGTTACGAAGCAACGAAAGTTCATCATCGGTTAAGTTCGAGACCTCTTTCTTATCAAAAAGATATGTCCCGCTTGCAGGGACATCCAAACAGCCCATAATAGCAAGCAAAGTGCTTTTACCACTTCCTGACGGCCCCATAATGGATATAAATTCCCCTTGCTCAATACTGATACTAACCTCTTTTAATGCCTCCACCCTTGATTCACCTAATTGATAAACCTTAGTAATGTTATTCATCTCAATCATTTTATCTTACCTCCTCGTAATAATCGGTAATCAGGTAATCGGTAAAGAAAAAGTATCTACTGGTTATTACCGATCACCGATCACCTTCACTTTACCCTTACCCTCATCCCTTCTTTTATTTCCTCCGGGTACTGAACAACCACCCTATCATTGGCATTGAGCCCACTAACCACCTCAATCTGGTCGGTTGTGCCTTCTCCAATTACAATCTTTTTCTTCTTTAACCGCCCCTTTTCTACAACCAGGACACAATCCTCCTCATACAGGGCTTCAGGTGGAATAAGGAGACCACCTGTTTTCTTTTCCTTGATAATAACCTCGCAGGACAGCTCCATACCTATCCTTAACCCCTCAGGATTTTCAATAGAGCAGACAACCTCCCAACCGCTGGCAGCGGACCTTCCGCCTTCTTTTTCCTCTTTGCCGGCAACCGTATAATCCGGAATTATCTTGAGTATCCTGCCCTTAAACATCTTACCATAAGCCTCTGAGTTTAATTCTACTGGTTGTCCCATTTTAACCAAAAAGAAATTAGCCTCTTTCAGGCTGCCTCTGGCAATTAGTTCAGATTGGTCACCTATACTTACAAGGATTGTGCCATACTCTACCTTCTGATTTTTCTCTATTGCCACCTTTCTCACTATGCCGCTGATAGGGGAATAGACCACACAGTTTTTAATCTGCTCCTTTACATCAGCAATCCGATGCATAAGTGAGGGAACATCAACCTCAAGCTCTTTCTTTTGGTTCTGCAATTTTTTGATTAACTCCTCGCTTTCACGCACAACCCTATCCATATTCATCCTTGCCTCTTTAACCTCTAACTCCTGACTTTCCACCTCTCGATAGGCAATCGCCTGTTTGGCGTATAGCTCGCGATTATCCTGCAATCTCTCCTCTGACTTGGTTAAATTCCATTCTAATTTCTTTTTCTCATCTTTCTTTTCTATTACATCCCGATGCTGTTGGATGTTCGTTAGCATCAATAGCTTTTCTCTTGTCTGCTCAAGATTAAGCTCCTCCTTTTTCAAGGTATCAGCCAATTCATCCCTTCTTAATTCCACTAATATTTGTCCGGAAGTAGCATAATCACCGCATCGGACATAGACCTTATCAACCCTTCCTTTTTCTATAGAACTGGTGATATTTACTACCTCTTTTTCTCCTGTTTTTGTCGTTAGCCCAATCTTTTCCCTTATCCTTCCTTTGCCTACCTCAACAACTACTACCTCAGGGATTTCCTTTTCCTGTTGAAGGATGCGATAGAAGTTAGACAATATCCAGCCAATGACAATACATATCAGGCAAATTAATGCCTTAGAAAATATCTTTCTGGTATGCATGATATAATTCTCCTGTAATTTTAAGCAATTTTACATAGTCAAGGAATAACTCTGTTTGCTCCTCAAAGATACTTTTTCGTTTACGGAATACATCTGCTTGATATTGCAACAGGTCTTTGGCAGAGATAAGCCCCCTCTGATACTTTATCATAGCAATCTCATATATCTTCTCTGATAAGTCTATATCCTTATCCAACACCTCAATCCTTCTTTCCGTATCCTTAATCTCATCCAAAGTTGTAGCAATATCTATCTGTGTATTAATAAGCAGGCTTTTTAGTTCAAGCTCTGTTTGGGATAGAGAGGCTTGGGCTATTTTTGTTTCCTCCTTTTTTATCCCTTTATTATACAAAGGAAATTTAACAGATGCCCTAAACTCCTCTTGTGTAGTATTTCCAGACCTATTTACTGTAACTGCAGGTATCAGCACAGGTGCATTCCTTGAAACTGCTTCTTGTAGCCTTCTTTTTGATAGCTCAATCTGGATGTATTTTATTTTGACCTGTGGGATAGACATAACACTTCGTGTTCCTAATGGTTGTGAGTAAGGTTCTACTAACCTTTTTAACACCTTGATCTTATTCAAAAAGTCTTCTTGACTATTTTGCATATCTTCAATTGTTGATTGTATGCCTAATATTTGCAAGAATCTTGCAATCTGTCCTCTTTTATCCTTCTTTATCGTCTCCATTTCGCTTAAAACAGAAGATGTTTGTAATTCCATCTGAAAGATATCCATCTCAGGAATAAGCCCTTTTTCAAGCTTAATTCTGGATATCTCAATATTACCCTGTAAGTTTTCCAGCTCCTTTGTCTTGATGCTCAGGGTGAAATCTAATCGTTGTAGTTGTGTATATAAATTGATTACATCAAAGATTATCTCGCTTATCCTTTCCTGTAGATTTAACTTGGCAGTATCAAATTGCAACTGTTCATCAAATAAAGGGGTCATAATGATCTGGCGGGCAGATTTTGAAAGGGGTTCTTCGGAGTCTAATGTCATGTCCCATTGATTTTGGATTTTTTCTCCTATCATTTGATTTGTGCTAAGGTTAAGCCTCAGTTTACCACCAAAGGGGTGTGTCCTTGAGATAAAGGAGTTTATGTTCATAGTAGGTTTTTCATTTCCCCCATCTCCCATCCAGAAAAATCCCTCAAATTCTTCTCCCCAGGATTTGCTCCAATCCAGCTCTAAATTAACCTCTGGGTAAAATTCTTCCTTATTAGCTCTATTTAAGCCAATTTCCTCTTTAGATAAAGATAGGTATTCTGATTTAAGTGCCATGTTATGCTCTAATGCAATTTCAACAAAGGAGCGTAAAGAAGAAGCACACAGCATATCTGCTTGCAAGACAAAAAATATAGAAGCTATGATGATATTTTTACTCACACTTTACCGCCACTGCAGGTTGAATATTAGCTGCTTTCATTGCTGGGTATAGGCTGCTTAATATCCCTACTAAAAATGGAATTACACTGCTTAGTATGATGTTATAAACAGGGGTAGAATATTCCCATGATAATATCTTTACTATTAAAAGATACGAAAGTACAACACCAAATACAAGACCAATGACTATCCCTATTAAATATATTGCCGCACCTTCAGTTAAAAACTGATAGAATATATCCTTTTTTCTTGCCCCAAAGGCACGACGAACACCAATTTCTGTCACCCGATTATGTACAGACATGAGCATTGTACTGCTAAGGATTATGATAGAAAGGAGTAACGTAACTCCACCTGTTATTCCTAATAACTTATTTGAATCCTCTATCTGGTCATTTAATTCATCCACTAATTTTCCACTACCCAGAAAAAAGTCGAAAAACTTATCATTTCCATATTTCTTTCTAAGCACATGATAAATATCGTTAATCGGGTTTTTTAGCCTTTCAGGAAGAGGTTCGTAGAATTCTTTGAATACCTGTTGCAACTCTTTGTCTATAAAAAGCTTTTCTTTATTTTCTTTTCGTTCGGGAGGAGTATTTATTGTTAGAAAAACAAATGTCCTGGAAGGGATAGAAGAATGTTCAGCTACCAAAGTCTTGTCTGGAATAACTAATCCTCCTATAGATTTAAAAGGAAAATCTTCCTCTTTTACCTCTTTGAAAAAATCCTTCCATGTAGATATAGGAATGTATATACCCAGATTCAGGTTTGTGGCATCATGTCTTCGACCCATCTTAGCAAGAATTTTACCAGAAGGCATCTTAGGAGAAGACATATTTGAATCTATTTCTACTGTTACTAAATCACCTTGGATTTTTAAGGGTAATGCCGTAAATAGCGGCATCTTTTTCTCCAATATCCCTATTATCGTAAACTTCTCATCTGGATTCTTAGTAATAAGTTTCTTGCCTATTACTTTCCCTTTACCAAGAAGTTCATATGCTACTGCACCTAACACACAAACCTTTCTTTTATAACGCATATCCATATCATTTATAAATCTACCCTCTTTTATCTTTACATTGAGCCCTTTTTTACTTTCAGGTGAAGTTCCATATATTTGAGGTGGATAACCTCCAGGCGCAGATTTTTCAGGCGTAGCTTTTGCCCAACAACATCCCCTTTTTTCTATTCTTCCTTCCTCAATATCTATTACACTAAAAAAGCCTATTGACTTTACTTGAGGGCATCTATTCTTAATTAATTGGAAATCACTAAAAGACATCATTTCAGATAGAGCGTCATATCCTTTTTTTGTAAAAATTTCTGGTGAAAACTCTATTTGTTCTACATTCCCTTTTTCTTTAATAAGTTTGGTAATCTCTCTCTTCCCAGCCTCATTTATTCCAAAGAGCAACATTAAGGCACATACTACTATAGTTACTGAAAAAACAATTAACCCAATCCCTGTCTTATGTTTTATCTTTATCCAATCTATAAGTCTCTGTCGAGTAGACATCTTTTTAACCTCCTCGCTGATGGCTATTTATTTTATTCGCTACTTGCTGTAGGATAGCCATTTCCTGCCACAGTCATAGTGGATTTAATCACGAGCCTCATCTTGAAGTTCGTATCTCTTCTAACGGTTATAAGAATACTGTCTGCTGCCAGATGAAAGGCATCGACCTTCGACCTGCCTGTGCGTTGTATGCAGACAGGTCACTGATAAGCACTAATAAACTTGCTCATCACACCCATCTTCATCTCTTCTTCCTTATTTCTTTAAGGAGAGGAAGAAGTTTTTTGTTTTCCTTCCTCTCCTTAGAGTTAAGTCCTCAGGTTTTAATAGTTTACTGTTACCGTTATGTTCTTGTCAGGAATACGATACATGCTACCGCTTGCTGCTCCACACCCATCACTTCCTGCTCCAACAACATATCTCCCTGGTGTTACATTTCTTAATTTATTGAGTGTCTGATAGTTTCCTTTATTGTTCGTTCGAAAGGAATCGTATCTAAAGTTATCCCAGCTTGTCATCCGGGCACAACCTGCCATTCCACCTTCATTATAATGGGAATGGCGCCCTTTAACTGTTATATCTACTGCTTCTGCTTTATGTTGTGTCACCACTACCATAGTAAATGTAACAGCTATCCCTACTACTATCATACTCAATTTCTTAATCATTTTACTTGCCTCCTTAAACAAAATTTGTCAGAGTCATTAATTTATCAATAGACACTTGTTTTGATGCAAGTTTAAGATAAATTTGACTCCGTTTGCAGAAAAATTAGTTTTTAGGAGGCAAGTTACATTGGATGAAGCCGCCAGATGTATAATAACGTTAATGAATTTAATGTATTAGTGAGTTTAGTGACTATACAGGTAGATAGGTAGATAGGTAGATAGGTAGATAGGTAGATAGGTAGATAGGTAGATAGGTAGATAGGTTAAAGATATTTATCTTCATTTCTCATCCCTCTATTTTAGATATATTTAATTATACACCATAAAGGTTATTTTGTCAAGAAGAATTTCGACCTGAGCAGCAATCAGCAATTCTCGGTGAACATTTGACTGGACAATAGTATCATATTTTATGCAACAATATTCATGCTGCATAAAAACTACCCCAAATAATATGGCAAGCAGCAATTAGCATGCAAAAATATTAAGCAGGCAGACGTTTTGCCTTCACTTTTTTGTTGGATCTCTTTTTCTCTCCACTACAAATATCTACTGACTGGCAGAGGTAGGTAGTGTAAAACACCACTCCTGCCTTTTTCACCGAGAATTACTGTAGGAGGACTAACCCATTACAAAAACTTTTTTGTCCCTATATTAAGTTTTCAAAGAGCACTATGTAACTACTCAGGCTGTAGGCTATTAGTCTTTTGCGCATTGACCGAATCAGGGCACCCAGAACTTTTTCGGTTTCCACCATTTTTGAGTCGCAATCAGAAACTTCATGTTCATCACAATATCCCAGGTGTTTTGACAAACTGAACTGGTAATGCAGTTCTCTTAAGGAACCAAACGCAATTTCAAGAAAGCGAAGGTACTCGGTCTGACTTTCACGTGCACACCCTTCAACGATGTTTGAGGCAAATGAAATCGCTGCTCTCCTCATCTGGGAAGTCAATCCATATATCTCCTCCTTGGGAAATCTCATGGTTACTTGATAAATCAAAATCGCGACTTCGTCTGCCAGTTCAAATGTCCTGAGCTTCGTATGATCACGCATGATTCCCCCCTACAGTCTAAATGCCTACAGCCTATCTACCTGAGTATTTACATTACTCATGCCTCACCGCTATTGCTGGAGGAATATTCGCTGCACGCATGGCTGGATAGAGCCCACCAATTATCCCAATAATCCCTATTGCAGATATGCTGAGAAGCAGTCCATGGATTGGGATCACCATCTCCCAACCTGTATACTTACCAAGGAGATATACACCAACCAATCCCAAAATAACACCACCTATCCCACCCTTACCTGTAATAATCACCGCTTCTTTAAGAAATTGGAAGAATATGTCCCTTTTCTTTGCGCCAAAAGCTCGACGAATACCTATCTCTGTAGTGCGATTATGGACAGAAAGCAGTATCATACTCAAGATGCTGATAATACTTGCAATAAGGCTAATTATGCCTATTGTTCCAATAAAGATATTTGCAGAATGAGTTTGTTTTTCTAATTCATCAAGAAGTTTTTCTGAAGGAAGAATTTTAAATTCTTTATCCTTGCCGTATCTTTCACAAAGTAAATTTGTAATTTCCTCCTTGGTTTCTTCTATACATTTTTGCAATTCTTTGCCATCTAATCTTAACATCATTTGAATAAATATATCTCCTAAAAAACCTTTGTTTTTTGACTCTTTCGGCTTTACCACTTCTCTTATTACAGAATAAGGAATAAACATTGTTCCATTGTCTCCAAACCAAAAATCAAAGCTGACCATAGGCAATACAAAAGGTTTTGTTCTTTCTAACCCACCAATTACTGTAAAAGAATCAGAGCATCCTTCTATCTTTATCCTTTTTCCAAGCAATCTATCCTTTCCTAAAATTGCAACACATTTGCTCCCATATTCTCCATGTCGCTTAATATTTGTTTTTTTGCTGTCGAAACGATAGAAAATAGAGTAATTATACACGATATAGCAATATAGATAAAAAGAAAAACAAAAAAATTAGAGAATTTTTTATTAAATGTTCTTTTCATCACATCAAAGACTTTATTTTGCATCTCACATTCGTCCCCCAAAATATATCTCAATTTTTTTATCCTTGGTTATGGCTATTCCTGGAGCAATGATGCCGACACTTGTCCCAAACAAGGATGAGCTTTCTATATTTAGCTCTACTCCAAAAGAGAAGCAGGAGGATTTATTATCAGGAAAAAGGAAGCTACTCCAAAGAACGCCAAAGTTATCTCCAAAATAGATGTTAGGATTCCATAACCCCTTTCTTATCTTTCCTAAAGGGAAAGAATACCACAATGATGTGGAAATAAACCTATTACTTTCTATCTCATTATAACCTGGGATAGAAACAGAGGTAGAAGTAGCAAGATTGCTCCCTCCCTTTATCATCATTCCTATTTCTTTATTTGGTAGAATATACATTTGTCCAAACCAGGAAGCTTCTATACCTACAGTTTTTTTGTCCCCTTTGTCCTCCGTAGGCAAGGAAAGCTCAACACGCGTTTTTAATGAAGGATAGGTGAATTCCCAATTAGACCATGGGGTTAAGACCCTTTCTTCTTTCTCAAAAGAAAATTCACTACCAAAAGAGAGTGAAGAAAGTCCTTTTTCTCTTCTTTCAATAAAATGGGGATAGGTAATACCTACCGTCGTATTCTCTTCCTTGAAGTCTCTGGTTAAACTAATCCGTAGTAGCTTGAGGACTTGATTAAAACAAACACCTGCAAATTCAGTATGCCAGTCCCTTTTTTCTGTATCATAACCTGCTGGACCTATCATATAATTGTATCTTCCTGTAGGGTCCTGTCCTGAAAAAAACATATCCCATTTCTTGCCATTATCACCAAAGATAGGGTTGTAAATACTACAAACACTGGGTTTAAGACTAAGAAAGAAATCCTTTGAGTTGCCTTCTGTTAACTCTATCTTTGGGTAAGAATAAACCTCTTTGCTGTTCTCTGAAGGAGGAGTAAATTGTTGGTCAAAAGAGACTTTTTTTGAGAAGATATCCATCCCATCCTCGTTTAATGAGACAAAATAGAGGATACCTTCATTCAATGCAGGATATTGAGCAAAACCACTATTCGTAATCTTATAGCATACTTTCTCAGCCAAAGAATAGGCATAGATATTATAGGTCTGGTCATAATTTGCACAAAAGATAATTTTGTCTTTATCAAGAAAGATTTGTCCTTCTATATAAGGAGTGCCAACAAGTGGTGTAAGACTGTTTGTGCCTAAGAGATATATACCAGAGCTATTTTTTCTGGTCGGGCAACAACGAAGATACTATCCTCATTACAAACCATCTCATCTATAAGATAATCCATGTTCGCAACTAAATGAGATTTATTTTCTTTTTCATTGTAGCAATAAATCTCGCTGCCAAATGCACCCTTTTTATCTTTGGAATAAAGGATCTCTCCGTTGGGAAGTAATCGGAATGTACGAAATTCATCAGAGAAGATTATTCTATCCTCTTCAGAAGATAGCTCCTTTTTGTGAAGATTGGCAAATGAGCCTAACCTCCCACAGAAACTATTAGGATAACCTCTCTTTGTCTCATAGACTGCATAATATAGATTATTATCTTTTATTTGAAAAGGGGCAGAGAAATCAGAGGTAGTTTTCACAATTGTCCTTTCTTGTTGAGAAACAATATCCCTCTCTATTATCTCTTTAAACCAAAATCCTGAATATGCACCAGTCTTTATTGGATAACTACAGGTATAGTAGAGTTTATCTTGAAAAACTACTGGATTTTTTGTCGTCCACCCTCTTTTAGTTATCCTTTCACCATCATTTATAAACCCTGTCTTTTGTTGTGCAGACTTCCACTCTTCCCAAAGTTTGGGAAAAGATTTGCCAAATGCCTTTTTTGCTGCATAGTCAACAGTAAAAAATGGAAAGGGTAATATCGATATGGCAAGATTTCCCCACCATTGTCTGCCACTAATATTAAAGAATTCAGTTACAGCTTTCTCGCCATACTTTTCAGCTAAATAAGAAAAAAATTTTCCGCCAAAGAGATATTGCCCGGCTATGTTAGAAGGAGAAAGAGGAAGATGAGTGGCATCATTTATCGAAGGAAGCATCTTTTGGGAAGATAAAGAATTTATCCATGCGTCATAATATCCATCATTAAGTCTGCCGGTGTACGAAGAAAACTGTGATTCTGTATATACAGCTATCCCTTCTGTTATCCATAAAGGAACAAGAGGGGGAGCATCGAAGACAGGGTTTCCCTTAAAGATAGTAGAAAATGTCTTGTTTAAGCCTTTTCTGTTTGTCAACTGGCTAACATGGGTATATTCATGTACCCCTACCTCTTTATACCAGTCATAAGTATTGCCAATTTCTCCAGGGTAAGGAGAAAAGGTAGTAACATGAATATTATAATCAGGCCAGGTAACAAATCCTTGCGAATACATCCCTGCTTCATCTAAGACAACATTTGCTTTTTTAACCTCGCCACCAGTAAGCTCATCTACCTTTTCTTTTGTTGCCTCCAAAGAAGAAAGAAGATTTTCTACATCATTACGATATTCTGGCTTATAGAAACAGACAAAATGCTTGCTTTTGAGTATCTTCCAGTGGTCAAAGCCAAATCCTTCAGCACTCACCCTTCCTGGTAGCGTTGCTAAGACTACTAAACTTAAGAAAACAAATAAGTTAATCATTCTTCCTTTCCTATCCCCCAATCATAGAATCGATACACACCATAGTAAGAACACTTTTCAAGGAATGGAATAGAGAGTTTTGCTTCTTCAACATAGCTTTGAGGAAGCCAAAATCCATTGATGTTAAAAAAAGAAAGATTGCAATCAGCTTTTTTGACCAAAAATGATGCTTTTACTGGGACAAAAACTGCATTTACAATCAAAGCACTCTCTTTTTCTATCCAAATCTGGCCCTTTATTAAATCCTTTTTTTTCTTTTTAGGCTCAAAATAGGGTGGTGTCTGATATTAGCTTACTTTGTTAATTTTGAGATTTTTTCACCGCAGAGACGCAGAGTACGCAGAGATTAGCC
>DYDG01000181.1 GCA_020717845.1 Marinifilum sp. | reverse complement strand
GGCAGGTCGCAGCTACAAGAATATCAGCGGGCATTTTACCGCTTTATTCTGGTGATTACTATGAGCTACAAAAACCTTGAACATCGAGTAATAGATAGCAGCTAACTGCTAATACATTAATCCATCAGGGATAGGCTTATGGATGGACACTGGTTTTATAATCTTTCTAACTGTATCCATGGTATTTGCTACCCGCAATTTTTCAAAGATAAGATCAAACTGTCCCTCGAGTTTAGTCCCAATCTCTCTCTTTACGGTTGCATGCAAATTCCACATCTTTTGTTTAAATGGTCCAAACCCTTTTTTTCTTATTTTATAAATAAACTGTTCATCGCTTTGCCCTTCTTTTCTTTCCTCATCAAAGTTTTCCTTAAGATACTCATAAATCTCATCCTTTAAGCTTGATGGCAGCATTCCATAAAGAATATTTTGAAACTGGGTTGCCAGATGTATCTCAGCCGTATTGGTATCTGGGAATTTATGGAAGGTATCAATCGGCAGGGTTGATGCCCCATGCTGAACTGCCCCTGCCAGCCCAAACTTTTCTATGGCTATGTGAGAGAGCCGACTCAGGGTATCGAAATCCAGCCTTGCCTGAGCGAGCGTCCCATCTGAGAGTGGGATACCCCCATGAACCGTTCCGGTCTGGATACTTATTTTGCTTATTCCGCAAAGTCCGCTCTCTAATTCTCGTTGCAATCCATCCATGTATTCTTGCAACTCTTCATCAGTACTGTTTTTCCCACCAATCTCTCCGATCTCTCCACCTACAGATATGGTTATCCCTATGGGTTCTATTCCCCGAATATAGGAGAGGATCTCTGCTGTTAATCTAACATTATTTTCTTGTTGTTCCCCCACCGTAGGCTTATCCATGTCCACTATAGTAGAGGTATCAATATCGATGTTATAAAATCCAGCATCAACAGCATCCTTAATCAACTGTTTAAGAGACAGCAGCTCTTTCTCCGGGTCTTTTTCATATCTCTCCCGATTAATTTGGAAGTGATCCCCCTGCAAGAAGATAGGACCCTGGTATCCCTCTCGAATAGCAGCGGCAATAACTACTGCCGCATATTCAGATGGAGATTGCATGGTATAATCTATTTCTGATCTGGCAATCTCAAAGATAAATGCACTCACACGATTTCGTTTTGCCGAGCGAATTAATGCCCGGGCAACATCATAGGTCAATCCACGGATATTGATTGCCGGTATAGTTTTATGCAGTATTTCTCCTCTGCTTTTTGCTGCATATAGTTCTTGAATCGACGCAGCATATACTCCAAGCTCAAGCCCTGCTTCCCAGAGAATCCATTTGCATACATCTTTAACCTTAGTATCCTCATTAAAAACTGCACTATATACTATAGCATCGACCAACCTTTCCTGAAAGGTTATCCCCTCCAGCATGTCAATCCCATCCCTTCTAATCCTTGCCCGACCAGCCAATGCGTTCTTTACTTCTTGAATACTTTGATACATAATAATTACCTCATATTAAAATAGCTACCTATATTGTAACCATAATTCACCCTATTTGTCAAGATAATTTTTTGTTAATTTGTAATGAATCAGTCGAGAGCAGGAAGATGTGTAAGAAAAAGGAGAAAGGGAGCAAAGGGGAGAATTGGAGAAAGAGCTTTAAGGTATTGCAATATAAATAGTTCCCCACTTCTCCATCTTCAGAACTCCTGACATCACCCTGCTAACCTCCCAAGAAAATAAGGGATTGTTGGTAAAGAGGCAGAGATAAAGAAATTTGAGCGGCTTTTACTGAATGAAATTGCAAGAGACTACAATATCTTGTGGATGGCTGTATTAAGAACACAACCAGTAGAGCTATGCTCTTATTACAACCGCTGCCAGAGGTGCTACCTCTCATTTTTCCTGTGAACATGTCAGGAGTTCTGAATATTCTTTGTGCATCTTCGTGCTTTTGTGTCTTTGTGGCAAATTTCTTAAGTTTTTTCATGCCTACCTGAACAGTAACAAAAATTGGTAATCGTTCACACCCCATAAGAGGAGAGCGTTGCATAGCAACCAAATGTTGATGTAGCAGTCGGAGGAAAGCGAGAGCAAGCTCTCGCACTCCAAAGAATTAAGGTTGACGCAACACTATCAGTTTGCAGGCAGAGTATCACAAGCATCCTGCTTGTGGTCTTACTTGCTCAAGCGGTTAAAGGCACTCAAGGCTATCAAATCACAGGCAGGGATGCCTGTGCTACCTTTACCCTGTACCTTCCCAGCCCAAATGTTGCTGCCTTACCCACATGGATGTATTCACCTATTCTTAAAAGCGGCAGGAAGCTGTCAATATTACCTTCATAGGTAATACTGCCTACCAGCCCGCCTAACTTCATCCTTCCCTTTCTATTGGAATACCGCTCCCAGTCATGCCATCTGAGATTATTTTCCTTTATGCGGACATCGTCTGTGCCCTCAATAACACACCCCCTACCCCCTCTCAAGAGGGGATTATTAAAGTTCTCCTGCATTTCTCCCTGACAGTGGTAGTAAGACAGAAGGACTGCCCGCTCATATAGCCTTTTAATGAGCAGGCTGAAGGGGATATCTGTTGAGAGAAGGTCTCCTTCATCCTTTATCCTGACAGGAGTGTTAAAGAAAAGGGTCAAGTGGGAAGTAAAAAGTGAAGAGTGAGAAGTGAAAAATTTAAGATCAATCTTGTTATTAACTGACTTCAAGATACCATCATTGATGTTGAATATCTCTGTTAAAGAGCCATCATCCTGACATGCTGAAACCTTGATGAGCTTGAACTTGCCTCTATCCTTGCCAATGCCAAGCTTTCCCATCTCCATAAAGGTATAGACAAAATATGGCAGATAATCATTTGCCTTGCCAATCAAGACAACCTCAAAGTCTAACTGCTCACCTTCTTTGAAGTATCTCTTCGTAGTTGTCTCGCTTAAATGAATTTTGTCGGAACTAATCTTAATGTAGATACTATGATGTTAAAAACCTTGAACATCGAGTTACACATAACAATTTCTGCCAAAGAATCGGTGAATGTCG
>DYDG01000054.1 GCA_020717845.1 Marinifilum sp. | reverse complement strand
CGAGAAGGATAATCCCATGCATGTGGTTGTGCCTAATCCGGAACCCATCAACAAACCCCAGAATAATATCGTGATCGCCAAGGTGACTGCATATTCTCTTAGCCAATTTCAGACACCACCGAATTTTTGGGTTTGTTTGTAACAAATCCCAAATAAGCCTTGCCAATTTCACGTCCATTAGAATTGCAAGCTATATTGTTGCATAAAATATGATATTACTATCCAGCCAATTGTTCATCGAGAATTGCTGATTTTATGACTTCCTATTGCTTGCATTCTTCGAGATGAAGGCTGACCGCTGATGGCTGGATACTTGCTGTCCTGCAGTAAGCACTGACTGTAGATGCATCTTATCCAGCTTTTCCAGTGCTTCTAATACTAATGTCTTATTCTGTGGCTGGCTGGATTGAATCAGGGCACGTTGCATCTTTATTTCCTTGGCATCCTTTGCAGCATAAACATGCTCGCCAGTAAACGGATGCTTTCCTGTATGATACATGCAGGCTGAAACAGTCATGGGCAAGGGTATGAAATCCTGAATCTGTTCTGGACGAATCTTTTTGTGTGTCAGGTAAAGAGCCATCTGACAGGTAGCCTCTAAATTTGAGCCAGGATGAGCACTGATAAAATAATTTACTAAGTATTGTTTCTTGTTTAACTCCTTGTTTATCTTTCTGAACCTTGCGGCAAATTTTTCATACACACTAAACGACGGCTTGTTCATTAACCTGAGGACATTATCTGAGGTATGTTCAGGTGCAACCTTTAGCTGTCCGCTGATATGGTGTTTACAGAGTATTTTTAGGTATTTTTCTGACTCATTTTCTACCAAAAGGTCATACCTTAGCCCGCTGGCGACAAACAAATGATTTATGTTTGGATTTTTCATCACATCATTCCACATGTTTATGGTCTGACCATATCCTGTCTTTAGCCCATTACATCTTGTCGGAAAAAGACACATCTTGTCTTTGCAGGCACCATTCTTTGTCCATTGCTGACAGCTTGCCTGATACAGATTGGCTGTGGGCCCGCCAATATCTGAGATTGTGCCCTTGAACTCCTTAAGATTGGCAATAACTTCTATTTCTTTGACAATAGACTGGCTGCTTCGGCTCTGAACTATTCGTCCCTGATGAGCATACAGGCTGCAAAAACTGCATTGTCCGCAGCAGCCACGATGGGAGGTAACTGAAAATCGGACAGTCTCAAACCCAGGCACACCGCCAGCTGCATCGTAAACAGGATGCCATCTTCTGGCAAAAGGGAGCTGATAGATATGATCCAATTCTTTTGTGCTTAGAGGCATGGCAGGTGGAAATTGAACAATAAACCTGTTGCTATGTGGCTGAACAATGGTTTTGCCATGAAAAGGGTCACATTCTCTGTACCATAACTTAAAGGCTTCATTGAACTTCCGTTTACTTGTGCTCATATCCTCAAAAGAAGGGATGATGACTGTATTATCAAGTGTTTCCAGATCTTTTTTAACCACAACTGTCCCGCAGATACCATCCAGGCTCTCCCCGCATCTCAATCGATTGGCTATTTCAACAACCTGCCTCTCACCCATGCCATAGATCAGGATATCAGCCCTGGAATCTATCAATATCGACGATCTCACCTCATCAGACCAGTGATCATAATGAGCCAGTCTTCGCAGGCTTGCCTCTATACCCCCCAGAACAATAGGGGTGTCAGGGAATATTTCTTTTATTCTATTGGAGTAGACAATAGATGCTCGATTTGGTCGTAGTCCTGGTTTTCCGCCAGGTGAGTAATCGTCTGATCTCCTCTTGCTGCGAGCAGTTGTATGGTTGGCTATGATTGAATCAAGGTTACCGGCAGTAATCCCAAAAAATAGCCTTGGCTTGCCTAACATAGAAAAATCAGTGGTATTTTTCCAATCAGGCTGGCTGATAATACCCACCCTGAACCCTGCATCCTCTAATACCCGGCCAATAATTGCTGTCCCATAAGAAGGATGGTCAACATAGGCATCACCAGTAATAAGGATTATATCCAGTTCCTTCCATCCACGCTTTTTCATGTCATCTTTGGATATGGGTAAAAATTCAAATTTTTTGCTCGGCATGTAAGACACTCCAATCATTAATTAAGATATTACTGATTATATCATAAAACTTGATATTGTGCAAACAGAAATTCCACCTGTGCGATAATTTTTAGATGCGTTTGACCTGGAACACCAACTAATTTCTTGACAAACAAGGAATACTGTGGTATATTACAAAAATACTGGGACACGACAAGAGAACGTGCTGACACAACCTGTAGGTGGAAGGAACTGATGGCTAAAAGAATGACTAAAAGAAAGACGGCAAGAGAAAGGTTGGAAGATGCCAAAGGATTACCCAGGATTGTAAATACCCCAAAAGGGGTAATGTTTATCCCAAAGCCTTTGGATGTAGATGCCTTGATCAAAAAGGTAGAAAAAGGAAGGCTTGCTACAGCAGACCAGATTAGAAAACGTCTGGCAATGGATGCTGAGGCAGAGTATTCCTGCCCACTGGTTACTGGAATCTTTCTCAGGATTGCTGCTGAGGCAGCAGAGGAGGATCTGGTTGATGGTAAGGAACCATCACCTTATTGGCGTATCGTTAAGTCAGACGGCAGTTTGAATGAAAAATTCCCTGATGGAGCAAAATGGCAGGCAGCCAGATTAATGGAAGAGGGTCATACCATTGAACCAGGGAAAGGGAAAAAGCCGCCTAAGGTAAAGGATTTTGAAAAATTTATTCAGGAAGTATAGCTTGTAGAGACGCAAATTTTTGCGTCTCTACTATCAATCTGTGTGGGTATAAAACATGAAATTTCTAAAACTATCAACAAATAATCTCCATGAGTTTATATTGAGTCTAAGAAAGCTTGGCGAGGTTCATATCCCTATAAAAAAGGGAGAAAAATCCTTTGTCTTTCGAAAGATGAATGAGCCTGGCGATATTGATAAGATACAGCTTGATTACCATAGAACTATCCTTCCATTAAAAAAATACTTTTATCACCCTACAGAAACCATGTTTGAATTTTCCAGAGATGGATTTGTCCCACCTGAACAACCACTTAATGTCCATGATATTATCTTTGGGGTGCATGCCTGTGATATTCATGGTGTTCTTACCTTAGACCTTGTCTTTTCTGGGAAATATCAGGATGATTATTATTTTAATAGAAAGAAAAATGTCTCTATAATCGGACTGAGCTGTATGCCAGATGAATTTTGTTTTTGCAACTCTATGGGGACAGACTATGTAGAGACTGGCTTTGATCTGTTTCTTTCTGAGACACCAGGGGCTTATCTGGTCAGGGTTGGGACAAGCAAGGGTGATGATATGGTGAACCTTTCAAAAGAATTGTTCGGAGAAATAACCCATAAGGATATTGATGCTCACAAGGAATATTCTCTTGCCAGAAAAAAGGCGTTTAAAAGGTCTCTTGATATACGAAATCTGCCGGAGATTATGGATCTTGAGTATGAAAGCAATCTGTGGGATGAGTTGGGTAATAGATGTACCAGCTGCGGAACATGTTCCATGGTTTGTCCCACCTGCTATTGCTACAGGATATTTGATACGATTAACATGGATATGGAATCAGGCATGAGAAGACGGCAATGGGATTGTTGTTTATTTCGGGATCATGCGATGGTAGCTGGTGGACATAACTTCAGACAAAGCCGTTCAGACAGGTTTAAGCATAGATGGCTGCACAAACAACAATCATTTGCCGGCGTTTTCGGAAGACCAAGCTGTGTTGGCTGCGGAAGGTGTATTGAAGATTGTCCGGCATCGATAGATATTGTTGCTGAATCCAATAAGATTCAAGGGGTGGGCAGGGAACAGTCCTGCCTTTCCCCTACAACGGAGTAAAAATGTGTAATCCTTATATGCCACATCTGGCAAAAATAATTAGGATAATTCCTCAAATGGATGATGTCAGGCTTTTTCAAGTAAGATTTGAGGATGAAAAAATAAGGGATGAATTCAAGCATAGGCCAGGACAATTTGTCATGGTCTCTGTTCCTGGGATAGGCGAGGCGCCTATTTCCATATCATCCTCACCGACAAGACCAGGGATTATAGAGCTTTGCATAAGAAGAGCCGGCAAGGTAACAGATGCCTTGTTCAAATTAAAAGAGAATGATGCCATTGGGCTAAGGGGACCATATGGCAATGGCTATTTTATGGAAAAGATTAAAGGGAATAATCTCTTGATTGTGGCTGGCGGGATTGGCATGGCTCCATTACGGTCATTGCTCTGGTATAGCCTTGACAATCGGGACGATTTTCGTGATATAATCCTGATGTATGGTGCAAAAAACCCAAATGAGGTGCTCTTTAAGGATGAGCTTTTTTCTCTTCTACACAGAGATGATATTAAGTGTCTTTTGACTGTAGACAGGGATGATACAGGTACATGGGAGGCAAATGTTGGGGTTGTAACAAAATTATTTGATCTGGTTGGACTGGATCAAGGTAAAGACAACTCTTTTAATAGTATGGATGCTTCATCTGTAACAACATATGCAGCTATTTGCGGCCCGCCGATTATGTATCAATTTGTCTTGCAAAAGCTTATTGAATGCGGTTTCCCTAAGGATAGAATCATGATGTCTCTGGAAAGAAGGATGCAGTGCGGGATTGGGAAATGCCTTCATTGCAGCGTAGGGCATAAATATACCTGTACAGATGGACCTATATTTACCTATTGGGATGTGATGAATATGCAGGAGGTAGTCTGATTCTGTTTCATTTTGTCCACCTTACAGCAGAGAGCATGAAGAGATCGTTGCATGGCAATCAAAGCAGTTGCCAGATTTGACACTTTCCGGTTTTTTCGGTCGTTTCTTGCCTTTCTCCTATTTTTTGCTTTTATAATCAGCGTCCTAACTCTTTTCTTAACTTTAATAACATTACTAACGCTGTCTACAGATGTAAGTGCTGAAAAATTCACCTGTGTCCCACTTGGGCTTTGCGGATATTATCCAAGCATGGTTGCCATGCGAGGCAATAAGACAGGGATGAGGTGAAAGATATGGCTTTGATTGCTATGCAACGCTCTCCTTGCCATCTGCAATGTTCACAATAATTTTTCTTGACTTTTTCAAAAAATTACTTTATACTTTGCAAGTATAAAGGTGATAAGCTATAGGAGGAAGCATGATTGAGGTAAAGGTGGCGGGCATTGCTATGGATGCAAGCAATATGCCTATAATTATCTTAAAAGATGAGCATGGGAAAAGGATTTTGCCTATATGGGTAGGATTGTTTGAGGCGCAGGCTATCCTTTTTGCCATAGAAGGGCTTGTCCCTCCACGGCCATTAACCCATGATCTGCTAAAAACAATCATGGAAACCATGGGTGTAGTAGTTCGGGGAATTGTAATTAATGCGATTCAGGATAATACCTATTTTGCCAAGATAGAGATTCAGGGGAATGGTCATTTTAGCGAAATTGATTGTCGTCCAAGCGATGCCATAGCCCTTGCCTTGCGAACAGCTGCACCGATATACGTCTCTGACCCTGTGTTGAGCATGGCTACTATGCCACAGGCACCAATTGATGATAATGAGGTTCAGGTATTTAAGGATATGCTGAAAAATATTAAACCAAAGGATATAGGGTTGTTGTAGAGACGCAAAAATTTGCGGCTCTACTAATAAAAAGGAGGTATAATTATGCGTTATCTTAGGTCTTTAATCTTTTGCGGGTTGCTAAGTGTTGTTGCTTTGCCTGTATATGGTGAAATATTGGATAGCTGCGATGGGAAGATAGGGGCATTGCTCATAGATAATAAGATGTATTATGAGATAAATATTCAGCCTGAGTTTGTCTTTGGTCAGCTTAAAATGGGACTGGATCTGCCCTTAAGATGGAATGATGAGGATGGCATTAGAAAAGAGGATTGGGATGGGAAAGAGGATATTGCTACAATCTTTAGATATATCCAGTGGGCTGAAAAAAATGCAGAACCTCTATATCTCAGGGTTGGAAACATAGATAAGGCTACGCTTGGAAATGGTTTTATTGTCAGTGATTATGCAAATATGTCAAGAGAAGATACTAAAAAAGAGAAAAATACCCTCACCCCTCATAAAAGAACACTGGGATCAATCATTGATCTTAATCTTAATGGTGGTGGGATAGAAACCATGGTCAATGATATCGTTTCACCACGATTATATGGCTTAAGATGTTTTGTCAAGCCATTAACAACAATGCCTGTTATGCAAAATACAGCGATAGGCTTTTCTTATGTGACCGATACAAAGGCAGGAACCAATACTGAGCTAAAAAAGGATTTAACTGTTTATGGGATGGATTTTTCTGTCCCTGTCTTTAAGGAATATGTTACCCTTTATGGGGATTATGCTGATATCAAGGATGCCGGAAATGGGATGGGATATGGAATCAAGGGGGGCTTTGGGAACATTGAGTCCTTTAGAACAGATTGGGGGCTTGGATGCAGAGAGGATGATGATAATTTTATCTATGGACTGTTTGATTCATCCTATGAGGTGGTCAAGCCTATGCCAAGGGCAACAACCACAACACAGAACAGGGTTACCTGCGGGAATATAAACCTTAATATCCTGAAAGCCATTGCATTAGGTTTTTATTACGAAGATGCTAAGAATAGTAATCCGAGCCTTATAAGTCAACTCACAGTAGATAAAAATGTATTCCATACCATTACAAAACAAAGGATTGGTGTTAATGCCTTTTATAACCAAAAGGATATGAAAGAATCAAGAAAGAACATAACCCTTACAACTGAAGTAAATTATGGGCTATCTGATAATATTGACATGGTTTATTCTGTAAAGAAGTATTATGATGGTGAAGGAAAATTTTTCAAGACAAGCAGTATGGCTACAAAGGTGAGGTTTTAGTTTAGGATAAAAAAGTAACACTATGTTAAAAAATTTTTTGTCAAAGAAAAAAAAGGATAAATTAAGTCGTCGAAGATTTGCGATTATTATGGGCATAATAGCCTTTATCTTCTTTGTATTTATCTTTGGCAAAAGCGGATTTATTACCCTTGTCCGAATGAACAGCCAGAAAGCTGCTCTGGAGAATGAAATAAAATCAAAAGATCAGCAAATCCTCCAGCTCAAGGAGGAGATTAAGGCACTGAGGTCAGACCCTGTTCAGATTGAAAGTCAGGCAAGAAAAACAGGGATGCTGAAAGATGGTGAACAGATAATCAAGTTTGTGCCAAAGGAGACTCTAAACAAGGAATGATAGAGCTTTATGCTCCAGCAAAACTAAACCTATATCTTGACGTGATTAATAAAAGATTGGACGGTTATCATGATATTATTTCTGTCATGCAGACAGTAGGGCTGTATGATGTTATCTATTTAGAGGCAGCAGAGAAGATTAAACTTGAATGCCCTGGATTAGACCTTCCTCCTGAGTCCAATTTAGCCTATAAAGCAGCAAAGCTTCTTTTGGAGTATGCTAATAAAGATAAAGGGGCAGCCATCAAGATAGATAAACATATCCCTCTGGGTGCTGGACTTGGCGGTGGAAGCTCTGATGCAGCCAGTGTCCTGACAGGATTAAACCAGTTGTGGGAACTTGGCTTAAATAATCATGAGCTGATGCAGCTTGGGGAAAAGCTTGGGGCTGATGTCCCATTTTTTATTATTGGCGGAACGTGTCTGGCTGAAGGGATTGGGACAAACATAACCCCATTGCCCAATCTTTGCAATGTCTGGTTTGTTCTTGTTTATCCAAAAATTAATATTTCAACCGAGTGGGTATACGAAAATGTAAAATTTGAGTTGACAAATCAGACAAAAACAGTTAAAATAATGTTGGATGGATTAAAAGATACTGATGTTGTGACTGTATCTAAAGGATGCTATAATAGATTGGAGGATGTAACCATAAAGGCTTATCCTCAAGTCAAGACAATAAAGGATGAGTTAATGGATGCTGGCTGTCTTGCTGCATTAATGTCAGGAAGCGGCTCTTGCGTCTTTGGGATAACAGGAAGTAGGGAAGAGGCAGAAAGGGTAGCTTGTAAACTTAAAGGAGGGAATAAGGATATATTTGTTGTCAGGTCAGAAGAAAGGAACAAACATACCTGTTTCTTACCATATGGACAGGGTGGACAGGAATACTCTGGTTAAATCTTTCGAAAAGGCGGTGCATGAAAATACTATGGAAATAACAAATGTTCGAGTAAAAAAGGTAGAAAATGATTCAAAATTAAAGGCATATGCATCTATTACCTTTGATGAAGCATTTGTCTTGCATAATGTTAAGATAATTCAAGGGCAGGATGCAATATTCATTGCTATGCCCAACAGGCTTACAAGGAATGGGGTATTCAGGGATATAGCTCATCCAATAACATCTGAATTCAGGGATATGCTTCAAAGCAAGGTGCTGGATGCATATCAGAATGCAAATGGTAATGATCAACATGATGACTCGTTAAATTGGTAGAAGCGGAAGATAGGTGTCTTCTGACACCTTTTACATTGGGGTGTGGCCAAGCGGTAAGGCATATGGTTTTGGTCCATATATTCGAGGGTTCGAATCCTTCCACCCCAGCCAATCTTTTTTTCAGTTTTTTCAGTTCATGGTCAATGATCTATAATTCACAGTTGGCAATGGAACTTCCACTGGCAGGTTGCAGCTGCAAGAATATCAGCTGGCAAGCATCTTATTATTACTTATTCCATCAAATTACAATCGGAACTTAAATATAATAATCCCCCATTGATTTTCTTGCACAGTATCTACAGATAAGGCAGCAAAGACCCAATTTCTCAGGGCTGCTAAGGCTAACCTATCCAGCTCTTTATGTCCTGATGTCCGTTCTACATAGGCATCAATAACCTCGCCTTGAGAGGATACAGTAATATGAATAGATACATCTGCTTCTATGCCCTCTTTTTCTGCCCAGTCAGGATAGATTGGTAAAAATGTTTTCTTTTTCCCTCTTTTGGACAATTGCCCAGTAATTTGCACCATGTCCTCGCTTAATTTTTTGACTGCCTGAACCCTGGCAACACCAGCCTCTTCCTTCCTCCCTTTTCCTTCTCTTCCACCTTCTCCAAACAACTCGCCTATCCCTTTACCTTTTTCAACCCCTCTTGGTCCACTCTTAGCTGGTTCAGCTGCGGGCTTGCCCTGCAAGGCTATTTTTCCTCCATTTCCATCGCCTGACCCACCCTGTTTGCCAAAAAGCTGGCTTAAACCAGGAGAACCGCTGGATTTTCCTTCTTGAGGTCGCACATCCTGAACACCCTTTGCCAGCTTAATTGAAGATTGTTTCTGGTCATTGCCACCAAAGAGAGGGATTATCTGTTTATTGGCTGCTGGGCTGACCTTTACATCTTTGGATAGCTGTCTATCAGTAGAAATCCCTTTGCCTTGAGAGCTGCCAAAGATATCAGATATACCCCTTGGTTTTTCCTCTTCCCTGGCTACCTCTACCCGTCTTCGTCCCACCTCTTCTATCTTAAGACCTGGCTCATTGGATGACTGTAATAGCCCCTTACTTTTTCCTGGCATCTCTTTTGACATCTTTATTTCAGCTGCTCCCCGACCCATTTCTTTATCAAATAATCTGGCTAAAGCAGGCTTTTTTTCCTCTCGTGTCAGGTCCTGAGGCTTTTCCATTAATCTTTCTTGTTCCTGGAAGATATCCTTTACCTTTTTGGTTGTTTCTAATTTTTTGGCCATATCTACAGATTTTTCTTCTTTTTCAAGCTCAAGCGGGGGCAGGGTAAGCTTTTTAAGCCCTTCTAATGCCTTTTTAGAGAATTCCAGAAGGGTTGGTTTCTTTTTTTCTATTACTGCTGGCTCAGGCACTCCGGCTGGAAGCGGTTCAATTAATTCGATACCCTCAAGCACAATAAGTTTTTTCTTGTATTGGGCATGTGAAAGATACATCTGGCTTAAGATAGAAAAATGGATTAGCAGAGCAACTAAAAAACAGCTTAAAACTCGTGGTTGTAAAAAGGCCATTTTTTCTCCTTTTTTCTCCTGGATAAAAAACTGGAAAAAATAGGTGGATAAACTGAAGGCTGAAAACTGTCAGGACACATAGTTTTAACCTTTCAGCCTTCAGTCTTCAGCCTTCAGTCTGCAATCTGCAGTCTAAACAGCTATTTTGTCTTTTGTTCCGTAGCAACAGTCAGCTTTTTTGCCCCTGCATCCCTGGCAATACGCATTGCCTTGAGCATTTCCCCATGAGAAGCATTCTCATCTGCTCGAATAATCACAAACTTATCCTGATTGCGTTTAACCCGTTCGGTTAATTCTGCTGATAGCTTCTCCCATGTTGTTTCCTTTTCGTTTACAGCTATCTTCCCATTCATGGCAATAGTAATAGTAATGTTTTCCTTTTCTTCACCCTCAATAGTAACTGCCTGTGGCAGCTTTACCTCCATAATAGGCTGCATCATCAATGGAGCAGTAACCATAAAGATGATAACCAACACAAGGCAAACATCCACCAATGGCAAGACATTTATCTTAGTAATCAACTCTTTTCTGGATGGTGATATTGGAACCATTGTCATTACCTCTTAAAACTTTTTGTATCCGTCTTGTATCCGTTATCCGTCTGTTCACTTTTTATTTCTCTGGCTTGCTGATAATAGCTACCTTTCTGGCTCCCTGCTGCTTGGATATATCGAGTATTTCTACTACCCGGCCAACTCGATTTTTATCATCTGCGGTTATAAACACAAGCTTATCCCTGCTCTTGAATATCTCTTGTCGAATCCTTACCGGAAAATCCTGCCACAATACCTCTCGTCCATTTAACATAACCTTATCATCTTCAGTCAATACTACCTCAATATTTTCCTCTGCTGCGTGTTTTCCAACACCTGCTCCAGCTTGAGATTCAAGGATCTTAATCCCTGCCTGCATGACCATAGGTGCTGTAACCATAAAGATGATGACCAATACCAGACAAACATCTATCAATGGGGTAAGGTTTGGCTCAGTCGTCATCTCCTGTTCATGGATTGTTCTGTGTGATGCTCTCTTGTTTTTGATCACTTGAGTATCTCCTTAAGTTAGGGGTTTTTCTACCCCTTAAGAACACTCAATAATATTAAAAGCTTTCGTGTGCAAATATCCATATCAGTAGAGATATCTTTCAGCCTTTTCATGAAGTAATTATAACACAAGACAGAAACTATGGCAACAATCAATCCCGCAGCAGTAGCAATCAATGCTTCGGCAATACCTGCGGCAACAACCGATGGACCTCCTGAGCCAGAGGCAGCAAGGTCACGGAAGGAACGCATAATCCCTACCACAGTGCCCAGCAAGCCTATTAATGGTGCAATGTTTCCCATGGTGCCCAATATCCCTAAGAATCGCTCCATCTCAGTCGTTTTTTCTAATCGAGTATTAAACATAGCCTCTTCTAACAGCAGGTTATCCAGTTCTTTGTTTTCCAGACCTGTCTGGATGATTGCTGCTATGGGACTGCTGCGTTTCTTCTGGCAAAGGGTCAGAGCATCTTCTGCCTTACCCCTCCTTAGATAATCCTCTATTGCCTTCATAAACTTATTCGGGTTCAACCCTATTCTCAAATAAAACCACCACCGTTCAAGGGCAAAGGTAATAACCAATAGCGAACAAAATATCAAAACTGCCAGGGTTGGACTTTCCTTTAACACATCCATGATATTAAATTGCATTTTCCTCATACCTCCTCGTAAATCTTTAGTAGACAGACTTTTTTATTTCATTATTTGCTGTCCATATTTTTCTATTTTTTGCGAACAAATTCCCACACATTTTGCAGGTTAAAAGCTATAGATGGGTTTCACCCATCCTACATCAGAAAACACGCTGTCAAGTCAAGTAGGATGGGTGAAACCCATCTATTCCGATTGATATACTGTAGCTGTGGGGCTTGTCCCCGCTATCTTCAACCACAACTGGGAATAAGAATCGACCACAAGTAGATAGCACCTGATAGCAGACCTTTGGCAGTGAGACATCAGAGGCACAGAAGAGGCACAGACAAGAATGTCTGTGTCACAACTCTCACTGGCAGTGGGACTCCCACCGGCAGTGAGACTCTCACCGGCAGTGAGACTCTCACCGGCTCTGGCAGATCGCTGCTACAAGAATATCGGCTGGCATTTTACCACTCTGTCCTGGTAGTTCCTATAAGCCAGAAAAAACTTGAACATTGAGTGAAATAGGAATTAGTGGTAAGGCTTTTGCTTTTTTTTGAGGTTGTCGATACTAATAGCAGACGCTGCACAAAATTCCTTCACTTCTTCATTGATTTTATATTATACCATGTGAGCATATTTAAGTCAAGTTAAAAAAAATAGGGATAGGTGGCACTCTCTTTATTTACGGCAAATTTGCTTGACATTTTTAGCTACATTTGGTATACTAAAATTAGTTACAATAATAGGTATATTGTCTGGTGACAATCTCTCTCGTTCTATCTCGTTCATGCTTGATTAAGCAAGGAGTTATTAGTTGAAAAAGAACATTATTATCTCCATCTGTCTTGGATTAATAACAAGTATAGCTGTTATTTTTTTGTTTAAGATACCAATTTTTGAGACAATCAATAACAGGTGTCTGGATATTATGTTTAATCTCAAAGGGGATATGAGTATCCATCGGGATATTGTCCTTATTGAGATAGACGATAAAACAATTGATACCCTGTCCTGGCCATTAAAAAAAGATACCTATGCAAGGGTAGTGGAAATGCTTTCTCAGGCAAAGGCAAAGGCTGTTGGGTTTGACATGGTATTCCCGGATGTTGACAAAAAAGATAACAACTATCTTGCTTCAGTTATAACAAATGCCAAAAATGTATCACTTGGATTTGAGTTCAAGCATAATATTCCAGTGGTTGTTAATGACGAGAATATCCTTACTATGCAGCAGGCACTGCTACCAGATCCATGCTTGTTGACAGCAGCTCGTTCTGTTGGTCATATGTCTATCCTGCCTGACATGGATGGGATTGTTCGCCGCATCCCCTTATTGTTGAAATATGCAGCAAAAATAGGAGAAAAAAGAGGAGAAAAGGGTAAGGTTTCATCCTGTCTGCCGCTGCCGTTGCAGATGGTAATCGACAGCAGTAATATCTCATCAATAGGCTTTGACCATAATGTGATAATGCTTGATAAATTTCGCATTCCAACAGATGAATCATATCAAATGCTGATAAATTATAGCAGCAATGGTTTTAGAAGGTATTCCTTAGTGGATATAATTAATTCACAGGGGGATATCCTGATGGATCTCTTTTATTTCAGGAATAAGATGGTATTGATTGGGATGACATCTAAAAAGTGTTGCGAGACTGTCCCTACCCCTTCTGGCAACAATGTCCCTCCCCTTTACATCCATGCCAATATTCTTAATAATATCCTTACCAGTAATTTTCTGACACCAATCCCTGAGATATTAAACAATGCCAGTCTGTTATTAATCGGGCTTGCCCTGGGGATTATCCTCTCTGTTATGCCATATGGTAATGCTGTCATAATTACCTTCTGCGGTTCTTTTTTCTATGTTCTAATATGCTTTATTTCTTTCAAGTATAATGGGTTATGCTTAAACATACTTCCGCCAATAGTTATTGCTGTTATCATGTCAGGGATAATAGGATTATATCGCTATCTTTTAGCAGTCCATGATATTGACAAATTAGTAAGCAAAATGAGACAAAATGAGGCAAAAATTAATAGATTGCAGCGAGAGAATGAAAAGATTAGTCTGAAATTAAACCCATCTTTCAAGATAGATTTTCGGTCCAAAGAGATATGGTATCCAGCTACAGCTCAAAATGCCATAAAAATTCCTCGTGATTTTGAACATCCGCTTCGTATCCTTGAATGCCTTGTTCATGAAAGATGGGGGTCTGACAGGCCAGAGATATATTGGATAGAAGGGTTTGTCATCTATCACGACTCATGGTCAAAGGATTACCCACAAGATCCGGAACAGGCGTTTGATATGCTTATTTCTCAATTAAATATTGATTTGTTTGGCAAGGAGATCAGGTTAAAGAAGAGGGTAATCGTCCAGACTGAGCAGGGATATTACAGCTTAAATAGTAATATTCGGTGTGAATCTAATGTAAAAAGCTCAATCAGGTGCTTTAAGAAGGCATCTGAACTATTTCAGGCAGATAAATTAGAGGATGCAGAAAAGGAATTAGAGCAGGCGGTTGACTTTGATGCTGAAAATATCCGCTTTTTGACCCTGCTGGGTGATGTCAGGGATAAATTAGGGAAACAGGATAAGGCTATGGATGGATTTGTCACTGCATATCAGGTCTTAGATAGGGAAATAGAGAGGATTAAGAAGGCATTGAATATCTTTGAGCTGCGAGAGGATGAATTATTAAAAAATATTGCGGGTGAAAAAAGAAGATTGGTCTGGAAGGGAATAGACGGTGAAAAAAATAAGATAAAAGAACGAATTGAAAAGTTGATAGAATTAAGCAATTATCTGGTTGTAAAACTCTTAACCGGGGCAAGGATAATTGATGATGGTGACAGGCTCGTAAGCCTGTCAATGGGTTCTGCATTAATTATGGCTGTTAAGAATGATATCTATTCATCCCTTACAGAGAGGGGATTGTCTATAGATAATAGCCTGTTTGAGGCATCATGGAAAAAAATACTCTATCCAACCATTAAGAATGATCTAAAAGAGATAAACAGTAGTATCATAGAATTAAAGAAGGATCTTAATGCCTGGCTTAGATACAGGATGATGGAGTGTCTGGTCAGTATCCCAATAGACTCAAGATCTCTTCATGAGTTGTGCCTGCTGTGGGATATGGAGGACAGGTTCCAGAATGATGGATTGATTGTTACCCATGAAGAGGTGTTAAAGGAATTTAGCTGGGGAGCAAGATATTATCATAGCCTTAAGGAGATAGAGAGAAAGTTGCAGCAGATTGAGGTAGTGAGTAGTAGTGAGGGTATTTAAACCCGATATATTTATTAATGGAGATTAAAAAATGCGATTCATGATAACAATGATTATGTCCCTGATTGCCTTTTCATCTTTTTCGTTAGCTGCCCAACAGTCAGAGATAACGAGTGTTCGATGCTGGACATCTCCAACCAATATCAGGGTAGTGGTTGATTTAACAACTGAGGTGTCCTATGAGGTAAAAGAGTCTCTTTCTCCGTCAGAGATACTTATTACCATAAAAAATACTCGCAGCACTAATCAAGATTTACTGGCAAATAATGCTGCCATAAAACAGATATCTGTATTTCAAAAGGATACAAATATGTCTTGTGTGAAGATTGGGCTTGTCAAAAAAACTACTTTCAATGTGTTTCTATTGAAAAAGTACCTGTCTAAGCCTGATCGCTTAGTGATTGACATTAATATCCCTGATGTAAAAAAGGCATTGTCTGTCTCTCAAAAAGAGATTGAATTGATAAAAAAGAGGTCAAAGATAGTTGTTATCGATGCTGGGCATGGGGGTGAAGACCCTGGTGCAATAGGTCCAACTGGCTTGCAGGAAAAGGATGTAGTCTTGAATATAGCCAGAAATCTGGCTAATTATTTCAATCAAAGACATGATGTAAAGGCATTTCTTACACGTGATGGGGACTACTTTATCCCCTTGGGGGAACGAATCAAGCTATGCAAACACTATGACGGGGATATATTTATCAGTATTCACGCTAATGCCAGTCCTAAGGAACATGTTCGCGGTTCCTCGGTCTATGTTCTCTCTACAGAGGGGGCAGATAATAAAGCAGCCCAATTGGTTGCTCAACGTGAAAACATGGCTGACTTGATTGGCGGTATTGCTAAGATAGAGAATAATGTTGTTGCCAGTATCCTGGTAGATTTAAGCCAGACGCAGGCAATTAATGAAAGCCTTGGATTGGCTAAGGGGACATTGGATAGCATGGTCTCTTTCTGCCATACCTATTCTCTGGGAATTGGACGGGCTGGATTTGCGGTCCTAAAAAGCATTGATGTCCCTTCTATCCTTGTAGAAACAGCCTTTATTTCTAATTCAGAAGAGGAAAAACTTCTTGCTACTGATGAGTTTCAAGAATCAATGTCAAAAGCAATATATGCGGCAACATTGAAATATCTGGAAATACCATCTTCGATTGTATCCTTAGTATCGCCAAAGGGATATAAATACCATGTGGTAAAAAAAGGCGAAACACTCTGGAGCATATCTGCATTCTATGATAAATCTCCTGATGAGATTAAAGGATTAAATGCAGATATTCCGCCATCAGATGCGGTATTTGTTGGGCAGGAGTTGATTATACCATGATGGTCTGTTTATACTCGATGTTCAAGGTTTTTATGGCTCATAAGAACCACCAGTCCAAAGTAGTAAAATACCAGCCGATATTC
>DYDG01000180.1 GCA_020717845.1 Marinifilum sp. | reverse complement strand
GTTCCATATGAGGCATTATGAGACAGTTTTGCTTTATCGAATATTCAGAATTGCTACAAAAAACTTGACAATATCTAAAAAATCTGTTATATTATAAACGGTCAACTCGTTTAATAAACCTATATTATAATAAAAGGAGTTTCAAAATTATGAATAAGGAAAAAGGAACCAAAAGAATCATTCAATACATAATCGTCTTTGTTGGGCTCTTTTTGGGATATCTCATCTTGAGGGGAAGTCAATGGCAAAGCTCCCTGCATTTTCATACGATTTTGGAGGTTATTGCTACTTTTTTAGCGGCTTTTGTTGGAACGATAGCTCTTATGAACGCTTACGATAAATTTTTGTTTTTCATTTTTTCACTATATAAATTAGAAGGAGAATGTTATGAATAAAAATAACCCTACTGAGTGTAAAAAAGCAGAAGAGATAGATGAAACAAGGATTAAGTTCACCACCAAAAAAGCAAGGGGTTGGATTGATGTTGGGGGCACCCGAATGAATCTGGTTGACATCCCTGGTGGCTGGTACGGCATCAAAAAGTTGCTTGGCCTTTTGGCTGGGACAGAGACGCTACGACGAGTTATGTTTGAAGCAGGAAATGGAGAAAGATTTACCTTAAGTGCCTTAGAGGCAGGCTTTCTTACTCGTTCCAGTCAGGGATTCATTGATGCTGTTGATTGTTATTCAGAGGCAGGTTTTGGAGACTTTAAAGTTAAAGAAATAGATTTTGATAGAGGTTATGCCCTTATCTTTTGTAAGGATTCTTTTGAGGGTTGGTCACTTCAAGCAAATAAGGAAAAAGCGGCGGAATCTATGTGTGACTATTCTCGAGGAGTACTCCTTTCATTTATGCAGAAATTAACAAAGAAAGGCAATTTAAACTGTGTGGAGACACAATGCATTGGCACTGGAGCGACAGAATGTCAATATGTGATTGATGAAGAACGAAGATTAGTAGAAAAAGGATTCGATTTATCCTCATTGGGAAAATCGATAAGAGAACGTGCTGAGGAGTTGGCAGAAAGCGAGGAGAAATTCAGGCTAACATTTGAAAGTGCCAAAGATGCCTTTTTCTGGACAGACCCGCAGACAGGTTTGGTTACTAATTGTAACAGAGCCGCAGAGTTGCTTTTAGAAAAGAAAAAAGACGAGATTATTGGTTTTCATCAAACAAAGATTCATCCACCCCAAAAGGCTGAATTCTACGCGAATATGTTTAGAAAACATATTGAACATAAGGGCTGGACAGAGGATGAGGCAGAGATAATAACCAAATCAGGCAAGATAAAACCTGTTCTCATCACGGTTACAGTAACATTAATCAGAGAAAAACCAATGATTCAGGGGATATTTCGTGATGTCACCGAACGTAAACAGATGGAAAAGGAACTTCTAAAGGGAGAAAAACTTGCCGCAGCAGTTCAAATTGCCTCAGAAGCCGCTCATGAGATAAAAAACCCATTAGCGGTTATCAAATCCGGGCTTTATTACATGGGAATGATTTTGCCTGAGGATAAAGAGGCTCAAAAGATCCTTTCCCAGATGGATGCGGCTACACAAAGGGCAACTACCTACATTAATGACCTGCTGAGCTTTTCCAGACCACCTGAATTGAAGAAAACTAAGTTCAATATAAACGAAATGGTTAAAAAAGCATTGGATGAATTGCCTGTTGATATGCTTTCCAATATTGATGTCCAGCAGGAATTAGCCAGCGACTTACCTGATATTCCAGCTGATTTCGAGCGGCTTAAACAGGTGGTAACTAACCTGGTCAAGAATGCCGCCGAGGCAATGGAGGAAGTGAAAAATGGAAAATTAAAAGTGAAAAGTGAGAAGGAAGGAAAGTTTGTTAAGTTCAGCGTTTCTGATACAGGCAAAGGGATGATAGAAAAAGACCTCAAACATATTTTTGACCCGTTTTTTACCACAAAAGGCAAAGGCACAGGTCTGGGATTAGCCATCTGTCAGCGTATTGTTGAGACACATAAAGGGAAAATAGAGGTGGAAAGTCAGGTAGGTAAAGGAACGATATTTGTAGTTAAATTGTCGGTTGAATAGGATAGGAAGGGTTTGAGGGTTCAAGGGTAAGGGGAAAAGAGGAGTTGCCTTTCTTATCATTGAACCCTCGATCCCTTAAACCCTCAAACCCTTTTGGATTACTAAATTGGAGAAGTGTCAAAAAAAGGAGTCATGCCATGGCTAAAATATTAATTGTTGATGATGAAAAGGATTTAGGTAATATCTTAGAATTGATCCTAAAACGAAAAGGCTATCAGGTGATCACTGTGTTAGATGGGTATAAGGCGATTGAGGAGATAAAAAAGACCCATTATGACCTTATCTTGATGGATATTAGATTACCCGGGATAAATGGGGTGGAGACATTTATACAAATTAAAGAGATTGACCCGGAGATAAAGGTGGTGATGATGACCGGCTTTGCGGTAGAGAATTTGATTGAAAAGGCACTTAGAGAAGGGGCATATGCCTGTATCCATAAACCATTTGATTTGCCGAAGGTGATAGAATTAATACAAAAGCTCATCTGTGAGGATAAAAAGGTAATCTTAATTGCTAATGGTGATAGCCGGACAAGGGAGGAGGTAAAGACGGCTCTTGACGAAAAAGGTTATTGCATCGTTACAGCTGTGGATGTCAAGGATGTCCTTGAAAAACTCAAAGATACGTGCTGCCATTGTGTCTTACTAAACCTACATCTGCCTGGAATAAATGGACTTGAGATATTAAATAAGGTCAAGAAACTATATCCTAATGTGGTGGTGATAATTATGACAGATTATGACTTGCCTGAGATGATCAGGGAAGAAAAGCAATTATCTGCCTATGGGTATATCAAAAAACCAATTGATATAGATGAATTAACTAAGCTTCTCAAGGAGGCAAATCTGTAAAGAAGGTATTTTAGGTGATGTCTGAGAATAGCTGAATTTACCATAGAAACACAGAGAAATAAAGAATTGAGGGAAACAGAAACAGCACGAAAATAAGCAAGAAATTATGTGGTTGTTTAGTTTACATGAAACACAATATGTGGTATGATGGTCTC
>DYDG01000179.1 GCA_020717845.1 Marinifilum sp. | reverse complement strand
TCTCCTGTTGTTTCCCTACCATTCGCTGACCCATTACTGAGGACCGCTACAATTTTTATTGACACTATCTCAATTGTATAGTATAATTAATTACCTAACATGCTTAAACACAGGAGTAAAATCGTGCATAAAATTTTTGTTATTCTAATAGTTTTATTAAGTTACATACCTTTATGTTCTGGTGAGGATATTGGCAGGGACAAGATTGAGTTATCCAGTCAATCTGAGGAGGAGGCAACCCATTTCGCATCTCCACATGAGCCATCGACTGGATCATCTGCTTTAAAAGAATCTGAGGAAGGGACAACAACGACTGATGCTAATGTTCAGCCAGAGGTGAACAGATATAGCACCACCCATGACAGCCCTGCAACTGACACAGAGGGAATTGTTCAGGGGACAGAATCATCTACTATTGCTACCGTCTCCACTACCAGTCAGCAGGAAGGGACAAGAACACCTACTCCTGGTACTGTCTCTCCTGCCAGTCAACAGATGGGGACACAATCATTTACTGCCGGCTCCCCTACCCTCTCAAGCCAGCCCATAGCCGGGACAAGCACTGAAGACATGGATACCATGCCTCAAGGAATATGGGGTAAGATAGGTTCATGGATGATAGTATTCTCAGGCTCGCCAACCATTACTGGCAGCCCGTCAACAACAGGTTTAATATTTGTGCCAACAGCTTTCAGGCTTGATAAACAGGCAAAGCTTAATGTAGATTTTGTGTTCACCTATTATATCGGAGAGTTTTGGAATAAGACAAAGGAAAAGATGGATATCTTCAATCCCATCAATCGATTGATCGGCTCAGGGGATTTCAAATACAGCTTTCTCCTTGAAAAAAAATGGATTCCAGCAGCAGCATTTGGGTATCAAGGCTTTATTGGTCTTATAGGCAAGGCATCCAGTGCCAAAGAAATGGGAGGGGCTGTCTCAGAAAAGTCTGAATCCTTTGGATATAGCTATGGAATCTTAAGTAAAAGATTTAAGAATATTGGGCTTCATATTGGCAGCCAATCAGGACCCATTGGCAAACTCATTAATCCACTCTCAAACAAGTTAAATATAACCTCTAAGAGTGCCATTATCGCTGGTCTGGATACAAAAATCTGCAAACGCAAAATATTTGTCGAAGCAATCTATCCTCAAGGAAATGAATGTGTTATGATAAATACCTTTATCGATAATTTCCTGCCCTTCAATTTTACTTACATCAGGTTTAACCATAAACTTTCTAATAATACCACAAAAGGATACTCTATATCAGGTTACTTTGGAGCAAGAACATCTGGCTTTCCTGGAACAGGGAAGAAGAAAAGGTGAAAAAGATGAGAAAGACATCAGGACAATGACCATGAATCAAAGGGAGCAGGAAATATTAAACAAGACAGTTTGAACGCATTAAAACTACCTATCTGCAAGCAATGGAAATAGTCTTGAACAGGCTGAGGGAAGCCATACCCTTGACTGACAGACAATAACTTTTAGAGGAGAATACTGTCATGCGAGAGAAGACAAGGGAAATACAAATAGGACCGATAAAGATTGGTGGGAATAATCCCATGTTTCTAATCGCCGGACCATGCATTATTGAATCAGAGGATATGTGCCTTGAGACAGCAAAAAGGCTTATGGAGATAACAAACAGTCTTTCTATTCCCTTTGTCTTTAAGGCATCCTATGACAAGGCTAATAGAATGTCTGTCCACAGCTATCGGGGACCAGGGATAAAGGAAGGATTAAGAATATTAGACAGGGTTAAAAAAGAGTTGGGTGTTCTTCTTTTAACCGATGTCCATTCTGTGGATGAAGTGGATGAGGCAGCAGAGGTAGTTGATATCCTGCAAATTCCAGCCCTTCTCTGCCGACAGACAGACCTGATCATGAAGGCTGCTGCAACCAACAAGGTTATCAATCTAAAAAAGGGACAATTTATGGCACCATGGGACATGCTCAATTTAGTAAAAAAGGTTGTCTCTACAGGCAATGAGAATCTGATCCTGACCGAACGTGGCACTACCTTTGGTTATAATAATTTAGTGGTTGATTTTCGTTCCATTCCTACCATGCAATCAACCGGCTATCCTGTTATCCTTGATGCAACCCATAGCGTCCAACTGCCAGGCGGGGCAGGCAATTGCTCTTCTGGACAGGCTGAATTCGTTCCCTATCTGGCTAAGGCAGGTGTAGCCTGTGGGTGTAATGGGTTATTTATGGAAATTCATCCCTGCCCTGAAAAAGCCTTGTGTGATGGAGCTAATATGCTTGCACTTGATGAATTACCCAGATTATTGAAGACGCTCCAGGGAATTGATGAATTGATACGCGGGTAAAGGGATAAAGGTGGATAAACTGAAGACTGTTAGGTAGGAAAAGAGTTCCGTCTTCAGTCTGGTTCTTTAACGAATTATGTGGGTAAGCTATGTCAACGCATCCGAATACCACACCAATAAATGTGGCAAATACCAGATAGAGGTAGCACCTCTGGCAAAGGCAGCACGGACATCCCTATCTGTGGTTTGTATCGCTGATTCACTATATTTCACAGATAAGCAGTCTTTCGCTGCCAAAGAATCGCAGATTAGGACAGCTTAGAGCATACAGTATATGCTTTATGCTACAGATTATGTTCTCAGAAAAAACGCTGACCTTCTCATCTTGCGAGTGTGGACATGCCAACATTCTGTGGCAGTGATTTGTCCGTTCAGTCGTGGTCATTGAGCACTGTCGAAATGTGGTCATTGAGCAGAGTCGAAATGTCAAAACAACTATGCCTGAAATGGCCAAAATTGAAAATCACAAATTATAACGCTATTGAGTATAATCATAGAGACAAGTCAAACTTAACTTAAATTTGACTTACCCACATGATTCGTTAAAGAACCCTGATAACTGAGATATTACACAAACCCTATATCCCCCTGTGTCTAACCCATTACTTAATAATTCCTATCTTCCCAATGGCTTTTTGGTTTTTTTCATTGGTAATCAGATAGATGTAAATCCCTGAGGCTAATGGGGGATTCTGCCAGATGTATTCCCCATCC
>DYDG01000178.1 GCA_020717845.1 Marinifilum sp. | reverse complement strand
GTGTGTGAAATAACAATAGCTGAGTAGTTACATAATTTCAAAACCTCCTTAACTTTTATTGTAATCGGATTAAGCAGATTGAGCAGATTTTTTTATCCGTTTAATCCGCTTACCATCATATTCCCAATCCTCTCCAAAAACAAAAAAGGCAGGTTAAAACAATAACCTGCCTGAAAACATACTATATGCAACTGTAGCCAATATTACAGTCAGGATAGAGTCTGTAGTATGTATGTGCAACATCTATTTCTCCTCTTAACCCTTAAAGAAGGCAAACGTGATTAATCGCGTCTCTACTGCACCACACATATCCATAATTGTGGATAAAATCGACAAAACTTTGTCGTCGGAGGGAATTGTGGGATTTGGATGCGTTTGCCCTGTGATCCATCACATTTTTTCTTGCACTTTATCGTCAATCATGGTATAATTAATATATTATGATTAGAGAAGCTATTCTTCGAACATTTTATGATGCGGCAAGTATGCAAAGATGGAATGATCATATCCGACCTGTAGAATTAACCGAGCTTGACAAACAGGCACACAAGATGATCATTGCCTTTGTTGTGGGAAGGTTTGAGGAAACCGTGAAGAACTCTCCTGTTAACTGGAGGATTCTTATTGAGGGCAGTATCTTTGAATTCCTGCAGCGGATTATTATTACAGATATAAAGCCTCAGGTATTCCATAAAATAATAGCTGAAAAAGGGGACGAAATAAACCGTTGGGTTCTTGATCAGCTTAAGGATAGCACCCATGAGATAAAAGGTGATTTCGTCAAACGGTTTAAACAGTATCTTTTTGATAAAGAATATGCGGCTATAGAGAAAAAAATATTAAGGGCATCCCATTATCTGGCTACAAGCTGGGAATTTGGGATTATCTATCATATGAGTCCTCGTTCACTTGGTATTGAAGAGACAAAAAGAGCCATTGAGAATGAGATAGCACACCATGACGATCTGATAGGTGTTCAAAAATGGGTGTATGATAAAAACATATATGGTTTTCTTGATATCTGCGGAACACTCAGGTTTCAACAAAGATGGGCACAGGCACAAAGGGTGCCCAAGACATCGGTATTAGGGCATATGCTTATTGTGGCTATGTTCTCTTATTTATGCTCTATTGAAGTAGATGCCTGTGATAAACGGCTGTATAATAACTACATAGCAGCACTGTTTCATGACTTGCCCGAGGCACTTACCCGTGATATTGTCTCGCCAGTTAAAAGATCAGTCAAAGGGTTGGAGGAAATCTTGAGCAAGTATGAGCAAGAACAATTGGATGAAAAGATTTTTCCGCTTCTGCCTCCCTCATGGCATGAGGAGATACGGTATCTTATCATTGAGCCGTTTAATAGCCGGGTGTTGGATGCGGATACAGTAGGGGTAGCCCCCTGTGGCTACCCCAATAATGTTATAAACGTTTCTTCTGAAGAAATAAATAGCCGTTTTAATCAGGATAAATATTCTCCTGTTGATGGTGAAATTATTAAGGCTTGTGACTGTCTGGCAGCTTATATGGAGGCTGCACTTTCCATAGAGCATGGCATCGCTTCTCATCATCTTACAGAAGGCAAAAAATCCATCTATCAAAAATGGAAGGATAAACATATCGCTGGGATTCATTTTGGACAGATATTTGATTATTTCAAGTAATGAACTATTCTGTTCTGTTCTGTGCATTCCGCATTTTCTTCCCAGAGGCTATCTAAATGAAGACAAAAGAGACCATCGAAGAGAGAGAAGAAAGAGAAGAATTTGCCAAAAAGATGGAATGGCTGATTATTGCCAGATTTATTCTCTATGGTTTGGCAACCAGTATAGCTGTTATGAGGATACTTGCCGGGGTTGACCCGTTTAATCCGTTCTTTCTTTACATCTCCTTACCCATCTTTACCTTAAATTCTATCTATTTTCTGCTGATAAAAAAAAGATTGTATCTGTATCCTGTTGTCTATGTTTCATTTGTTATAGACATCTTGTTTGTTACCATGGGTGTGCATTTTCAGGGGGGATTAGCTGCGACTATATTCCCACTCAATTATTTAATCCTCATTCTGGCGGCAAGTATCCTTATCTCAACAAGGGCAGGCATTATCATCACTACCCTGTCAAGTATCACGGTTACGACCTTGATTACCCTTGAATGCCTTGATATTCTGCCTCCTGTCAATGTTAAGGGTATAACCATGGCCATGTATCAGGAGAAGGGTTATGTTATTGCGATAATGGTTACCAGGATTATCTTCTTCTATGCAGTCGCAATAGTGAGCGGGTATCTTTCGGATAGGATCAAGGCTCAGGCAAGAGAGATTCGGGAAAAAGAGGCTCAGCTTATCTATGCTGAGCGTATGGCTACAGCCGCTCGAATTGCCGGAGAATCAGCTCATGAGATAAAAAACCCATTGGCGGTTATCAAGGCAGGGCTTTATTACTTAAAACACATCCTGCCTGAGAATAATGAGGCTCAACAGATTATTTCTAAGATGGATGATGCTGGACAAAGGGCAGTTGTCTATTTTGATGACCTGCTGCAATTCTTCAGACCACCTCGAATAGAGAGGAGCAGGACAAATATAAACGAGATGATTAAAAAAGCAATGGCTGGACTTCCTTGTGAGGTGCTTGCCAGTATTGATGTCCAGCAGGAGCTGTCCAGTAGCTTGCCTGATATCATGGCTGATTCTGAGCGGCTCGAGCAGGTGGTAATTAATCTGGTCAAGAATGCTACTGAGGCGATGGTGGGGGTTAGTAGTAAGGGGTTAGGAATTAGAAGTGAGCAGGAAGGGGAGTTTATCAAGATAATTGTTTCTGATACTGGCAAAGGGATGCCAGAGGAAGACATGGAGCATATCTTCGACCCGTTTTTTACCACAAAGGGCAAGGGCACAGGACTGGGACTGGCCATCTGTCAGCGTATTGTTGAGGCACATAATGGCAGGATTGAGGTTGCAAGCAAGATGGGTGAAGGAACAACGTTTGTGGTTAGATTGCCGGCATTGTAGCAGTTAGCAAAGCTAATTGCTAATACTCGATGTTCAAGGTTTTTCAATCTGTGATA
>DYDG01000053.1 GCA_020717845.1 Marinifilum sp. | reverse complement strand
GTTAAATGGGTTGCGGGAATTATTGCCAAATATTCTTAAGTCAGTGCCATTCGTCGCTGTCCCTATTTCCCCTACTTCTTCTCACACATTCTAATTGCTCAGGTCGAAAAAACTCTTGCCAAAAACTTATTCCTATGTTATACTTCAACTCGATATTCAAGTTTTTTTTGCTCTCACAGGAATCAATAGACCAGAGCCGGTGGGAGTCCCACTGCCAGATGCTATCTCTGCCAGAGGTGCTACTTCCTGTAGCTACAAGGACTATCATAAGTGGCAAAAACTTGAACATCGAGTGTCAATATGTTGTCCCTATGGGACATTTAACTTCCCAAAGTAAAGTTTCAATTCTGACCTCACATAAATTTAGGAGAAAAACAATTGGCTAAGGCTAAGCTACAACGAGTAATCCTTAATGGCTTCAAATCTATCAAAGAGATGGACATTGAGCTGCGACCACTAAATGTCTTGATCGGAGCAAATGGGGCTGGCAAGAGCAACCTTGTCTCGTTCTTCAAAATGCTCAACGAGATGATGTCCATGCGACTTCAACAGTACATTGGCACAACAGGACGTGCGCAGTCCATCCTGCACTTTGGTTCCAAGGTGACATTGCAGATAGAGGCCAAACTGGAGTTCGATGTGGACAATGGCATTGACACCTATTTTATGCGATTATTCCATGCTGCAGGAGATACATTGGTTTTTGCCGAGGAAAGTTTGAGTTTCCTCCAGAGTGGTTATACAAAGCCTAATGTGATTCCCCTTGGAGCAGGACATGAAGAAACACAAATCGGTCAGAAATCTGATGAGGGAGATCGAATGGCCAGGATATTTAAGCACTTACTTGACCACTGCAGGGTGTACCACTTTCACGATACATCGCCGACAGCACGAGTTCGCCAGCATTGCTATATTGGTGACAACCGGTGGCTGATGCCCGATGCAGGGAACTTGGGTGCGTTCCTGCTACGCCTGAGCAAAGAACACAGGAAGGATGTCTATCAGCGTATCATCAGAACCATTCGTCTTATTGCTCCATTTTTTGCTGACTTTGAACTTGAACCAGCTGGTTTTAACAAAAATGATATCCTTTTGAACTGGAGGGACAAGGATTCAGATCAGGTATTCGGTCCACACCAGCTTTCAGATGGCACACTACGAGTCATTTGTCTGATAACCCTGCTTCTACAGCCAGAAGACAAACTGCCAGATATTATCATTGTTGATGAGCCGGAACTGGGGTTGCATCCATATGCTCTTAACATAATTGCATCACTATTTAAAAGAGCATCTTATTATGCTCAAGTTATTATCAGCACTCAGTCGAGTTCCTTTTTAGATAACTTTGATCCTGAAGATATTATCATCGTGAATCGTGAAGGGAAAGAATCGAAGTTTGCACGGCCTGATAAGGCAAAACTGGAAGCATGGCTTGACGAGTACAGCCTTGGCGAAGTCTGGCAGAAAAATGTCATTGGGGGAGGACCGCATTAATGGCACGTCTCTACCTATTTGCCGAAGGACAAACCGAGCAAACATTTGCTGACACAGTGATTAAACCGCATCTCGCCAACTTGGGGGTATATTTGCATCCTCCAATCCTCCTTGCACACGCGAAGAAAAGGGGGGTTGTGCACCGAGGAGGAGGGCGAAAATATGTGCCAATGAAGAATGATATTCTACGGTTTCTCGCTCAGGAGAAGGAATGTGACGTATTCTTTACAACAATGATTGATCTGTATTCCATCCATGCTGATTTTCCAGGATTAGCTGAGACTGAAAAACTGCGACACATGCCTGACAAGCGAGTTGATGCCCTTGAGCAAACATTCGCCAGAGATATCGGTGATAACCGGTTCGTGCCTTATATCCAGTTGCATGAGTATGAGGCATATCTGTTTTCCGATCCAACCTGGTTTCGATACTTCTATAGTCACCATGAGCAACAAATCGCTGCACTCAAGAATATTGCTGATAAGTATGACACACCTGAGTTGATTGATGACGGGCCACAGTCGGCCCCAAGTAAGCGAATTATTGCTGAACTTCCCGATTACGAAGACGCAAAGTCTGCCGTGGGACCGCAGGTGGCAGAACTGATTGGACTGGACGTGATCCGAAACAAATGCCCCCACTTCGCTGCATGGCTATTACGACTCGAAGAACTTGGCAAGAATGCTCTGCAGGTTCATTGAACGCTGAACCCGTCATGGAAGCAAACTGTAAGTCATTACATATTGTAAAAGGTTGTAAAAGGAATATTATGCCGACAACTTCTATGTGTTATAATGTTTAGCAGGCTGTTAAGACATTTTTCCTTTAGTCTACAGCCGTCAGCCTATTCCAGTAAGGAGTCTGACATTGACGACTACAAACAAAATCACTTTTCATCCGGACAATAAGGGGATTAATGTTCATCAGGGGACAGACATCCTGGAGGCAGCTATCATGGCTGGAGTGCATATCAACTCACCCTGCGGCGGAAAGGGTGTGTGTGGTAAGTGCAGGGTCAGGATAAAACATGGCCATGAGGGAGCCCCTCTGGCTGAGGAAGCTCCGCATACCTTCAGCCTTCAGCCTTCAGCCTTCAGCCTTCTAAAAACAACTGGACTGTTAACCCAGGATGAACTTGATCAGGGCTTTGTTCTTGCCTGCGGAACAATCCCATTGACAGGTATTGAGGTAGATATCCCTCCTTCCTCAAGGATTACTAAGGAGCAAATCCTAACTCAGGAGACCAGGATAGAACACCTGGAAAGGGTTGTAACCAGGGTTGAGACTGGAGAAGTGGACAAAAAGGAAGGGGTGTTTGTTTATGCACCACTGGTCAGGAAATTGTTCCTTAACATCTCACCGCCTACCATAGATGACCATACCAGCGATCTGGATCGAGTGTATCGAGAGATTAATAAGATTGCAGGGTTAGAAAAGTTAGAAAATATTTCCAGCTCACTTTCCAATATCAGGTTGATTCCAAAGATATTGCGGGATAGTAACTGGCAGGTAACAGCACTTATGAATAGGGATGATGAGCATCCAATCCTGCTTTCTCTTGAGTCTGGTGATACCTCTTGCAGGAATTTTGGGCTGGCAATAGATGTGGGGACAACAACCGTGGTTGTTCAATTGGTTGACCTGAATACAGGCAGGGTTGTTGATACAGAGGCAAGCTATAATCGACAGGCACACTATGGGGCAGATGTTATCACCAGGATTATTTTTAGCCATAAAAAACAGGGGATGGACAAGCTTTATCATGGTATCATTGATACCATCAATGACCTTATTCTGGTGTTGATGGAAGAGTACCAGATACAGCAGAATGAGATTACTGCCACAATCTGTGCCGGGAACACGACTATGCTTCATCTTTTACTAAAGATTGATCCGTCCCATATTCGGATTGAACCATATATCCCTGCGGTTAACTTTATGCCGTCAATAACTGCATCTGAGATTGGAATAAAAATCAATCCTCATGGGTTAGTAACCTGCCTGCCGCATGTTGCTTCATATGTTGGGGCAGACATTACCTCAGGGGTGCTGGCAAGCGGTATTCATGAATGTGATGAAATATCTATGCTTATTGATATTGGCACAAATGGCGAAATTGTTATTGGCAATAAAGACTGGCTGGTTTGCTGTGCCTCTTCAGCAGGTCCTGCCTTTGAAGGCGGGGGGATAAAGGCAGGGATAAGAGCCATGGAGGGTGCCATTCAAAGGGTAGAAATAGACCCTATAGATTATATGGTAAAATATGATACTATTGGGCAGGTCAAACCAATTGGCATCTGCGGATCAGGGTTGATTGATACCCTGACAGAGCTGCTCAGGGTAAAGATCATTGACCAATCAGGGAATATCAATGCTAATCTGCCAACAAAGCGGATAATAGAAACAGAGGATGGACTGGGGTTTGTCATGGTGTGGAAAAAAGATAGCGGTGGACAAGAGGATATTATTATTACCCAGTCAGATATTTCCAACCTCATCTTTTCCAAAGGGGCTATCTATACCGCCTGCGTTGTCCTGGCAAAAAAGATAGGTTTTGAGATAAATGATATTGAAAGGATTTATATTGCCGGAGGGTTTGGGAATTATCTAAATATTGACAAGTCAATAATGATTGGTCTTCTTCCAGATATTGAAAGGCATAGATACAAATTTATCGGCAACAGCTCTCTAACCGGTGCCAATTACTGCCTCCTCTCTGACAAAGCCATAAAAACAGCAGAAGAGATAGCCAGAAGAATGACCTACATAGAACTAAGTGCTGATAATTCATATATGGATGAATACACAGGGGCATTGTTCTTGCCGCATACAGATATGAGCCGATTTCCAAGCGTAGCAGGGCAATGGTAGTATCATGTCATGGTAATGCCTCAGTTAATTGGGGGGGAAGGCTGAAGGTAGAAAGGAGTAAGCAAGAAGCAATAGACAGTCGAAAGTCAAGGAGTGGTTATTATTCCTCCCTACAGCCTAAACACCTTCAGCCTTTTCCCCTTTAACTGACCGATTACATGTCATGACCATTGTTCCAGACAAAACAAGAATTCCTCTACAGAAAGAAAGCTCTGGCCAAAACCATAACCAAATTCAACTATTTCTGGTGCCAGGAGGTTTGCCTCTCTTAAGAGATTTCTATCCGAAAAAACCTCTCGCACAGAGTTATCTCCAATAATTTCACCATCTTTCATGACTATCATTCTATGGCTATATTCAGCAATCAGCCACATGCACTGGGTAGCCATAATAATGGTATGTCCCTTTTGGTTAAGCTCTATTAGAAGCTCCATAAGATTTTTTATCTCTTGATAATCAAGTCCGCTTATAGGTTCGTCTAAGAGAATAATCTTTGGTTTAATGGCAAACATGGAGGCTAAAGCCAGTCGCTGTTGTTCCCCCTTAGTAAGAAGGTCTGGCCGTTCATCCTCATATTTTTCAAGTTTAACCATCTTCAGGACATCATAAACCCTTCGATAGATCTCATCCCTTGAGCATCCAAGGTTTTGCGGGCCAAAGGCAACCTCTTCGAACACAGAGCTGGCAAACAATAAATCCCCATGATCCTGAGAAACATAGCCTACTTGATGGCTTAATTGTGAAAAATCAACATCCATGGTGTTCCAGCCAAGGACAAATACATCCCCATTAGCAGGCAATAACATGCCATTTAAATGATTGAGCAGGGTTGTCTTTCCGCTCCCATTCCCTCCGGCAATAGCCACAAACTCTCCTTCACGAATCTTCAGATTGATATTATTCAAGGCATGTATTCCATTAGGATAGGTATGATACATATTTGTTATCCAGACTACTTGCTCCCCATAATTTTTGAGATAGGAGGCATCATGTTCAATAAGCTGCTGGTACTTTTTTCCAGAGACAACCCATCTTTCCTCTTCAGCCATCTTCAATGCCTCACCAATATCTATGGGGAGGCGTTTGGTATATCCCATTTCATGGAAAAGGAAAGGAATCTGATATGGTCGGATGCCGCATTTTTCCAATAAAGCAGTCTTTCTTAGTATATCCTTTGGCTTTTCATCTGCAACAATTTCTCCCTCATCAAGAAGGATAATCCTGTCTGCATGTAGTATTTCCCTTGCTTCATTCCAGATAAAGATAACACAAACCCCTTCCATCCGAAGCATTTCACAGATAGAAAATATTTCATTACGGCCAAATGGATCTAAATCTGTCAGGGATTCATCAAAAACTATTGTCTTGGGTTTCATGGAAAGGATAGAGGCAATTGCCAACCGCTGCCTTTCTCCTTCAGAAAGTGTTTCAGGGTTTCTATGTTCAAACCCTGCCAGTCCTGTTTTTAGAAGGGCATTCTTGACTAATCTCCGTATTTCTTCAGGCCTTATACGCAGATTTTCAGGGCCAAAGGCTGTCTCAAGATAAACACTGCTTGAAAAAAGCTGGTGCTCAAAATTCTGAGATACCACGCCAATATCCCTGGATATTTCACAAATATCTCTTGATTTTGTCAATTCACCAAATATCTCAACACTACCCTGAAATTCACATGGATACATGTTAGGGATAAAACCATTTAGACACTTAACCAGTGTGGATTTGCCTGACCCGCTCTTGCCCATAACAAACACCATCTCTCCCTTTTCTATGGAAAGAGTAAGCTGATTGAGTGTCTGTCTGGGCTGCTTCGGAAATCGAATGCTTAAATCTTTAATAGTAACTGCTTGTATCATAATAATAAAGTATACTATAAAAATCTGTAAGTGTCAAATAAAAAATGGTGTAAAGGCAAAGTAAACGCATCCACACTATGTGGATGTTCTATGATAATATCGATTACCTTGCGATTTTCTTTCTTATAATAAAAGCTAACAGCTTTCATATTACACCCAGTAGCTCTCTTACCTTTATTACCAATGTTTCTATTGGTTCAAAATGCTTTTCCTTTGTCCTGCGATATCCAATCTCGATATTGCCAGAAGCCTTTGTTTTTGCTCCAACCACAATCATTATCGGAATACCAAGCAGCTCGGCATCAGTAAACTTTCTCCCTGGCCGTTCATCACGATCATCTAATAAAACGCTTAGACCTGCGTTCTGAAGCTTATAATAAACATCCTCTGCCAGACCAAACTGGACAGGATCTGCAATATTAAGCGGCAAAACAATTGCCTGATATGGAGCGATATTCTGTTCCCAGATGATCCCAGAGCTATCGTGATGCTGCTCAATATAAGCTGGAATCAATCGGGAAACACCAATCCCATAACAGCCCATGATGATTGTTCTTTCCTTCCCTGTTTCATCTGTAAAGGTAGCATTCATAGCCTTACTATATTTTGTGCCGAGATTAAAGGTGTGGCCAAGCTCAATACCCTTTGAAACCCTTAATTCCTTGCCGCATTGAGGACATTTATCCCCATCAGCAGTAGCCCTTATATCTGCAAACTCAGAAACCTCAAAATCCCTGTCAAGATTTGCTCCAATAAAGTGGCTGTCAGGCTTATTCCCGCCAATCACAAAGTTGCCGCCTTCATTGATCCCATAGTCAGCAATTATTCTTATCCCTTTCAATCCTACTGGTCCAGCAAAGCCAACCGGGGCATTGGTTGCCTGCTCTACGGTTCTGGCATCTGCAAGAGAGATCTGACCAGTATTCAAGACACGACACAGCTTGTTCTCATTTATTTCCTTATCCCCCCGAACCAACACAGCTACAGGGCTGCCGCTTTCTGTTTGATAGATAATGGTTTTCACCAGCCTGTCTGGTGAAACATTCAAAAAGCTGCTCACATCAGAGGCACTCTTTACATTTGGGGTATCAACCAATTGAAGAGCAGACATCTCCCCTGTCCATCTTTCACCTCGACCGCACTCTGCCTTTTCCTGATTAGCAGCATACTTACAAACCGAGCATTCAACAATCGTATCCTCCCCAATATCTGACAGGGCAATAAATTCATGGGAACGGCTGCCGCCAATCAATCCTGAATCTGCCTCAACGATTCTAAACCTAAACCCGCAACGAGTAAATATCTTTTCATATGCCTGATAGAATTTCACATAGGTTTCTATTGCTTCATCCTCGCTTCTATGAAACGAATAGGCATCCTTCATCAGAAACTCTCTGGCTCTCATTGTGCCAAACCTTGGCCTTGGTTCATCACGGAATTTTGTCTGGATCTGATAAAAAGAAAGTGGCAATTGACGGTAAGACTTAACCTCACGCCTGACCAGATCAGTAATAATCTCCTCATGGGTTGGTCCAAGGGCAAAATTTGCGTCTTTGCGGTCCTTCAACCTGAACATATCCTCCCCATACGCATCCCATCGCCCAGTCTCCTGCCACAAGGATGCAGGGGTCATGGCTGGAAGCAGCAACTCCTGACACCCAATAGCATCTATTTCCTCACGGATAATTCTTTCCATATTGTGCAAAACCTTCAGCCCCAGAGGCAGATAAGAATAAACACCTGAAGAAAGCCTCCGAATCATGGCTGCCCGAAGCATAAGCTTATGAGAGATCGCCTCTGCCTCCTGTGGTTCTTCAAACAGGGTTGGGATAAATAGTTGAGAAATACGCATAGAATATCTCCTTTTTTTTAGTAACTCAAACTTCCAGCTTGAGTATTATTAGTCACATTATTTGTTCCCTGAGCAAAGTCGAATTTCGACTTTGCTCAATGACCACATTTCGACGTAGCTCAATGACCACAAGCAGGATGCTTGTGGGACAAGAATGTATAGGAATACTTTTACTCGATGTTCAAGGTTTTTCAACCTGTGATAGTCAGAATAGAACGGCTTAGCATATTTGTAGCTGCGGGAGATAGCACTGGCAGCAGACCTTCTGCCTCTGGCAGGCTTGTCCCCGCTATCTTCCAATAATTATGGGGATAGCACAGCATCCCCCATTACTTCCCATGACACTTCTTATACTTCTGTCCACTCCCGCAGGGGCAGGGATCATTTCGGCCAATCTTATGCTTTTCGTCATCATTTACTGCTTTCTTAGCTGCATGATGGGATGATGATTGTGATTGTGAAATAGCTGCTTTTGGTTGATGAGAAGTAGAAAAGGTTTCATGCCTTGTTACCGGTGCAGCAGCTTCTACCAATTGCACCTTAAAGACATATTCCATTATTTCTGACTTTATTCTGTGGATCAGGCTTTCAAACATGCCAAAGCTCTCGTGCTTGTATTCTATCAACGGATCTTTTTGCCCGTATGCCCTTAGATGAATCCCTTCCTTTAGATAGTCCATGTTATGCAGGTGTTCCTTCCACATGGTATCAAGCACATGCAGCATAACGCCCCGACAAAGTTGGTTCATATTTTCGTTGCCAATCATATCTGCCCTTTTTTGAAAGACCTCTTTTGCTTCAAGCAATAATTGTTCAAGCAACTCTGCTGGATTCCTGCATTCATCAATGGGTTGGAGAATGATACCAAAGACCTGCAAAGCTTGAGTTTTTAATCCATCAATATCCCATTCATCTGGATAGCTTTTGCGTGGAGCATGAGTATCTACGATTGACTGCATGATCTCTTCTATCATTTCCTGAGCATGATCTACCAGGTTCTCATCCTCAAGGATTCTATCGCGTTCAGCATAGATAATGGTTCTCTGCTGATTCATGATGTCATCGTATTCAAGCAATCTCTTCCTGACATCAAAGTTATGTGCTTCAACCTGTTTTTGTGCTCGTTCAATTGCCTTTGTAATCCATGGATGCTCTATGACCTGATCATCCTCCAGCCCAAGCCGTTCCATAAGCCCTGCTATCCTGTCTGAACCAAAGATACGCATCAGGTCATCCTCTAAGGAAAGGTAGAACTTTGACGAACCATTATCACCCTGTCTGCCAGCTCTGCCTCGCAGCTGATTATCAATTCGTCTGGACTCATGCCGCTCGGTCCCAAGTATATGTAGCCCTCCTGCATCAGCAACACCCTCACCCAGAACAATATCCGTTCCCCTGCCAGCCATATTGGTTGCTACGGTTACTGCCTTACGCTGGCCTGCCTGAGCAATTATTTGTGCCTCCATCTCATGGTATTTGGCATTTAATACCTGATGGGGGATACCCTTTTCCTTAAGCATTCCTGAAATCTTCTCTGATTTTTCCACTGATATGGTGCCAACCAGACAGGGTCTGCCGCTTTCATACATCTCGTAAATCTCTTGAATAATTGCCTTATGCTTTTCTTTTTGGGTTTTGTAGATAGCATCAGCATTATCTGTCCGGATCATAACCATGTTTGAGGGGACAGCAACAACCTCTAACTTATAAATCTTATCAAACTCCTCTGCCTCAGTATCAGCTGTTCCAGTCATACCACCCAATTTTTCATACATTCTAAAGTAATTTTGAAAGGTAACGCTTGCCAGGGTTTGATTTTCCTGACGAATCCTTACCCCTTCCTTTGCCTCTAATGCCTGATGCAATCCATCTGAAAACCGCCTGCCCTCCATCATTCTGCCAGTAAACTCATCAATAATTACTACCTGCCCATCCTTGAGCATATAATCCACATCTCGCTTAAACAAGAAATGTGCTCTCAGTGCCTGATTTATATGATGCACCAGCTCCATATTCTGTGGAGCATAAAGGTTGGGTATCTTTAGCAGTTTTTCAGCCTGACGGACACCATCCTCAGTCAGGGCAATATTGCGTAATTTTTCCTCTACCTGATAATCCTTTTCTTTTCGCAAGAAGGGAACAATCTTATCTACCCGATAATATTTATCTGTGGATTCCTCAGCTGGTCCAGAGATAATAAGCGGTGTTCTTGCCTCATCAATAAGGATAGAGTCTACCTCATCAACAATGGCAAAGTAATGCCCACGCTGCACCTTCATCATCTTATGCGGTGACATGTTATCTCTCAGGTAATCAAAGCCGAACTCATTGTTTGTTCCATAGGTTACATCGCAGGCATATGCCTGCTGGCGTTGTGGCGGGGTCATGTCGTGTTGAATTGCACCAACCGTAAGCCCAAGGAATTCATAAAGAGGACCCATCCAATTTTTGTCCCTTTTTGCCAGATAATCGTTTACAGTAATCACATGAACCCCTCTGCCGGTAAGGGCATTAAGGTAAACAGCAAGGGTAGCTACCAGTGTTTTTCCCTCACCGGTTTTCATCTCAGAAATATTGCCCTCATGTAGGACTACTCCACCCATGATTTGAACATCAAAATGCCGCATATTAACAGCCCGCTTCCCTGCCTCTCGAACCACAGCAAAAACCTCGGTCAGAATATCCTCCAGTGTTTCTCCATCAGCAAGCCGCTTTTTGAACTCGTTGGTCTTTAATCGAAGCTCTTCATCGCTCAAGACGCTTATCTGCGGCTCAAAGTTGTTTACCTCCTCAACAATAGGGAGTAATCGTTTTACATCCCTATCATGCTTTGTTCCAAATAGCTTTTTTAATAATGAATCTAACATTTATCGCTCCTTTAATAGGTATTATAAGTCTTATAAGTCTTATAAGACTTATAAATACTTACTACTTTTTCCCGCTCCGATACGAGACAGTCACATCATACCTTGTCTTGCCGTCTGCATCCTTACCAATACCAAAGACAGCCTCTGCCTCATTCTTGAATATCTCCTTAAACCCGACTGCCCATCCATCAATTGTATCAATCTCAAGCATCAAGTTGTAGACCCCAACAATGATGGGGATTTCTATTCCGCCAAATCCTCTGTATCCCTTTTCAGAATAATACCCTGCCCCAAGACAGCTTTGTCCCTCAAAAAATCTTGACTTTAAGGGATAACCACTAATCAATGAGATGCCATGCTGTGCCTTCTGCTCCTTTTTTCGGGCATCATAAAAGTTATAGGACATATCTAAGCTGGTATCCTTAGTGATTCGATGCTTTAGCCCAATACCAAGCCCGGCCATTCGTATCTCCATCCCTTCAACTGGCAATCCAAGTTTAAGAATAAACCATTCCGGATACCTTGCCGCCAGAAAACATTCTCCTGGTAAGACCATATTATTGGTTTGGACAGATAAAAGCTCAAGTGAGGGCAAAGGCTCCTTTCGAGGAACAACCGTTTCTCTTAAAGAGAGATTAATCTTTGTCTGCTGGCTGCTTTCGATGACAATCCCCCTTCTTTTTGTGGCAAAGCCTGGTTTGGCTACCTTGAGCCAGTATTTTTGCGGAGCAATGTCTGTAACCAGCAAGGGTGTTACCCCTTTTAATATCCCATTCAGATAAACATGGGCAGAAGATGGCTCAGAGATAACAAAGAGTGAGCCTGAGACAGGTATCTCCTTTGGCTTTTCCTGAAGGGATATAAGCATCAGGGAAAGGTTCAAAAAGGAGTAATCAGGATTAGTAAATTCTTTTAGAAGCATCTCTTCATAAGGGTGGTGATCTGGGCTGTCAATCTTGATGGTTATTTCATCCTCATTATTTTTGAATAAAAGCGGGGTAGAGCCAATCCCTTTATCGTTTATGGTTATTTGCGATGGTGATGGGGTTGAGGTAATTATCATCTCCCAATTACCCTTGCCCCAGACAACCGGCAACTTTCTTACCTCATCCTTTGGTCTGACAGTCTTACCCTTAACCAGGACAGCACTGCACTCTTGGGGAGAGGCTTTGGCTATTCTCAACAGCCCTACTTTCTCACCCTTGCGGAACACATCAAGCATGTCGCCATTGATGAGTCCAGACAGGCTTCCCATATTTATGACAGCATTTCGTCCCTTTGCCGCCTTTACCTGACACCTTAACTCATACCTTGGCAGGAATATGTCCAGAATCTTTGCCTTTATCTTGCTTAAATCTATTCTGCCGGTATCAATAAAACTGGCATTAATTATCAGAGAATCATCATGCTGGACAAAGTTTCCCTTAACCAGTATATCTGCATCCAGAATCTTACCAAGCACATATGCCTTTTGCATGCTGATATCACCAACAGCCTCTATGGATTTTGAAGTAAGTATCCTGTCCACATCTGCACGGTCCAACACATCATTACCTTCAGACAAAACATCCTCTAACAGCTTTCTAACCGTATCTTTGCCCTCCACAGCCTGAGAAAGACTCATGTCTTCAAGCTCAAGGATAGCAATTCGGGCTGCCCAGCCTTGAGATGAAAAGGCAAGGAAAGGCAGCAAGCAAAGCAATAAGCTAATAATAATTTTGTTAAGCATACATGCTTCCTCGTAATTATTTAGGGTTTTAGGCTAAAGGCTGAAGACTGAGGAATTATTCCTAAAAACCTTCAATCTTCAGTCTATTTGCCTCTAATTATAGCATGAAACAAGGATTTCTGCAATAGTTTTGTTTGATAAATTGTAAGGGTATGCAATTGGTAGGGTTATTGCCAGTGATCAGGTACTGTTAGCTAAAATTCAAAAGTGGACACCTAAAAGCTCAAAAATGTGATTGTTGAGCAAGGTTATCATAGATGGGTTTTACCCATCCTACTATGTTGATAGCGTGCTTTCTGATGTAGGATGGGTAGAATGAAACGTAACCCATCTATGCTCTGAGTTGCAAAAAACACAGATTATGCCAGTGTTGAGTATATGTAGCCTGAAATGGCCAAAGTCCAGTATAAAAAACTTCATTCTTTAATTGACAAGAAAAATGATATATGGTATAGTTATGGTTATGATAATGAAAATATTACTTCTTGTGGCTATTAGCATATTGCCTATCAACCTTGCTCAAGCAGAAATAAAGGTAGGGGAAGAGGCAAAGAATTTTTGTCTTGAGTCTATCTCAGGGAAAGCTATAAGCTTAAGAACGCTTCAGTGGGAGGGAATAGAGAAAAACGTTGTTGTTTTTAGCTTTTTTAGTATAGATTCTAAGTCGTGTTGGCAAGAGATGGGAACCCTTCAGCTGCTGTATCGAAAATATAAAGATGAGGGAATCGTCTTGCGATTGATTAATATTGATTCTGATCGTAATGGATTGAATGAATTTATAAAAAAATATAAGATAGAAATACCTGTCCTTCTTGACCCTGATGGAACTAAGGCAGGTAAGATGTATGGACTTATTCATGTTAGTGATGTTCCCAGACTTGTGGTAATAGACAAAAATAATATGGTAAGGATGGCTGTGACTAAGGCAGATGATGCCTTGTTAAAGGGATTGCAGGGTAAATTAGAGATGTATCTGGCAGAGGATACCTGCCCAATGGATGCAGCAAATAGCCTGACCATTGTTTATACTGGCAATACCGATGGATACCTTGAATCGTGCAACTGCCCAACACACCCATTTGGTGGTCTGGCACGAAGGGTTACTTGCATTAAAAAGATACGGAAAGAAAAAAAAGACATATTGGTTGTTGATACAGGGGATATATTTCCTCGTTCTGGGCAAAAGGAGCAGCTAATAGCCTGCCTTAAGTCGATGGAATTGATAGGCTATGACGCTATTGTGCTTGGGGATCAGGAGTTTGTCTCTGGATGTGATTTTATCAGGCAAGAGGTAGAAAAAAAGAGATTGCCATTTATTGCCTCAACCTTAAGCCTCTGCACAGAAAACTCATGCGTCTTGATAGCTGATCCTTATGTTATTAAGAGATTGAATGGCTATAAAATAGCTGTCCTTGGGGCTATCTCTGCAGAGACATTTGCTTCCAAAATACAGGGGCTGGATGTTCATGATGCGGTTAAGCAATTGAATCCACTCGTTGATAGATTGAAAAAAATGGACAAAAAGGACAAGATAGATTTGATTGTTCTCCTTTCCCATATGAATCATGAGACAAGCAAAGAGATAGCCCGAAAGGTCCAGGGGATAGATGTTATTATCAACGGGCATTCCAATGTCCTGCTAAGAACACCCTTGAAGGTAAATGAAACCATTATCCTCCAGCCAGGGGGAAAGGGACAATACGTAGGCATCTTCTGCATTGATATGAAAACAAAAAGGATAAGCAATCACCTTATCCCTTTAATCGGGGATATTCCTGATAATAAACAGGTAAGGGAGATTATCAGTGAACAGACCAGGGGATTGAAGAAAAAGGCAGAGGGGTTATCGTTTTAATAAGGAGACAGAAAATGTTTGGGATAGGTACACAAGAGCTTATTGTTATTCTAATAATTGCCTTAATTGTTATTGGTCCAAATAAATTGCCTGAGATTGGCAAGGTGCTTGGACGAGGGCTGAGAGAGATCAAAAAGGCTACAGATGAGATAAAAGACCAGGTGTCTATTGAGATTGAGAATATAGATGAGAAGGATATTAGGCAAGATAATGCAACTGAGAAAGAAGCCCTGAATCAGAAGTCAGGGGCAGGAGCAGGGTTTCCCCGCCCTGATTGATTCGGCAGGAGGCAGGAGTAACCAACAATGGATATTATTAACACAAATAATTTGCTCAGACCCCAGGAGGTAACCAACGAAGAAGAACAGCAGCAGATGGAAAGGGAGAGGGCAAGACCAGGACAGGAACAGGAAAATATTCGAGTCAGAAAGCATAAGGAACATGTTGGAACTATTGCCGAAAAATATGGTAAGGATAGGGTAACTATATCTGAAGAAGGGCAATATGCATATAAAATAGCCCGAGATATTCTGACAGCTCAAACATCACAGGCAGGACAAGAGGTAATCGCTATTGGCAAAAAAATGCCTAATGAAACAAAAAAATCATTTGATAGAGGTAATCCCTCTATCGTCAAATTTATAAAAGGGATACTGGGATTATGAAATATGGAATAATAGCTGATATTCATAGCAATCTTGAAGCACTTGAGTCTGTTTTAAGGGCTATTGATATAGAAAGGGTAGACAGGATAATTTGTCTGGGTGATATTGTCGGTTATGGACCAAACCCAAATGAATGTGTGAAAAGGATGCAAGAAATTGATGGGCTGACGCTTGCCGGTAATCATGACCTGGCAGCTATTGGCTGGAAGGATATAGATTGGTTTAGTTCACATGCCAAGGAAGCAATTCTCTGGACCGAATACCAGCTTACTGCAGAAAACAAAAAATACCTTTCTCATCTGCCAGAGGTTATATCACAAGAGGATTTCACTCTTGTTCATGGCAGTCTTTATCATTTTACAGATGAATATATTATGACAGGTGCTATAGCAAAAAAGAGCTTTGATATTATGAGTCACAGGAAACTTTTATTGGCAGGGCATACCCATTATTCAACCATATTTTTTAGAAAGCTGGGACAATCGGCAAAAGGATCATTCCCTATTCAAAATTTGAAGCTTATCGACAAAGATATGCTTCTTCTGTCAGATGATATGCAGAATATTATTACTGTTGGAAGCGTCGGTCAGCCGCGTGATGGTGATAATCGTGCCTCCTTTGGGATACTTGACCTTGATGCGAGGACTATAGCCATAAAAAGGGTCTCGTATGATATCAAAAAAACTCAAGCTCAAATGATTGAGGCAGATTTGCCAAGGTATCTTATTTCAAGATTGGCTATGGGGAAGTAATTATGCCAAATATTAAAAAATATACCACATGTCTTTGCCTGTTACTCTTCACCCTTCACTTTTCACTCTTCTTTTCCTACGTGTTTGCTGAGGAGATTTCATTTAATAAGCAGGAGACACTGTCTTTTTCAGTAGAGATGTTTGGGATGAAGATAGGGGAACAAACCATGAATACGCGTTTGTTACCCGGATCACAAACCCTACAATTAATCTCTGAAACCAGAACATCGCCATTTGCTTCAAAGATCTATAAGCTACATAATAAGATTGAAACACATATTTCTATAAAAGATTTTTTGCCAATATACATCAAGAATCAGATACAGGAAGGCAAACATATCAAAAACTGGAATGCTGAACTTGATCAGAGAAATCATCTTGGCACCATAACCATTATGGGGTCAGGACAGGAACAGGCAGACGCTGCAGACAAGAAGTGCTATCCCCTGTCTATACAGCCCAGGACAATAAATATCCCTGCCTTGATTTATTACCTGCGTACAAAGGAATTGAAGCTAAATAATTCGTTGGACTTTGCCCTTCTTAAAGAGGACGATGTTGAGAAGATAACCGTAAAGGTGGAAAACCAAAAAAAAATTCATGTCCCATACGGTAGTTTTGATGCCTTAAAGGTTGTCAGCTCTTTGGGGGATGTGGTTATCTGGTTTACAAATGACAGAAAACAACTGCCGATAAAGATAGAATGTCAAACCAATGCAGGATGGTTAAAGGCAGAGCTGGTGAAGGTTAGATAAGGTATCAGGATTGAAGCTGACACCTGATACCTAAATAGTACCTTACCAGTAAAATTCTTGCACAAAAAGCAAGAATTTTGGTAATCGGTAATCGGTGATCAGTG
>DYDG01000052.1 GCA_020717845.1 Marinifilum sp. | reverse complement strand
AGAATAACTAAATTCACCGCAGAGACACAGAGATCGCAGAGAATCGTAGCCAAACAATATAAAAAATCACGAATGTCCACGAAGGAGACACGAATAGTTCCCATCATTCGTAAAAATTTGTGGCTAATCTCTGCGTACTCTGCGTCTCTGCGGTGAAAAAATCTCAAAACTAACAAAGTAAGCCAATGTCAGACACCACCAAATTTCTTATATACACTTCCCAAACTTTTCTTTCCTCTTTTCCAGTACCCTTAAAAAGGCATTAACCACATCAGGATCAAACTGTTTGCCAGTACACCTTTTAAGCTCCATGATTGCGGTCTCGACATCAAGGGCTTTTCTATATGGTCTATTGGAGACCATTGCCTCAAATGAATCAGCTACCTCAATAATTCGAGCCTCAAGGGATATTTCATCTCCAGACAGTCCGTATGGATAACCCTTCCCATCTATCCTTTCATGATGCTGTGAAACTCCAGTCACAATCTCCTTTGAAAATTCTCCGGAAGATAAGATACTGAAGCTGGTAAATGGATGATTCTTTATCTTTTCAAACTCCTCTTGTGTTAACCCGCCTGGTTTAAGGAGTATTTCTTCAGGAACCCCAATCTTCCCAATATCATGCAGAAGGGTAGCAATCTCAATAGTTTCCACATCTGCCTCTGACATTCCCATTTCCTGAGCAATAGATACCGCATACCAGACAGTTCTCTCTGAATGTCCACGGGTATGGATATCCTTGGCCTCTATTGTCTCTGCTAAGGAGCGGGTAATGTTTATGAGATGGGTTTTAATCTCACCAACCAATCGCTTATTTTCAATAACTATTGCAGATTGGACAGCCAGACTTGTTAGCAGTTGAATCTCGTCTGCTGTATATTTATGAGGGGTTTCAGAATAAACCGTAAGCACACCAAGCACTGTATTTTTCATCAATAATGGCACAGACAGGAAAGCAAGGATTCCTTCGCTTATTACTTGCTGCGGGTTTTCCAGAAGGCTGTTTGTTCTTGCATCCTCTACAACTATAGGCATCTTTGTATCTGCTACCCGACCAATAATACTCTGACCAATCTTTATTTCATGCCTTTCAGAAAGATACTTTTTGCTTAATCCACAGGAGACAGACATGATCAATTCGGTTTTTTCATGGTTGAACAGACGCAGAGAACATTTTTTTGTATGAAGGGTTCTGGCTGCATCCTCAACAATGACATGTAAAATATTTTTTAGATCAACAGGAGAGATTAATGTTTTACCTATATGATTTATGGCTGCAATCTCTGTATTTTTCTGCTCCAGTAAAAACTTAGTTGTGCACAACTCAGAGATGAGCTTGCTTATGCCTTCCATATCTTTCAGGATAGTGTTCAATCTTCCCTTTGGCAATCTGTTTGTCTCGATAGGCAACAGATCAATATCAATCTCACACTTAGATGCCAGCTCAGTCAACAACTCTTTATTCCCTGAGCACATCCCCTCAGAAACTATTCCGCCAAGAAGGGTATCTCCCAGCATAATTGGGACAATCAAACATTGATTTCCTGCTGGGCATGTAATCAGGCTTTCTTTTCCACCTTTTTCGCCCTTTTTGGCAAGAGAAAGCTTTTTTAAGGTATCAGCATAAAATTCAAGACACTCTCTTGAGCCAGCCTTATTATGGCTGATAATCTCACAAAAAGCAGGAAGCTTGCCTTTGATGAAAAAATCGATTGATTCCCCTTTTTCATCAACCAACCGCATATTTAGCCCTGATAACCTTGAAAATGCCTTTATTGCGTAACAAATTTGAGATGAAGCAATTAATTTTGATAATGTCCATTGTTTGAACAAGGCAACCTCCTTACCTATTACCAAGCCTTATGGTTTGCACTTTTTGGCCAATTGTATTATAGATATCTATTTTTGAAGCATTTTCAATGTAGGGAATATTCAAGATAATCGACTGTTTGTCTAATATCTTCATTTTTTCATCCTCAATAGCCTGCTCCTCAATATTTTGTTTAACCTTACGCTTAGCCTTGTAGAGACTGTCCCCTTTATAAAGGTTGCTGCTTTGAATTAGTTTATAGCTTTTTTCCCTTTTTTTCTTTGGGCTAACCTCTTCCTCTTCAAACAGGGAATGTTTTTGAGTTATGGGTGAAGCCTTTTTATCAACAATGAGGTACAGAGTTTTTAATACCCTGCCAGCAGAAGAGACTACATTAACCTTATAGGTATTTTGTCCAGGAAATGACTGGATGTTTTTTGCTCTTTCTGCATAGGTATACTTGAGAGCTACCCTTTCACATTGGATGGTATTTTTAGAGCAGATAAGGGATATTTCGTAATGTTTAAGTCCCATATCTGCCTCTGCAGGCTTTACCATGAATAATACAAGGAATAACAGAAGATTTTTAAGCACATTTCACTTCCATGTTATTTAGACTGAAGGTTGTCAATCTTTAATTCTCTTGCCTCACAGCCTTTAGCCTTCAGCCTGCTTTTTACGTTCCAATAACAGCGATTATAATCCCAAGCAATGCTCCAACAATTACCTCTATCGGGGTATGTCCAAGCAGCTCTCTCAACCTTGTCTCGCCTATTTTTCCCTCAGCACAGAACTCATCAAGCATTTTGTTTAATACCTTTGCCTGTTGTCCGGCAGCCCGTCTTACCCCAACCGCATCAGTCATGGTGATTAAAGCAAAGGTAAGGGTAATGACCCACAACGGATTTTCAAACCCTTGAGTTCTGCCTACAGCGGTTGTTAATGCCATAACTGTAGCTGAATGAGAACTCGGCATTCCGCCGGAGCCAAGCAGGAGCTTAAAGTTAAACCTTTTATTTATCACCGCATAGATTACAACCTTTAATAGCTGGGCAGTCAACCATGAAAAGAATACAGGGAAAAATATCTTGCTTTGAAAGAGTATGCTAAATGGATCATGGCTCATGTTTGTTTTCTTCCTTATTTGCTTCTTCGACATTTACAGAATTTACAGAAAACTGTCCAGGTATCTCACAACATTCTTCTGCTTTCGAGTGCCTTTGACAGGGTTACCTCATCAGTATATTCAATATTGCCGCCTACAGGAATACCATGGGCAATCCTACTAACCCTTTCTACCATTGATTTCAGTAATCTTTCAAGATACAAAGCCGTTGTCTCTCCCTCTACATCCGAGTCTGTAGCAATAATAATCTCTCTTATTTCTTCTTGTTGAATCCTTGTCAAAAGCTCATTTATCCTTAAATCATCCGGTCTGACACCGTCCAGGGGAGAAATAGCTCCCTGTAGCACATGATAACTTCCTTTGTAAGCCCGTGTTTTTTCCATAGCAATGATATCAGATGACTGTTCAACAACACAGATAAGTCCATGATCCCGTGTCTTATCCTGACAGATGGAACAAATAGAATCCTCGGTAATATTGTAGCATATAGGACAATTTGTTAATCTATCCTTTACCTCAATAATAGCTGAAGCAAGAACCCTTGCCTCTGTCGCTGATATTTTAATGATATGAAATGCCAGCCTCTGAGCAGTTTTTGGCCCGATGCCCGGAAGCTTATTAAATTCATGTATAAGTTTAGCCATGGACGGGGTAAGATACATTAAGCAATGCTCCTTAGGATAATATCGATACTCGATGTTCAAGTTTTTGGTTCATTAGCCTGGACGAGCCAGAAGCAACAAATAGGTGATCGGTAATCAGGTAATCAGGTAATTAGGTAATATTAGGATACCGCTTTCCCGATCACTGATCACCTATCACCATTTCCATTTACCATTTGCTTGCTTTTTGTGCATCATTCTCGTACCACTCTCTACATCAATCCAGGTATCTTAAATCCACCTGTAAGCTTAGTCATTTCACCAGACATCATCTCCTGTGCTCTAGAAAGTGCCTCATTAACAGCAGCACATACAAGATCCTCGAGAAGCTCAATGTCTTCTTGGTTGACAACATCTTTTTCAATCTTTATAGAAACTATCTCTTTCTGACCATTGGCTGTAACTGTAACCATGCCACCACCTGAAGTAGCAGATACAGTTTTTTCTGCCAGCTCTTCTTGAAGCTTGGAAACCTTTGCCCCTACACTCTCGATTTGTTTCATCATATTTTGAAACATCTTATTATTCTGCATAACATATCCTCCTTTTTTTGCAAGCTTTCAGCGGTAATAAATTATATGGGCGGGGAAACCCCGTCTCTACGTTACCCTATTCCCTTCAAACATATCCATCACCCTTTCTATCCTTGGATCATTTACTGGATGAATGGATGGCATTTTTTTTGTCTGACTAACTGTGACCGTGCTTGCCAACGTTTTTTGTTCTTGAGCAAGTACAGTCTTTATCTTCAATGCTTTTCCTGTTTTTTCATGTATCTTAGCCTCTATTAATTCCCTATACTCTGGTTTATCAACCCCTGATTTATGGAATGAAGAATCAAACTCAATGGTCAGAATATTATCACTAAGGTTGACAATCCTTCCACAACTCAAATGAGAGGCTACGGGTGGACGCTTGATGCGAATTGTGTCAGTAACAGCCGGCCATAGCTGAATAATTTTTTCTAATGACATCTCTGTAGATATGGGAATTAGCGATTGATAATCATCGTGCCTTTCTGTCTCTGTGTATTCTTCCTTTTCTTCCACTTTTTCTTCATAAAGTTCATGAGGCAGCGGACGCACCTGAAGGTGCTCACTACATTCTCTTTTCTCATAAAGTTCAGGATAGCTTGTAGCCATCCTTTGTTCCATCTGAGACAGCTTTTCTATTATCTCAGATAAAGGGATCTCTGTCTGTATCCTGCACAATCTAACCATAGTTGTTTCTAATATTGTGCCTGCCTGTGCATAGGCATATTTCATCTGTTCATTTGCTTCCCTTAAGCAATCTATTGCCTTTAAGATAGACTCAACCGAAAGCTGCATAGATTGTTCCTTTAATATATCCTTGCTTTCAGTTGTTATATCCAGAACACCTTCGCCACACCCTATCTTAACCATAAGCAAATTTCTCAGGTGAGAAATTACGTCTCTGGTAAGTTGAGACATATCTACGCCCTTATTTATCAGGACATTGACCATTTCAACAGCAACATTACCATTTTGATTAATAATAGCATTGATGATAGCAACAAGGACATCCTCAGGAACCATGCCCATAACAACAAGGACATCATCCCTTTTAACCTCTTTCCCTCCAGTATAGGACATAACTTGATCCAGAACACCCTCTGCATCTCTCATTCCGCCCTGAGCAGCTCGTGCAATAAGCAAAAGTCCATTACTATCAGATGTTATTCCTTCCTTATCGCAGATATATTGAAGTTGTTTAAGAATATCTTGCGTACTGATCCTTCTAAAATCAAACCTCTGGCATCTTGAAAGAATAGTGGCAGGAAGCTTATGCGGCTCAGTAGTGGCAAAGATAAATACTACATGCAATGGCGGCTCTTCAAGGGTTTTCAGCAATGCGTTAAAGGCTTCAGGGGTAAGCATATGTACCTCATCGATAATATATACCTTATACCTGCCTCTGGCCGGAGCAAGCATAACCCTTTCTCGAAGGTCACGAATCTCATCAATCCCACGATTTGATGCCCCATCTATCTCGATAATATCCATAGACATCCCTCGACTAACCTCTATGCAGACAGAACATTTTCCACATGGTGTTGAGGTAATACCAGTTTCGCAGTTCAGGCACTTAGCCAGGATTCGAGCAGTAGTTGTCTTACCTGTCCCGCGAGAGCCGCAAAACAGGTATGAATGAGATATCCTCCCTGTATTAATAGCATTAATAAGGGTTTGACTGATATGCGGCTGTCCAATCACCTCCTCAAAGGTTTGGGGTCTATATTTTCTGGCAAATACGGTATATGACATTTAGATTCTCCAAGAATAGGTCTTATAAGACATATAATGGCCGTGCACCTATCTTCGACAGACCCTACCGAGTGATAATTCTAAGTCCAGACTCCAGACAGGCACTTCTGAGACATACCCCTAACTGCTTACCGCTGCTTCCTTCCGGATCTGACGGGGTTGGGCAATCAAAAGCAGCACAGAACCCATCTATCATCATCCTTTCCTCTAATTCATTCTCACCAGAATAAGCCTCACGATAGGAATTCAACCCTGCATTAGCGGATTTCAGGTGACAAGGCACCGCTAGCTCCCCATTTAGCACGGCCATGATATAGATCAGAGGACAACATATTGTGTCTATGAATCATTTGAGTATATAAGTATACTTGAAAAATAAAATATGTCAAGGAGAAAAAGTGAAAATTGCAGTTATTTGTAAAAGTTTTGTTGAAAATAAAAAAATACTTGACAAAATATTGAAGATATGGTATTATTTATTCATGTTTGGCTTAAGCATGATTTGAAAAAGTTTTTGAATCATGTTTTTAATTTAGGATTCAACACAACTGTGTTGTTGATATAAAGCAAGAGTGTATTATCAAAATGTTAAAGTAAAGGAGGTGACAAGAATGAGAAGACAAAAAGGTTTTACCTTGATTGAATTGATGATTGTGGTAGCAATTATTGGTATTCTCGCTGCTATTGCTATTCCAAGATTTGCAGCCTTAATTGACAAGGCAAGGGAAGCAGGTGCAAGAGGTAATTTAGGCGCATTGCGGTCAGCTATTGCTATTTATTATGGTGACACAAAGGGGTATTGGCCACGAACTCTGAATACAGATGGTCATTCTGTAACATCTGGAGACGAGGTTGAGTCATTGCCTGCTTTTGTTCCAAAGTATCTGGCAAGAATCCCATATGCTACTTTGAAGAGAAATGCGAAAAATAGCCGTAGTAATGCAGTCACAATAAAGAGTACATCTGAAGATGCAGAGGTTGTAACTGGTATTACTGATGTAGGTGGATGGATATATTCATCAAATAGTGGAGATATTAGAATTAATAGTACTCTTGAAGATACTACTATATTAGTAACTACAAATACTACTATGAGGTACTCCAACTATGGACATGAGGAACCATGATCCTGAGTTGTTAAGTTGTTTGATGGCGTGAAGTAAGGGGTTGGCAGGGATTAATTCTTGCCAACCTCTTTTTATCTGTAAATAGGGGTGTAATTGGTTTGATAGGAAAAGGAAAGTGTAAAGAACTTATTATTGATGTTATTATTCCAGCTTTAATATTGGCTTTATTAATCAGAACATTTGTTGTGCAAGCATTCAAAATTCCTTCAGAGTCAATGGTTCCAACATTGCAGATAGGGGATCATCTTTTTGTCTGTAAATTCAGCTATGGACTTAAAATTCCCTTTGTTGACAAAACTATATTTAAGTGGAACTCTCCCAAAAGAGGGGAGATTATTGTCTTCCGTTATCCAGATGATCCTAAACGAGACTTTATTAAAAGGGTAATTGGGCTGCCAGGGGAGAGTTTGCAGGTTGTTAATAAAGAGATTTATATTAATAGTACCCATTTGATTGAGCCGTATAAGATCCATAATGATTTCTATCCGCCTGCGGCTCAGTTTTCACCAAGGGATAACTGGGAAAATGGTAAGATTGTTCTTTCTAATAAGGTCTTTGTGATGGGGGATAATCGGGATAGCAGCTTAGATAGCCGATTCTGGGGACAACTTGATATGAATATGATCAAGGGGAAAGCTCTCTTTATCTATTGGCCGCCATGGCGAATGGGGCTTATCAAGTAAGGAACGGTCGAGACCGTTCCCTACCATAGGGAATGGTCACCACCATTCCTCGCTGGAACAATTGCGACTGTTCCCTGCTAATTTGAGGAGGAAGAGGACTTGAAGAAAAAGAAAGAGCATGTGGACGAAATAACCGTTCCAGTGAAATCATTAGAAATGCTTGAGGAAAAGGCACATTCTCTTGATGAATGTATGGATCATCTGAAACGACTAAAGGCTGAATTTGAAAATTACAAGAAACGCCATGAAAGAATTCTCATGGAAAATAGACAACTATCCAATGAGAGGCTGATTAAAGAGTTAATCCCTGTGTTGGAAAACCTTGACCGTGCCATGGATAAGACCAGTCTTGCATCTCTTTCGCCTCTTTCGTCCACTGAATCCTTTTTCGAGGGAGTCTCTCTGATTAATTCTCAGCTTAAGGATACTCTCAAAAAACAGGGTCTGTCCAGAATGCAAACCATCGGGCTGCCTTTTAATCCAGTGCTTCATGAAGCCTTAATGCATGTCCCGTCAGAACAATATCCAGAGGATGTGATTATTGAAGAGGTTCATGGTGGGTATATGCTGTATGATAAAGTTATCAAGCATGCACAGGTAATTGTCTCAAAGGGAAGTATTCAGTCAGTTCAGCCATCAGATAACCAGTAGGGAACAATAGTGAGTGTTCCAACAAATAGGGGTGAAATAAGTTGACTCAAAAACGGGATTACTATGAGGTTCTGGGTGTAAACAGAAACACTGGGGCAGAGGATATAAAGGCAGCTTATCGAAAGCTGGCAAAACAATACCATCCAGATGCTAATCAAACCGATAAAAAAGCTGCGGAAGAAAAATTCAAAGAGATAAGCGAGGCATATGCCGTGCTTTCTGACCCAGAGAAAAGGGCACGGTATGATCAATTTGGTCACACTGGCGGTTATGGCTCCTCTGCACAGGGGTTTGATTTTTCTGGGGTTGATTTTGGTGATCTATTCGGCGATTTGTTTGAAGGGGTGTTTGGGACATCTAATAGACGCCGTGAAGGCTCAAGAAGGAGAAAAGGGGCAGACCTTCAATATAATCTGGAGATTAATCTGAAAGAGGCAGCCTTTGGCTGTGAAAAGGTGATCCGATTTTCACGCAATGAAGGGTGTTCAGCCTGCAATGGCAGCGGTGCTAAACCAGGAACATCAAAGCATACCTGCAGCTCTTGTGGCGGAAGCGGTCAGGTCCGAATGACGCAAGGGTTCTTTTCTGTTGCCAGAACATGCGATAGGTGTCGTGGTGAAGGGTCTATTATTGATACACCGTGTACTTCTTGCCGCGGAACAGGCATTATAATGAAGGCTCAAAGCATTACGGTGAAGATACCCGCTGGCGTGGATACTGGTTCAAGAATACGGATAAATGGAGAGGGAGAGCCTGGTTCATATCAGGGCAGCCCAGGCGACCTTTATGTTGTTCTTATTGTTCGTGAGGATGAAACCTTTAAGAGGGAAGGGAATAATATTTTTTGTGATGTGTCCATCAGCTTTGTTATGGCTGCCCTTGGGGGAGAGATTGACGTCCCTTCCTTAAGCGGAGAAAAGATAAAATTAAAGATACCTGTAGGCACTCAGAGCCATACTGTTTTTCGAATAAAGGGCAAAGGTATAACATCTCTTCATGGTTATGGTTTCGGTGACCAGTATGTGCGAACAATGGTGGCTGTCCCTACAAATCTGAACTCAGAGCAAAAGAAGCTGCTGCGGGATTTTGATGATCTGGGTGGTAAGGACAAAGGATTTATGGGCAAGGTTAAGGATGTGTTTAAGTAAGACAAGCATCCCTGCTTGTCCTCTGGTATGGCAGGGTGGGTACTGCTCACCGATTTCTGCTGATACAAGCACACAGAAGGATAATAAAATGCAAACAATCGATCCAGTAAGATACGAAAAATTGATACACTTGCAATCCATAGGCATCGCACCCTTTGGCTCGCGATATGAGGTAACTCACTCATCTATTGGGGTAATTGAGGGGTTTGGCGAAGGGAATGAGATAGAAGTGAGTGTTGCTGGCAGGATTGTCTCCCTACGGGAACATGGCAAATCTGCCTTTGCCAATCTTAAGGATAGGGATGGAAAGATTCAGGTTTATGTGCGGCGCGATGTTGTTGGAGAGGATAATTTTGCTGTGTTTTGTGGATTGGAGCTGGGTGATTTTATCGGGGTTTGTGGAAAAACATTTAAGACAAAAACAGGTGAGATTACTGTTCTGGTTGAAAAATTTACCTTCCTTTCCAAGTCGCTTCGTCCCATGCCAAAGGAATGGTATGGGCTTAAGGATATAGAAACAAGGTATCGACAGAGGTATGTTGACCTGATAGTTAATGATGATGTTAAGGAAACATTTATCACCAGATCCCGTGTTATTCGCATGATACGGGAATTTCTGGATAAAAAGAATTTTCTTGAGGTTGAAACCCCAATGATGCAGTCTATGGTTGGCGGGGCAACGGCAAAACCATTTGTTACCCATCATAATAGCCTTGGTATGGATCTTTATATGCGGATTGCACCAGAGTTGTATCTCAAACGATTGATTGTCGGCGGATTGGAAAGGGTCTATGAACTAAATCGTAACTTCAGGAATGAGGGTATCTCTACGCGGCATAATCCTGAGTTTACCATGCTTGAGATCTATCAGGCTTATGCTGATTATAATGATATGATGAGCCTGACCGAAGAATTGGTTGTGCATCTCTGCCAGAGTATAAAGGGAAGCCTGCAAATAGAGTATCAGGGACAAATGCTTGACTTTACCCCTCCATGGAAAAGGGTGACGGTTTGTGAGGCAATTGGAAATGCCCTGGGAATAGATGTCAAGGGCATGCAGGATGTAGAGGCTATTGCTAAGCAGCAGGGGCTTTCAGTCAAAGATCTTCTTGATGATGTGCTTGACCACAAGATAGAAAAGGATCTTGTTCAACCGACATTTGTGACTGATTTCCCAACCATACTTTCACCACTGGCTAAGTCCATGCCTGATAATCCAGAGCTTACAGAGCGATTTGAGTTCTATATCTCCTCCCAGGAGATAGGGAATGCCTACTCCGAATTGAATGACCCAATTGACCAGAGGAAGAGGTTTGTTGAGCAGAATGCAGAGTGTGTGGACGAGGACTTTGTGCGGGCACTTGAATATGGGATGCCGCCCTGCGGCGGGTTGGGAATAGGTATCGATAGATTAATAATGGTCCTGACCAATGCTGCTTCTATTCGGGATGTTATCCTTTTTCCGCAGCTGAGGAAGGAAGCAATATCGTGAGTAATGTTCAAAAGCCTTGCTTCTTATGAAAAAATATGGTATAATATCATGTCCTATGAACTTATTATTGCCTTACGATACCTGAAAACACTCAGGCAAGAAAGATTTATTTCCCTTGTGAGTCTGGCATCCATAGCCGGTGTGGCTATTGGTGTTATGGCATTGATTGTAACCCTCTCTGTGATGAGTGGATTTGAACGCGAGTTAAAGGAAAAGATACTTGGCTTTTCAAACCATCTTGTTGTCTCTGGATTAACAAAAGATCTAACTATTGATGTCCTTAAAAAAATTAAGCATGAACAGGTAATTGATATAGCACCATTTGTCGAGGGTGAGGCAATATTATCCTCTAAGTATGACTCGTGTGGCGTTATGATCCGCGGTATTAATACCAAAGGTGAAAAAGATGCCAGCCTTTTGTCTAAATGGATAACCGCTGGTTCGTTTTCCATGATTAATGGTGATGCCCTTATCGGAAAAGAGATGGCAAAAAGGCTGGGGTTGAAGATAGGCGATGCTATCTCCCTTGTAAGTGGCACATTTTCAGGTGTGTATGAGGTCAAAATCAAGGGTATCTTTTGCTCCGGGATGTATGAATATGATTCAAGACTGGTGTTTGTTTCCATAGATGGGGCACAGCAGCTGTTTGGTATGGATAGGAGTAAGCTTACAGGCATCTCCCTAAGGGTAAATGATATAAACAAGGTCAAAGAGATAGCTCATGATATTCAGGCAGGGCTTGGCTGGAATTATCAGGTGGTAACATGGCAGGATTTGAACAAGAATCTTTTCTTTGCCCTGAGATTAGAAAAGGTAATGATGTTTATTATCCTCACCCTTATAGTGCTTGTGGGTGTATTCAATATCTTCTCCTGTCTGGTGATGACCGTATTTCGCAAGATACGGGATATTGGTATCCTTAAGGCTATGGGTTCATCAAACAAGAGTATTCGGGTTATCTTTATCCTTTATGGGTTGATGATTGGGGTAATGGGGGCAATTATTGGATGTATTGGCGGTATCGGGACATGCCTTGCTCTGGCAAGGTATCAGTTTATTAAGCTGCCATCTGATGTCTATTATATTACCTACCTGCCAGTGGATCTAAGGCTATTGGATGTGATGCTTATTGGGTTGGCAGCTGTGATATTGAGTATCCTTTCCACCCTGTATCCAGCCTCACAGGCAGCAAGGCTAAATCCAGTGGAAGCGTTGAGGTATGAGTGAGGGGAGAGGTGTTTAGGCTGAAGGCTGAAGAAATTCTGTCTTACCTGACAGTCTACAGTCTATCCACCTATCCATGGAGGGTAAAACTGCTGATGTTGTCAATCATCAACGTATGCAAGACGTATCTTATGGCTGATGAAAGCATTCCTGTGCTTAAGGGTATAAATCTGGATGTATCCCAGGGTGAGATACTGTCTATTGTTGGGCCGTCTGGTGCAGGCAAGAGTACCCTGTTGCATATCATGGGCGGGCTGGATATGCCGACTGAGGGCAGGGTGTTATTCCTTGGCAGGGATATCTTTAACAGGAATGGTCTGGAGAAATATCGGAATATGACCATTGGCTTTATCTTTCAATTTCACCACCTCATGCCAGAGTTCACTGCCCTGGAAAATGTGATGATGCCGGCTCTGGTTAAAAGGCTGCCGCAAAGGGAGGCGAGAAAAAGAGCAGGGCAGATGCTGAATGATGTTGGATTGGCTAAAAGGTTGAACCATATGCCAGCACAACTCTCTGGCGGGGAACAGCAAAGGGTGGCTATTGCCCGGGCATTGATTAATGAACCAGACATGATCCTGGCTGATGAACCCACAGGGAATCTTGATTCACATACAGGGATGGGTGTCTTTCAGATATTGGAGGATATTGTCCAAAAAAGGAATAGAACTATGGTAATTGTTACCCATAACGAAAAACTGTCAGAAAGGGCTGACAGGGTTGTAAGGTTGATTGATGGGATGGTGTAGGGGCAACCCCCTGTGGTTGCCCTGTGATTTGTGATGGTTCATTATAAGGGCAAGTATAGTACGAAAGAGTATGGGGAAAAGTGGCGAAGGTCGATTCATCTGCTCAAAAGCTGCCTGAGTAGCTGAGAAAAGCCAGATAGATGATAGGTGTTTTTGCAAGCAAGGACTCATTTTGAGCCTTGCAAGAAGATTAATAAGGAGGAAGAAACCATGTTCAAGAAAATTATGTTAGGATTAGTAATGGGTATCTCACTGGGAATTCTTTTCAGTGGGACAGCGATTGCTGAAGATGTTGACAATACGGTCAAGCCAACTATTGTTACGGATGCAAAGCCAACACTGTGCCCGGGTGTGATTAAACCAACGGTGTGTCCGGTCAAGCCAACATCCTGTGATTCAATAGCAAAACCAACCGTGTGTCCGGAAAAGCCAACGGTGTGCCCGATAAAGCCGACAGTATGTGATCCAAATGCAAAGCCAACTACAAGGTGTAACCCAAAGCCAACCGTATGTATAACAAGTCCAACGGTGTGTCCGATCAAGCCAACAGTATGTCCGGCTGAGGCAAAGCCAACAGTATGTCCGGTGAAGCCAACGGTATGCCCGGTAAAGCCAACATCCTGTGGCCCGGATTTGAAGCCAACGATATGCCCACTAAGGCCAACGGTATGCCCAATGCCAACGGTATGCCCAGTAAAGCCAACATCCTGTGACCCGAATGCCAGACCAACGGTGTGCTCTGCTGAGGTGAAACCAACGGTATGCCCAGTAAAGCCGACATCCTGTGACCCAAATGTCAGACCAACGGTGTGCTCTGCTGAGGTAAAGCCAACGGTATGTCCGGTGAAGCCAACTGTCTGTGTTGCTGAGGCAAAGCCGACAATATGTCCGGCTGAGGCAAAACCAACGGTGTGCCCGGTGAAGCCGACATCCTGTGACCCAAATGTCAGACCAACGGTATGCTCTGCTGAGGTAAAACCAACGGTGTGCCCGATAAAGCCAACTGCCTGTGGTCCGGATTTAAAGCCAACCGTGTGCCCGTTAAAGCCAACAATATGTCCGCTAAGGCCGAGCGTGTGTCCAGCACCAACCGTGTGTCCGGCAACGCCAACAAGGTGCATTATATGTCAACCAACACGTGATGCATCAGGGGCAGCAAAGCCAACGGTATGTCCGGCAGGAACTACGTGTCCGGTAAAACCAACACAAGCAACTGGAGAAAATTATCCTGTGCCTGTGGGGGAGTAGTTGATACGTTGATTTGTAAGGGGCAGATATTGAGTATCTGCCCCTTATGGTCTGTAGTGAGGGTCTTTAGACCCGTTTTAATAACGCATCGATAGTTGTAGAGACGCAAGATATTGCGTCTCTACAACTACACGCACCTGAAGGTGTTCGCTACTTTCAAAAGGAGGTTCTATATGGCAAACAAGGCATTACTGGTTGGTATCAATAAATACAAGATGCCAGGAGCAGATCTAAACGGTTGTGTAAATGATGTTACCAATATAAGGGATATACTCGTGAAATATCTTGGTTTTACGATTTCTAATATCAGGGTTGTGGTTAATGAAAGAGCAACAAAGAAGGCAATCATAGAACGGCTTAAGTGGCTTGTGAAGGATGCTAAATCAGGTGACAGGTTATTGTTTCATTTCTCAGGACATGGCTCCCAGATACGAGATAGGGATGGCGATGAGCTTAAGGATAGATTGGATGAGATACTCTGTCCACATGATATGGATTGGGATGGGACATATATCATTGATGATGAATTGGAAGAGATATTCTCGTCTCTGCCAAAAGGGGTAAACCTGGAGGTATTGCTTGACTCATGCCATTCAGGGACAGGGACAAGGGAGATGATGTCCATTGCCGCATTGCCGCAGGAGCTTTCCTTTAAGCAAAGGTTTTTAGAGCCGCCAATGGATATTTATTGCAGGGTAGAAGAGGATCTGGATGTTAAGAGGATACTTAAGTCCGGTAATCCATGGCAACATGTGCTTTTTGCCGGATGCAAGGAGAACCAGACATCTGCAGATGCCAATATTGGCGGCAGTTATAATGGGGCATTTACCTATTATTTTTGCAAGCATTTAAGAGAAGGACAGGGCAATATTACCAGGGGAGAATTGTTGAAAAGGGTTCGTGCATCCCTAAAATTTAATGGTTTTACACAGATACCTAATCTGGAATGCCCTGTTGCTGAGAAGAAGAAAAAGATGCTGGAATAGACAGACATCAAGCATAAGCAGATGAGAAAAGCCGGATGATAGATGTGTTAGTAGCTAAGTTTAAGGGTTTCTTGCAAGCCACAATCACCGACAAAATGTCCGCCTACACCAACAAGGTGTGTGGCAAAGCCAACCGTGTGCCCGACAAAGGCAAAGCCAACGGTCTCATCAGGAACGGAGTGCTCAGTAAAACCAACACAAGCAACTGGAGAAAATTGTCCTGTGCCTATTGGGCAATAGTTGACATGTTGACTTATAGTGTGTGTGGTCAGACCCCCTACTGTCGTGTCAAGTCTCAAGTGTCGAATGGTTTATTAATGTAGCTGCAGGGCTTGTCCCTGCCTTTTCCCAATGTAGAGACGCGATTAATCGCGTCTCTACTACATGCGACAGATTAAGCTTGACGCGACATTAGTATGAAATAGCATAAAATCACAAATGAGAAAAGGAGGCTGCCATGAAACATATTCTTCGAAATTGTGTTTTGATACTCTTCGTGTTGTTTTGCCCAATCATCAGTCTGGCTCAGATTTGTCCTGAGGATTTTGAGGGCAGGTATAGTCTTGTCTGTAATGGAGACAAGGGTATCATGGAGATTACAAAGCAAAAAAGCGTCAAGAATGTTGCCTATTTTGAAGGATACTATACCGCAGAAAACAAGAAGACCTACACGGTTAAGGGAGAGGTTAATCATAGCAGACCCAATGAAATTATCTTTACTATTGGATTTCCTCATCCTAAGGGATTTAATGGGTATCTGATGGATAAAACCATGGATACTATTACTGGGCATACACTTACGAAAAATGCGAAAAAAACTGTCGGGTTCTTTGCAGCAAGGATTGCCCCCATATCAAAGGCATCTAAGATAGACGCTAAAAAAGGGGTAGCCATGACCAATATCGGGATTATTAAGGCAGTTGGCAGGGCATCATCCTCTGGCAGGTTGACCTTATCATGGGAATATGGTTCTGGAGAAATGCCTACATCTCTTGAGATTGACGTCTATTCTGAAGGGAAGAGTATTATTCTCAATGGTGGTCAGGTAACCGTTGACGGAAGCATAACCCAGACAGAGATTAATGTGAAACAGGTTCTTTATATCCCTCATGAAATCGTATGCTATTTGCACTATCCCTCTGAAGTTGTTCCAGGGGATAGGATTTTTGTAGCAGATTGCAGAATTGGAGAAAAGGCAATCTGTCTGCCTGCAGCACAGCCGGCACCAATTGTTAAGATTGATATTCCTGAGACTGTAGACAGTGAAATGGGATCCTTTGCTAAAATGATTATGAGTTGGGAATATGGAGAGGGCGAACAACCTGTTTCTCTTACGATTGATGTTCAAAGGAATGGGGGAACAGTCCTGCCTATGGGTGAATTGATTACTGTAGATGGAGCAGAAACCCAAAAAGAGATTGGTATCTGGAGGCTTTTTAACATTGAGCATGATATAATCTTTTATGCTCGTTATCCATATGGAACCATTCCAAGGGAGCGGATGTATACCTTTAAGCAGAAAATCAAAAAATGATGATCCGTTATATTCTGACTATCACAGGTTGAAAAAACCTTGAACATCGAGTATCAGGATAACTCTGTTCGATGTCAAGCAATACCAAAACATGGCAGGTAATGGAGTCAATCAGTGCTTAAGAGTGTAAATATAGCGGGAGAGGCTATGCAACGCTCACGAAAATTTGGTGGTGTCTGAGAATAGCTTAGCTTGTTATTTGC
>DYDG01000177.1 GCA_020717845.1 Marinifilum sp. | reverse complement strand
CAATCCCTTATTTCTCGGGAGGTTAGCAGGGTGATGTCAGGAGTTCTGACAATTCAAGTTAAAAAAACTTGACAGAAATAACATTATATGCTAATATATTAATATTGTAATATTAGCAAGTAAGGAGATTTTTCATGGAAGATATGATTTACGAGCTTCATGCTCGGATGTGTCAGGTTTTTACCTCACCTAAGCGGTTGGAGATACTGAATCTTCTAAGGGATAAGGAATTATCTGTGAATGAAATAGCCAGTGCAGCCAATATCCCGCAGGCAAATCTTTCACAGCATCTATCTATTATGCGTGAAAAGGGCATCGTGAAAACACGAAGAGAGGGGGTAATCATCTATTATTCACTTGCTAATCCCAAGATTATTCAGGCATTTGACATTATTCGCGAAATACTTCTGGATAAATTAGCTCAAATAGAGGAGATGTCTAAGGAATTACATAATATTTAAGGAGGTGCAAGATGCCAGATGATTGAAGGGGCAGAGATTGCCAACCCGGCCACATATTACAAAGAGATTGTCCTAAAAGCGGATATGAATCTAACTTTTTAGAGGAGGTAAAATAATATGACGGAATATAAGATTTTTGAGCAGAAGAGAAAAAGGAAGCAATTCATTATGGGCATTGCTTTTCTTGCGGTTCTCATTGGAGGTTGGAAATATCCTCTTTTGGGTTATTTTATCCCGATATGTATGCTTTTAGGCATTGGAATAGGTTTATTTAAGGGACGGAAATGGTGTGATTGGTTCTGTCCCCGAGGCAGCTTCTTTGATATCTTAATCAAACCCCTAAGTCCTAAGAAAAAGATACCTGAATTTTTTAAGGGTTTGCCTTGTAGGATTGGTATGCTTTCCTTTCTTATGTTAATGATGACTATTCAAATTATTAAACGCTGGCCCGACTCTTACAAGATTGGAATGTTTTTTATCATACTCTTGACCGTTACTACAATCTTGGGTCTCATTTTAGCCATTTTAATCCATCAGCGAACATGGTGTTATTTTTGCCCTATTGGCTCAATGGCAAACTGGGCAGGCAGAGAAAAATATCCATTGAGGATAGAGTCTAAATTATGCAATGAATGCAAATCTTGTTTGAATGTATGTCCAATTCAAATTGCACCATTCAAATTCAAAGAGAACAAGATTGTATCTGATAGTGATTGTTTAAAGTGTGGACTTTGTGTGGTAAATTGTCCCAGTAAAGCATTAAACTTATAGGAGATTAATCACAAATGGAAGAAAAAAAGAGGCAGGATTGTATGGTTTGTGGTCAGGGGCTTGAGTATTTAGACTCAGCCGCATCTGTTACCTGCATCTACTGCGGTAAGCAAGAAGAGGGGTATTTCCTTTGTCCAGCAGGGCATTATGTCTGTAATGAATGCCATAGCCGTGATGGTTTGGAGGTAATCACCAATCTTTGCCTTTCGTCAAAATCCATTAATCCACTGGAAATGGCTAATATCATCATGAAGCATCCAAAGATACACATGATGGGTCCTGAACATCATACCATGATTGCGGGTGTGTTGGTAGCTGCATACAAGAATTTGACCGGTAAGATTGGTGATGATGAGATTCGGGAGGCAATCAAGAGGGGGCATACTATTCCTGGCGGCTACTGTGGTCTTTATGGGACAGATGGGGCGGCTATAGCCTGTGGAATAGCGGTAAGTGTTATCCTGAAAGCCACCCCGCTCTCTGATACCGAGAGAATAATAGCCAATATGATGACTTCAAGGGCATTAGCGGCTATAGCCAATTATCGAGGTTCAAGATGCTGCAAACGAAGCACCTGGGTGGCTCTTGAGACAGCCATCCAATATTTTCGTGAGGTGTTGAAGGTAGAGACAGGGTATATCTCGGCTTCACAACTACGATGTGAGCACAGCCATAGAAATAATCATTGCAGTAAGGCAGATTGTCGGTTTTATCCTTCTTAGTGGTTGGCTGTAATTGTCCGGGTAATAGGAGTTTCTATACTCATCACCGGCATAAATTGAGATTTTCCTTAACTCGCTTTTCTGTAGAGAGCGTAAGAGCGAGATAGAGTCGAAATGCGGTCATTGAGCAGTGTCGAAATGACCGCATTTTATTATTTCTCTGTAGTGTCGTGTCAAGTTTCAAGTGTCGGATAGTTTATAATGTAGCTGCAGGGCTTGTCCCTGCCTTTTCCTAATGTAGAGACGCAAGATTTTGCGTCTCTACTACATGCGACAGATCAAGCTTGACGTGACAGTAGTTATATTCACCCAATTGCATTTCTCCCTCGTTCATCGCTGCTAATCCTCACACATTCAAGTAAATCAAGCACAAATATCTTGCCGTCACCGATATTGCCTGTTCTTGATCCCTTGATGATTGCCTCAAGGCATGGCTCAACAAATTCCTCATTAACCGCTTTGGTAACCCCCCCCCTCTCTCTTTTTTAATTTTTTGTAACTACTCAGCTTTATTTAATGGTTTCCATATATATGCAACGGTAGATAAGATTACAGTTAAAGTAGTGGTTCATAACATTTGAAGTTGTGGGCTATCTTAATAGGCAACCACAAGGAGAGAGCCCCTCTGGCAGGTTGCAGACATTCCGCCACGCTGGGGCATGACAGATGTGTTTTCGTGGCTAATTCTAAAAGATTGCTCAGGAAAATAGGGGGGAAAATAGGGACAGCGACGAATGGCACTGACTTAAGCAATATAAGAGCAAAACTCAATCTATAAACAGTGGGTTGCTATCAGAATTGTACAATATCTTGTGGCGATTAAAGTTCATAAATACGGCAAAAACTCTTAAGTCAGTGCTATTCGTCGCTGTTCCTCTTTTCCCCATAATTGTAGATAAAATCGACAAAACTTTGTCGTCAGGGGGAATTGTGGGATTTAGATGTGTCTGCCCTGGGAGAAATAAAAAAACAGCTTGAAAAAAGCGTAGATATATGATAATATTAGTTACCCTCTCAAGAGAGAAGTCTGCTTTCTGGAGGGGAAAAGATGTATTCATCATTGTTTTTTGTTGCGAAGTTCATAGAGGATATAGATAAAAGGTTAAACTCGATGTTCAAGTTTTTTGCCACCTAATGATAGTACTTGTAGCTGCAGGAGATAGCATCTGGTAGCAGATCTTCTGCTGATAGCAGACCTTCTGCTCTGGCAGGCTTGTCCCTGCTATCTTTCTTTTAACCATGTAT
>DYDG01000003.1 GCA_020717845.1 Marinifilum sp. | reverse complement strand
TGTCCCCGCTATCTTTCAACCACGCATGGGAAATAAGAAGCGACCACAAGGAGGTAGCACCTCTGGCAGGTCGCAGCTACAAGAATATCAGCGGGCATTTTACCGCTTTATTCTGGTGATTACTATGAGCCAGAAAAAACTTGAACATTGAGTTTTATACACTTTTAGCTCTCCAGTATCTTTGACACAGTTTGGACATCCTTATCCCCTCTGCCTGAAAGACAGACAACGATAATCTTATCCTTATCCATGGTTGGAGCAAGCTTAGCCGCATAGGCAATGGCATGAGCAGATTCAAGGGCAGGGATTATGCCCTCAAGTCTGGCTAAAAGTTGAAAGCTGTTTAATGCCTCTGTATCTGTTATAGAGACATACTCTGCCCGACCTGTATCCTTATAGTAGCTGTGTTCAGGACCAACACCCGGATAATCAAGACCGGCTGAAACAGAATGGGTAGGTATTATCTGACCGTTTGCATCTTGAAGTATATAAGAGAGACTGCCATGCAGAGCACCTACGTTTCCTGAGCCAAGTGAAGCAGAATGTCTGCCAGTCTCAATTCCTTCGCCGCCGGCCTCTACTCCTATAAATTTTACGTTCTTCTCCTCGTAAAATGGGTAAAAAAGCCCCATGGAATTGCTCCCGCCGCCAACACAGGCAACAAGGCAATCAGGAAGCCTGCCCTCAAGCTCCAGTATCTGGTTCTTTGCTTCCTGACCGATTACTGATTGAAAATCACGCACTATCATAGGATACGGGTGTGGTCCAACCACAGAGCCGATGATATAATGGGTTGTCTGAACATTTGTGACCCAGTCGCGGAGTGCCTCATTGATGGCATCCTTCAGGGTTTTACTGCCTGAATCAACTGGATTGACCTTTGCCCCAAGCAGCTTCATTCGGAAGACATTTAACGCTTGCCGTTCAATATCCTCACACCCCATATAAACCTCACACTCCAGACCAAACATAGCCGCAGCTGTGGCTGTTGCTACCCCATGCTGTCCTGCCCCTGTTTCAGCTATCACCCGCGGCTTGCCCATCTGCTTTGTCAGCAGCACCTGTCCCAGTGTGTTATTGATCTTATGTGCACCGGTATGCAGAAGGTCTTCGCGTTTGAGGTATATCCTTGCCCCGCCAAGTTTTTTTGTAAGCCTTTCAGCAAAATACAACGAGGTTGGCCGTCCAGCATATGCCCTAAGATAATATCTCAGTTCATCCTGAAATTTCTTGTCCTCTTTTGCCTTTGCATAAACATTCTCCAATTCCGACAAAGCTGCCATCAGCGTTTCTGGGACAAACTTGCCTCCAAAAAATAAATCGTTTGATATGACAAAGTGACCAAGTGTATCGGGTAACATGACTTATCTCCTTTATTCTGGCTGGACGTTTTGGCTCGTTCGAGCTATGATGTTTTCTGCCAGAGCCTTGAATTCATGGTAGGCTATTCCTACCAGATTTGTATGCCCACCAATGGCTCCATCAGCTGGTAACAGGTCAAAAACCGGTTTAATTGCTTCCTGAGCCATAGGCATCAGATTGCGATAAGATTGCAGGCTGCCAAGACAATTTGAATCTGGGAATTCTATCCCACTGTCAGAAAAAACGTTAGTGAAAGATTGCCGATATAGTTGTGAAATGAAAGCATCTGCACTGGTGCTACCTTCTGCATACTGCATACAAAGGCTCAATGGAATACTCTGTCGCCTTGCATGATATAAAACTACATAGCCAATTGGTATTACCTCTCCTTTGGGGATAGGGATGTTCCAGCCTTTGCCATATTTCTGGATAATAGTTTTCCAGTTTTGTTGCCAGTTACATACATATCTCCCTATGTATTGCATCCTTTGCATGGAGAAGGGATCAAACATTATCGGTAATACAAGGTAATCCATGGATAATACAGCGGCTCGATTAATAGCCCCCAGATTAGGACCAACATCTACCAGAATAATCTCTGCTCCACATTTTTCTGCCCCACTAAGCATGATGCGATAAAAGGCAGTGGTTATTCGCAAAGCATCCTCTTTACCCTCATAATTTTTTTGCCAGGCATCGATGAGGTTATCCTCAAAAAGATTTAGATTCAAGTCTCCATCAATTACAAACAGCCCATCCCTGATTTTTATTGGTTGAGGTTCTTGAATATCACCCACCCCATCTATCATTGGTTCAAGACAGGCAAAAATAGTTTTACTATCCACCTGATGTTGTGTCATTTCTATTTCATCGAAGAAGGCTAAGGTCAGGTCTGCCTGTGGGTCAAGGTCAATGGCTAATACTGAATGACCCATTTTGGAAAAGATATGGGCAAGATGATAGACCACAGTAGTTGTCCCCACACCACTCTTGCTATTAAATAAACCGATAATTTTGGGAATCATGCTCGTTTCCTCAAGGTTATATTGATGCATGTTGGCTCAAACTGAAACTCCATGGGTGGATTGCCATTTTTTGCCATCTCTTTATCTGCCATCTGAATCCCAACCCCAAAGCGTTGAACAAATCCCATAACCTTCATTGCCTCTGCAATTGCTGGATTTCTGTAATCTGTAGTTGACCGAAAGTTCTCAGGTGTTACCTGTCCATATAATCCACCAGGGCTCTGAATCTCTATCCTATCTGAATACCAATAAAATCTCACCGGGGCATTGGTTCCTTCATAATTTCGATGCATAATCGCATTACGGATAATCTGCTGAATAGCTTTCACCGGGTAGTCTGGAATGCGAATCTCTGATCCATAAGAAGGAATCTCAACAGAGGTAGAGATATTTAGAGCAATCAATTCATCTAATTCTCGCAACTGCTGTGATAAAACACTGGTAATCTTCTTTTCGTTCTTAATAAAATCTGTCAACTCAGACCCTTCGATTCGCAGAAATTGAACATATGCTCCGGGAAGCCAATCTTGAGGATTATTTCCCAGCATAAGTATCCCCAGCATAGTAGGACACCCATCAGATCCTGATAAAAATCTACTCGAAGCCATCTGCTCTTCAGGGGTTCTATTGTTTTCTTCAAGAACCTCTGGAGCTACAGCATACGGAAGGTATTCATTTTGAAATAATTTTACAGAGATATCTTTTATTGTTGCACCACGGACAGGTTGCAAATCAAATGAAAGATTAGCAACCCTTCTCTTTTCTGTCAAGCGTCTTTCCTCTTCACGGGTTGCCATAGCTCGACGAGGACCTACTCGAATCCAGGTAACACCATTATATCGTACTGGTGGCATTTCACTGGGAAACACCTCTACTACAGCCACATCCTTTTCTTCAAATGAATGTTTTTGAACATTCATTATTGGTTGTGGAAGGATATTACCATCAGATCTAATGCTTGCCAATTCTTTTAATATCTCATCAGTGATCTTGAGATTACTAAGTGTCCCATCATCATTTATCCCAATAAATATATATCCTGGCTTTTGATGATTTGGGAGGTCATTAGCAAAGGCACAAATAGCCTGACAAATCTTGTCTTTATCAGACATATTCCGTTTACGTTCCGTTCGATCAGACTCAAGATTTTTTCTCAATTTGTTTAATTCATTCCAATCCATATTTCCCTCAACAGCTTCTTCCAACTGCCTCAGCCACTATCCTTAGTTCACGAACCAGCACCTCAAAGTCCTGCGGCAGCAAGGATTGCTCCCCATCAGAGAGTGCCTCTTCAGGGTTTAAGTGAACCTCAATAGCCAGACCATCTGTTCCGCAGGCAATGGCTGCCTTAGAAAGCGGGGCAACCAATGACCTCTTGCCGCCGCCATGGCTTGGGTCAACGATAACTGGCAAATGGCTTAATTCTTTAACCACTGGTACCGCAGACAGGTCAAGGGTATTTCTTGTAGCAGTTTCAAATGTCCTTATCCCTCGTTCACACAGGATAACCTGCTGGTTGCCGGCATGCATAATATATTCAGCAGACATCAGCCATTCACTTATCGTCGCTGCGTGACCACGTTTCAAAAGAATAGGGTTTGAAACACAGCCAACTGCCTTCAACAGGCTAAAGTTTTGCATGTTTCTGGCACCTATCTGAATAATATCGGCATACTCTGCTACAAGCTCAGTATCCTTAGTATCCATAAGCTCTGTAACAACTGGTAATCCTGTAACATCTCTTGCCTCAGCAAGATACTTAAGACCTTCCTCGCCTAACCCTTGAAAGGCATAGGGTGATGTTCGCGGTTTATATGCCCCGCCCCGCAGCATATGTGCCCCGGCTGCCTTTACAGCCTTAGCCGTCTCTATTATCTGCTCCCTTGACTCAACAGAGCAGGGACCGGCTATTAGCACAACCTGCTTATCTCCAACAACAACATCCCTTACCTTAATCGTAGTTCTTTGTGCCCGAAAATCACGAGAAGCCATCTTATAGGGTTTTAATATCGGCATAATCCTCTCTACACCAGGAATAGCTTCAATAGGACACATGGACAGTTTCCTGTCATCTCCAATTACCCCAATAATTGTCCGCTCTGTCCCGCTTGAGACATGGGGATCCATCTCCCAGCCCCTAAGTTTGCTGACAACATGTTCAATCTGTTCGTTCGTCACATCTGGTTTTAACACGATAATCATCCTTTATCCTCCTAATCCTATATTCAAAACTTACGCAAAACGATAAAATACCTGCTAATCAACAGCATGATGTTTTATTTCACCACAAGGCTTCATAGTATCTTCTGTTACAATAATTTGATGATAGTTTTTTTTGCCGGAACGTAATAATAAAATATTATTTTCTAAATAATCTTCAGTTACAATCATATTAATCGTGATTTTTTTTCCATTAACATATGCACCTCCTTGCTCAATTAATCGTCTTGCCGCTGTTTTGGTAGTAATAAGACTGGTTTCAAAAAACAAATCAATTACTGAAATTCCATTCACAAATCTTTCTCGATTCATTACGGTTGTTGGAACGGCTGATAGATCTCCTCCAGAATTTTTCGCAAACAAAACTTTGGAAGATTCTTGGGCTTTTTTTGCTTCCATTTCACTATGAGCCAATTTTGTAACTTCATATGCGAGGATCTCTTTTGCTTTTCGGATATCTTCTCCTGTCAATTTCTTAAGTTCATCAATTTCATCCATTGGCAAAAAGGTGAATAGTGCTAAAAATTTGATAACGTCTCTATCATCAGTATTTATCCAATATTGATAAAATTCGTATGGAGATGTTTTATTGCTATCAAGCCATATAGTTCCAGATTCTGTCTTGCCCATTTTTTGTCCGCGAGCTGTTGTCAGAAGAGGAAACGTTAAACCGCAAACATTTTGAAATCTTGTTCGTCTGACAAGATCAATACCAGCAAGGATATTTCCCCATTGGTCATCTCCGCCCATTTGCAGCACACAATTATACTTATCGAATAAGATTAAGAAATCATATGCTTGAAGTAATTGGTAATTAAATTCAATAAAAGAAAGACCTTCTTCTCGCTCAAGCCGCTGGCGATAAGTTTCATTCTTAATCATTTCATTTACCTTAAAATATCGACCAATATCTCTCATAAATTCAATGTAATTCAGGTCTAAAAGCCATTCCGCATTATTAAGAAATATTCCAGCATTTTCCGAATTTTCCGAATTTCCAAATTCAATATATCGTTTTAATTGTTCAAGTATTTTTCCTCCATTTGTCTCTATTTCATCTTGTGTCATTATGCGTCTCATCTCCGTTTTCCCGCTTGGATCTCCGATCATTGTAGTGCCACCACCGATAATTACAATAGGGATATGCCCATCCTGCTGTAAGTGAGCTATAGCCATAATCGGGACAAGGCTCCCAACATGCAGACTATCAGCCGTTGGATCGAAGCCAATATAATATGTTATCTTTGAATGAGACATTAATTTTTCTAAATCTTCTCCTTCTCCACCTGTACATTGCTTAATAAATCCTCTTTCTTTTAATATAGCTAATGTATTGATCACTTTCCTATACATAGAGTTATCTCCTTTAATTCAAAATATCATGGGATACTATTTCCTTGCTCAACACCTCGCAGCCATCATCTGTAATCAGCACCGTATCCTCAACCCTAACGCCGCCAATCTGTGGGATATATGCACCAGGCTCTATGGTTATGACCATGTTAGGCATTAGTATTGCATCATCCTCATTGCTCAGCTTTTCGTGAACCTCTAACCCTATGCCATGTCCAATCTTGTGCAGCCAAAAATCACCATATCCAAATTGAGTCAGGATATTTTTGCCTGCCTCATTTATCTCCTCAAACCTTATCCCTGGTTTAAGCATTCTAATGACTTGAGAATGCGTCTCTTTTACTGCTCGATACATATCCTGGAATTTGGGCAAGACACCATCTGGAACAATAACCCGGGTAATATCGCAATGATACCCTTCATAACCAACACCCCAATCAATAAGAATGGGCTCTCTATCCTGAATTACCCTGCTTGAAGCCCTGGCATGTGGCAGACTGGAACGAATACCTGAGGCAATAATTGGCTCAAATGCTACCTGCCCATTACTTTTTTTTGTTTGATATTCAATCTCACACAACAGGTCAATCTCTGAAATCCCAGGCTTTACCATTGGTAAAATTTTATTATACACCTCAAAAGCAATCTTACAGGCTGTCTTTATCTTTTGCACCTCTTCTGGTGATTTTATGCATCGTTGCTCAACAACCATCCCTGTTGTTGGGATTAATTGCAAAAACTCAAGGTGTTTGGCAAATACCTCATGCTGATGATAAGACAGATGATCAGCCTCTATTCCAAGCCTACGGATATTATCTTGCGGTGAGAAGAAATCCTTCAATGTCTTTGGCAATAATTCGGTGCGTTTTATCAATTCAAAGCCATTGGTTTCATCACCAGCCTGCTGAAAATACCTTCCATCAACAACAAGATATGCACTTGCTGGTGTCAGAATAATCTCGCCGCTTGAACCAGTAAAACCACTCAGGTATCGAACATTAACTATATTTGTTATCAGGATGGCATCCATACCCTTTTGCAGAAGAATATCCTGTAAGTTTTTTAGTCGTAACTTCATATGGTTGTCCTTGCATCCTGGTTTCTGTCTTTGGCAAATAGTCTCTGGTAGTATGCCAGATATTATACCATCTATCTATATTTGTGTCAACATTAATCTTGCTGGAGAATTGCTGCTGGACATGATTTTTTTATTGACAATCTAATAAATATAGTATATAATCTATAATGTAAAATAGTCAATTTATCTTTTATAAAAAAAATGAGGTTAATCTGTGGCTGCAACATCTACGATACCTGTAGAAAGAAGTGGAGATGAGGAAGAGAGCAGTCCTGCTCCTAAGGGTAGACGCCGCCTGGGAGAGATGCTGGTAGAAAAGGGTATCATAAACTATACCCAATTAAAACAAGCAGTAGATATCCAAAAAAGGGGGGGAGAAAGATTAGCCTGTGTGCTGGTTGAATTAGGCATCATTGGTGATACAGAAATTGCTGATTTTTTAGCCTCAGAAACAAAGACACCAAGGGCAACAAAAGAACAGCTAAATGATATAGACTCCTCAATAAAAGGCATTATTCCTGAAAGCATTATCCAGAAGGAGCTGGTTTTACCATTAAGTAAGAAGGATAAGACATTAACGGTTGCTATTACAGATCCATTAAATATCTTTCTTATAGACAGCCTGTCTGCCAGAACCAAGTGCATTATTCAACCAGTAATTGCTACAGAAACAGAGATGAAAAAGGCAATTGAAAAGGTTTGCGGCAAGGTAATCTCTGTTGAAAATATTATAAAGAAGTTAGAAGGACAGGGCGGGGTTGAGGTTGTTCAACAAAATATTGAAAAAGAAGACATTACCTTATTGGTCAAGGAGAGTAAGGATGCCTCAGTAGTTAGCTTAGTTAATTATATGCTGATGGATGCGATTCGCAACAGGGCTTCTGATATTCATATAGAGCCCTTTGAGAATCAGGTAAGGATTCGAACAAGGATTGATGGAATATTATACGAGGCGCCATCTCCACCAAAAAAGTATCAAAATGCTATTGTTTCTCGTATAAAAATCATGTCTGGTCTTGATATTGCAGAAAAGAGGCTGCCTCAGGATGGAAGGTTTAAGGTAAGGTATGAGAGCAGGGATATTGACTTTCGTGTTTCCATGATTCCTACAGCATTTGGGGAAAAGGTGGTTATGCGTATCCTTGATTCCTCAGCCCTATGCCTGGATCTTCATGATCTTGGGTTTGAAGCAAAGGCATTAGATGTATTTAGAAAATGTGTTCATGCCCCGTATGGGATAATTCTTGTGACCGGACCAACAGGTTCAGGGAAATCAACGACGCTTTATTCTACACTAAGGTCTATAGACGCTGTAGCAAAAAATATTATTACTATTGAGGACCCAATAGAGTATATTTTGCCAGGGGTGAATCAGGTTCAAATAAAACCAGAGATAGGATTTGATTTTACAGATGGATTAAGGGCATTTTTAAGGCAGGATCCAGATATTATTATGGTCGGTGAGATACGAGATAAAGAAACAGCAGAGGTTTCTATTAATGCAGCCTTAACCGGGCATCTGGTCTTTACTACCCTGCATACCAATGACTCGGCTGGTGCTATTACCCGATTGATTAATATGGGCATAGAGCCGTTTTTAATCTCATCAACTGTTATCATGTCTATTGCCCAGAGGTTGGTCAGGAAGATATGCCCTGAGTGCAAAGAGGCATATCAAGAATCAGCAAAGAATTTGCAAGCTATTGGGGTGAAAATAGATTCAAAACGAGAGGTAACCCTTTATCGAGGGAATGGATGTGATCGGTGTAATGGTATTGGATACAGGGGAAGATTGGCTGTTTTTGAAGCAATGGTTTTGACAGAGGATGTCCGACAGCTTATCTTAAGCCGTGAACCATCCCAGATAATTAAACAATCTGCCATGAAGAATGGTATGATTAGCCTGCGTGAGGCTGCCTTGAGAAAGGTTGTCGCAGGATTAACAACCGTTGAAGAGGTATTGCGACTGACCTTTGAAGAAAAGATGGAGTATTAGGGAAATGTAACTCACAAGCAAGAATGTTTGTGCTATAGCAAAAAAATAGCAAAAAAAACGTTACATTTTTTTATATTTGTGCTTAATATTTTCCTATATTTTGACGATAACAAGATATGGGTTCAAATTTAATAAGGATAAGCGTTCAGCACCATCTCCTACCCATTGAATCGCAGGTAGGAATATTTCATACATGGAATGATTTGTTTTTGTGGTTTTTATTGATTGCTATAAGCTAATGGTTGAATGCTCATCAACAAGGGAGTGCAAAAGACTATGTATAGCATGGAATCTCTGGTACATCTAATGGTAGAAAGGGAAGCATCGGATATTCATTTATTGATTGGTGCTCCGCCACAGCTTCGCATTGACGGCTCTATTTCTCCGATAGAAGACTGTGAAAGGCTGACCCCTGAATCCTGTCAGCAATTGGTCTACAGTATTCTGACTGATGATCACAAGAGAAGGTTTGAGGAAGAGAACGAATTAGACCTTTCTTTTGGGGTAAAGGATGTGGGCAGAATCAGAATGAATGTTTTTCGTCAAAGGGGGACAGTGGGTGCTGCCTTAAGGAGTATCCCCAATGAAATACCAACCCTTGAAAAGTTAAATCTGCCGCCTATTGTGCGAGATATTGCTGAGATGCCATCTGGTCTGGTGCTGATTACAGGTCCTACAGGGTCAGGGAAATCAACAACCCTGGCAGCTATGATCGATTATATTAATACCAATCGACGGGAGCATATCATTACTATTGAAGACCCTATCGAATTTTTACATCGCCATAAAAACGCTATTGTCTGTCAGAGAGAGGTAGGGAGTGATACCAAGAGCTTTGCACTGGCACTAAAGTATGTCTTGCGACAGGATCCAGATGTGATACTCATAGGAGAAATGCGTGATCTGGAAACTATTGGTGCGGCCCTAACTATTGCTGAAACAGGACATTTAGTGTTTGCTACCCTGCATACAGCCGATGCTATTCAGTCGGTTAACCGTATTATCGATGTTTTTCCAGGTCATCAGCAGCCGCAGATAAGAGGACAGCTTTCCTTTGTTTTGCAGGCTATATTCTCGCAGGTACTTCTGCCCCATGCTATGGGCAAAGGAAGGGTGCTTGCCTCTGAGATCTTAATTGCTACAGCTGCTATACGAAACCTCATCAGAGATGGTAAAATCCATCAAGCATATACGGTTATGCAATCTGGCAGACAACATGGTATGCAAAGTATGAATATGGCTTTAGTTGACCTCTATAATACAGGACAGGTAACTTATGAAGATTGCTTGAACTATTCCCCAGATGCAGAAAGCTTGAAACAATTGCTTGGTGGAAGCAGAGGCAGAATGGGTGGTATGTAGTTTCATAATAAATACGTTAAACGAACACAACAGGCTGTTACAGAATGTAAAAATCAATAGTAATGATATACTATTATGGCAAATGGCAATGAGCTTGACCCAATACATTGTGTGTCTCTTATATCAGATTCTTAGGCTGTTCCAGCCTGTCTAATAATAACTTGTCGCTTTACCAATTTAACGGAGAGTTAAGAATTATGCCAATTTATATTTATAAAGCACGAAATATGGATGGAACTGTAGTTGCCGGGAAGATAGAGGCTGAGACCCAACGCTCGGTAATCATGAAATTAAAGCAGCAACATCTGATGGTGATTTCAGCTGAGGAAGAAAGGGCGAATATCTTTGGCAGGGCTCTGGATATCTTGAAATTTAAGGATCATGTTGGACTCAAGGATCTGGTGCTATTTAGCCGTCAGCTGGCAACCTTGATCAATGCAGGTATCCCTATTGTTCAATGTTTGAATGTATTGATTGATCAGGTAGATAATAAAAACTTTAAGAAGATAATCATGACTGTTCGTGAGGATATAGAAAAGGGTGCCTCTATTACTATGGCTATGGGTAAACACCCAGGTGTATTTAATCAGCTCTATACCAGTATGATAAAATCAGGGGAATCAGGCGGTGTGCTTGATGAAGTCCTGGAAAGAATTGCATCCTATCTGGAGTCTGTTCAATCACTCAGAAGAAAGGTTCAGACAGCCATGGCCTATCCTGGAGTAGTTAGTTGTATTGCTGTAGGGATTGTCATGTTCTTATTAATCTTTGTTATCCCTGCCTTTAAGGATGTATTTGAAAGTTTTGGAGCAAAACTGCCGCTTCCTACCATGCTATTGATTATGCTGTCTGACTTTATCAAGTCTTATATTATTTGGTTTCTTCTTTGTCTCGCGGGTGTTTTTGTTCTATTAAGGCTTCTTATTACCAAAACAGAAAAAGGAAGGCTGACATTTGATGCTTTTATATTAAAAATACCTGTTTTTGGTACATTGTTTCGAAAGATAGCTGTCACCAGATTTGCCCGAACACTTGGAACACTCGTAAGAAGTGGTGTGTCTATCTTAGAGGCATTAGAGATTGTAGCAAAAACATCAGGGAATAAGGTTGTTGAAATGGCAGTTATGGGTGCTCGTACCTCTATTCGAGAGGGAGAAAGGATCACTGACCCATTAAGAGAATGCGGCGTATTCCCGCCTATGGTCATCCAGATGGTCTCAGTAGGGGAGGAAACCGGTGCCCTTGATACTATGTTGATGAAGATAGCTGATTACTATGACAGAGAGGTTGATTCTGCTGTTTCAGCTCTGGCATCCTTAATAGAACCTCTTTTGATGGTTGTCCTTGGTATTGTTGTCGGAGGAATCGTGATTTGTATGTATTTGCCAATCTTTATGATTGCAACCCTTGTCTCTGGGCAATGATATAAACAAAGGGTTCAAGGGGTCAAGGAAAGGGGTTAACTGCTCTATTCCTTGACCCCTTACCCCTTTTTTATTTAAATTATGAAAAAACAAAATGGTTTTACACTCATTGAATTAATTATTGTCTGTGCAATTATTGGTTTGCTATCTGCTATTTGCATCGTTAGATTTGTTGACTTAATCGATAAAGCAAGGGAGATGGTAGCTAAGGCAAATCTATGTTCTTTGCGTGCTGCAATTGCCATCTATTATGGTGATACAAAGGGGCTATTCCCTGTATCATTGGACAATGTTCGCCGGGTAAGGGGTGATGAAACATTGCCAGAATTTATTCCCCGCTATATACAAAAAATACCCATGGCAAGCCTGAGAAGAAAAATTCCTCATAATCGTTCTAATAATGTTACTGTAATTGATACAGTAAATGTCGATACAGAGATAACAGTTGAGGTTACGGATATAGGAGGATGGATATATTCTTCTGTCTCCGGGGATATTAGGATTAATTGCACTTGCAAGGATTCAGCCAGTTTGCATAAGATAGATGCTGTTTATTATTCCAATTATGGACATGAGGAATAATCTCGTTTATCACCAATGTCCCCTAATCTATGCGTGGTAGGAGGGCTTTCTTTTACCATGTCGCGGACCATAAAAACAATGACCTGACAAATAACTAAGAATAAAGTGTAACCAAGAAAAAAGGGAAACATGTTACTGAAGAAAAATTAGAACTGGTAATGGCATAATGCTTGGATAGGGGTAGTGTAGGCATTGCCTGTCCTACTTACTAAATGCATGGAGGATATCTTTTGAGCAATATCAGGGAAATTCAATCATTGGTTCGTAGTGGTCTTTATTACTTGACTGAACATGCGGGCGATGAAGCTGATGATGATGGTTTTGACATCTACGATGTGGAACAAGGTGTTCTTGCAGGTAAGATCAGGAGAACTTGGCCCAAAGAAGGCAAGTATGAAGTAATTGGAGTAGCACTGGATGGACGACCTATTGGTATTGTATGCCGCATAACCAATACAGGTAAGATTCGTGTAATAACAGTTTATGAAGACAAACCAAAGGGATAAAGAACAAGGAGAAAATATGGGTTTTTGGAAAGACGAAACTTGTGAATATTGTAGCGGGCTGATTGTTGAGAAGCGTGTTACCCTGCACCGAAAAGTCAAAGGGAATTATGTATTGATTGAAAGTGTGCCTGCAGGAGTATGTAATCAGTGCGGTACACGCTATTATGCGGCAAATGTGCTTAAGACAATCGAAGAGAGTATCCGAGGACGTAGAAAAACAGAGCGAGAAGTGCTTGTGCCTGTATACTCATTGTAAGTTAGGTAATTTTAGGATAACCAATAATGGCAAAAAAGAAAATAACACCTGTTAATAAACCCCTCAAGAAAACACCTGAATTTGTGCCTTCACCAATCAGCCCATGGATGGGAGTAGTAGGCATACTGGTATTTTTATCTGCATTCCTTGTCTATTTAAGAACACTTACCCCAAGCATTGAGCTTCATGACAGTGGTGAGCTGGTTTCGGCAGCTCATGTCTTAGGGATATGTCATCCGCCGGGTTATCCCCTTTATTGCCTGGCAGGTAAGCTTCTTACGCTTATTCTTCCCCTGTCCAATATCGCTTTCAGGATGAATATTTTCTCCGCCATTTCTGCTTCTGTGGCAGTGATGATGGTTTATTTTATAACCTTGAAAATCTCTCTTGCCTTTATTCCCATAAAAAACATAAAAAAGGATGCAGGCAATTTACATCCACTATTTTTTCTCCCTTTATGCCATTATGCCTCTGCTATCATCCCAGGGATAGTAGCCGCTGGTATGCTTGCCTTTGCCACTACCTTCTGGCAGCAGGCGGTTATTGCTGAAAAATATACGCTCAATGCCCTGTTTGCCAGCTTGCTTATATTTATTTTAATCAAATGGTGGGAGAAAATAGCTCAAAATCTCCCACATCAATCACATCTCTACCTATTTTTCGGTTTGTTGGGACTTGCCTTTACACACCATCTCCAGACTATCTTTCTGGCAGCATCTGGCGTGCTTTTTATCCTCATAATCGGCTGGCACAGGAGGCAAACATTTCTTAACTCTCAAGTACTTTTAAGGGCAGGAATATGTTTGGGACTGCCGCTCCTTTTGTATCTCTATCTCCCTGTTCGGGCATCAGCCCATCCAGCGATTAACTGGGGTGCCCCAGATACATGGGAACGGTTCATCAATCATATCACGGTTAAGGAATATGGCTATTATTTTTCTTCCTCAACGCAAGAACTCCTTAATCGATTATTTGTCAAGCACCCTTCCTTTTTTGTGATGCAGTTTACTCCATATCTGGTAGGCTTTGGATTCATTGGGGCAATATGGCTGTTTCGCAAGTGCTGGAGATTTCTATTGCTGACCTGCTTGATTGCAGCCATAGACTTTGCTCATTCTGTCAGGTATGGGATACACAATATTGAGGATTATTATATCCCGGCATACATAATCTTTTCTGTCTGGATCGGGTTAAGCATTGTCCCTATCAGTCAACTAATCATAAAGCGATTTCCAAAGGCAAACATGATTCCTTTAGCCTTTTTGCTCCTGCCAATGATTGCCTTTTCCCATAATCTTTATTATGCCAATAACCACAAGAGCTTTTACAGCTATGACTATGCCCGCAACATTCTGATGCCGCTTCAAGATAAAGCTGTCCTGTTTGTCAAGGGTGATACCTTTTCCTTTCCGCTCTGGTATTTGTATAATGTAGAAGGGATGCGGGACGATATTTATATGGTTGATCACCATTCCCTATACCTTGATTGGTATGCCTCCCAGCTAAAGGAGAGATACCCGGATCTTAATTTTACCTTTACATCACAAAACAAGGCAACCCGCCTTTCCCCAGAGGCTGAAATGTATATCTATGAAAGGCTGAATAATATTGTGGATAATAACCTTAACCTTGCAAGCTATCTGCCATTTGACCCAAAGGCAGAGGAACGATATGCCCTGGTGCCTGTTAATATCTGCCATCGAATACTTCCCAAGGAGACACCTATCAATGAACAGATTAAGGCAATTGATCCAAACTTGAGGTTTGCTTACCGTTATATCCTTGACAGGAGCATCTATAAGCCAGAAAGGATTGCCTCCAATGTATCCAACTATGGCATCTCTTATAACAATCGAGGCAAGTTTTTTCAGGACAATCAACGGTATCAAGAAGCAATCGTTGAGTTTAAGAAGGCTATTGATGCCTCACCTGAATATATTACTGCCTATTATCAGTTAGGGCTGCTCTACAAGGATACAGACAAATATCGGGAGGCAATAGAACAATTTGAAAGGATAAAAACCATTGCCTCTGATGATGCAAGGGCAGACTATGGACTGGCTATGGTTTTTCACAAACAGGGCAATCTTAAGCAGGCAATTGAAGGCTATAAAAAAGCCATCAATCTGGATCCAGGCAGGGATTTTCTCTATGCTGCACTCGGAAGTGCCTGCCTTGAGGCTAAAGAGCCACAAGAGGCTGTTGAGGCATTCCAAAAGACTGTGGAATTAAGCCCGGGCAGTCCGGATGTCTATTATAACCTGGGCATAGCCTACAGCCACATGGGGGATAAGAATAATGCCATTGATTCTTATCAGAAGGCATTAAGCCTTAATCCCAATTATCTGCCTGCTCGTGTTGCGTTGCAACAGATGCAATAGGATCACAGCCATCCGTAGCTGTGGTATAATTTAGCCAACAGAGGATACCATGAAGATTACAGGCATAGAGATAGGTGAAAAAGCAATAAGGATGGCTGTATTGCAACAGACATGGTCTGCGTCAGTGGTAGAAACATGTGTTTCAGAGGTTGTTCCTGCTGGTGAGACTTTCCAACAAACTATTTGGACACTGAGCTCTCAGTTTCCTCTATCCAAAGACGTGATTATTTCCATCCCAAGGCAATGTGTGTTTATGAAGCTAATTGAGATGCCTTGTCTAAAGGATGTTGACCTGAAAAAGGCATTAGAGTATGAGGCTGAAGAGCATATCCCTTACCCTATCCATGATGTGGTTTATGATTTTTGTGTCATAAAACAGGAAGAAAAGGAAGAAAAGGCGAAAAAGACAAGGGTGTTATTGGTTTCAGCTCAAAAAGCTGTTGTTAAATCCTATATTGAGATGATAAAGGGGGTTGATAGACACGATATCTCTGTATCTGTCTCATCCCTTGCCTTACTCAGCCTCTGTCTTTCACAAGAGGAAGAAAAGGACTGGATGTTGTGCTACGGGGAAGAAAGGGGAGGAAGGGGAAAAGAATGTCAGGAGATATTTGTTGTCAGGGACGGTTTCTTAAGCCTTATCCAGACCGTCCATGGGCAGGAGGTAGAAAGGGAAATAGCCAGGATTATTGAGAATCATCCGGTAAAAAAGATAATCCTTGCTGGTAATGTTTCCAAGCAGCTAAGCGTCCAGGCAGAAAAATTCGTTATAGGAAAACCTGATTCCATAAAGATAGCAGCACATATTAGCGATACATCCCCTGTCCCAATTGCCCTTGCTCTAAACAGGCTATGCAGAGCACCATTAAGGATAAACTTGAATCCTGAAAGGGAGATACAGGCAAAAAGAGCATTGAATAAGCAGCTCAAAACTACTGGCATTCTCCTGCTTTTGCTGGTATGCTGCATGAATCTGCTGTTCCTGCTGTGTATAAAAAGGATGGAGAGTAGATTGCAGCTTATGATGCTTGAGATTAACAGGATTCAACCAAAGGTTGTAAACCTCGTAGATAACAAGGCATCTATCGAACAGCTTACAAAAAACATGGAGAAACTTAAAGCTGTCATCCTTGATACCCCATGTTATTTAGATGCACTCAACGAATTAGCTGTAATTGTTTCCACACAAACACGGCTGGAGGGTGTAAATATTCAGGGAAGAAAATGCCGGCTTACAGGAGACACATCATCTGTTACTACCTTTCTTACGGCTATTGAAAAATCATCTGCCTTTGAACAGGTAGAGCTTGTGGGTGGTATTACCAGAGAAATGGGCATGGAACGATTTGAGATACAGATGCTGGTGAAAGGGTAAGGAAGATGAACAAAATCATTCAAGACAAAGCAATGCTTAAAATATGCGGGATATTTATCCTGATAATCCTTCTTATGCTTGTGTTATGGAAGCATGAGATGGATCAATATGTCAGGATAGGCCGTGAAATTAAACTGGCAAGTACCAAGCTGGAAAACTACAGGGATTGTCTGCAAAATGCAAAACTTTATACCCAGCAATGGCAACAAATTCAGAAGAAACAATCTCAATTTGAGCAAAGATGCTATCGGAATAAAACAGCTATGTTATCCACAACTTGTCTGCTTGAAGATGTTCAGAAAATCATTGCTAATGGTGGAAATTCAATTATCAGGATAGAGGTGCTGCCTGAAAAAAAGATAGATTCAGAATATACTCAAATAGGGGTTAATCTCAAGCTAAAGACCTCCTCACAAGGCTTAACAGATATTTTGTATAGATTGAAAAATAGCGGTAAGCTCTATCAGGTAAACGGGCTGTCTGTGCATGTATCGTCTGATAGCTGGCTTGAGGTTGAGATAAGGGTGGCTGCTATTCATATGAGCGATGGAGAAGGAAGGCTGAAGGCTGAAGACTGAAGACGGAAGACTGGTCATCTTCCTAAAAACCTTCAGCCTTCAGCCTCCTGGAGCAACCAACATGTTAAACAATATCAAATTAATGAACAAGATACTGGCTGTTATTATTGGACTGTTGCTATTGTGCTCTATAATCCTGTCCATTGTCCCTGTTCAAATATCCATGAGCAAAGGACAGGAGATGAAGGCTGTAGGGATAAAACTACCTAATACTTTGACAGTTCCAACCAAAAAGCAAGAAGAATATAGTATATTGGCTCAAGGCAGGTTGTTTGGGTTAATGGAACAAATACCAACACCAATTACCAACTCAACGGAGATAAAAAGCCCTTCGATTATAGAAGAAAAAAAGCCATACTCTCCACCAGAGGTAACATACTTGCTCCAGGGGATAATCCATGGCTCACAAGGGGCAATAGCCGTAATAAGGGCATCAAATCAGGCACAGAATGTGTTTATTAAGCGTGGAGACACCATCGACTCTTATCAAGCTGCAAGGATTACAAAGGATTCATTGATATTGAAAAAGGATGGGCAGGAAAGAATGGTTTATCTTGAATATCCGCATTAGGGTTTTGAGGTTGGTTCATGTTCGAGCAATTTCCTATGATTCCTTTCCGGTTGAAGGCTTGAACGACCAACGAATAAACACCGATAAAAATCCGTGAAAATCTGTCAAATCTGTGTCATCCGTGTTCTATAATCTGAGCACATTGTTGTTTTTACTTTAGAGGTGCTGCCTCAAGTGGTAAAAGATGCGGGGTAATATAGACAACAAGCTCTGATTGCTGCTGTTCATCGCTTTTCAGCTTAAATATTTTACCGATTAAGGGAATACGGCTGACAAAAGGAATTCGTTTTTCCATAAAAGAGTTTTGAGTCTGGATTAAGCCGCCAATAATAATTGTTTCTCCATCCTTAACCCGAATGGTAGTTTGCACCTTGCGTTCAGAGGTTTGAGGCAGGCTATCTGCACTTAGCATACCGGTGGTATTGCTTATCTCTGGTGCAATATCCACATTTATCTCATTAGAGGCACTAACCCATGGCTTTATCTTTAAGCGTATCCCTGATTCAACGGTCTGCTGTCCGCTTACAGGCAGCATCTTATCTGCCTCAATGCTCTTAGCAAACTCACGATACCTATCCTTGGTAAGCACGCTAATACTTGCCTCATGTCCATTCAAGGTTGCAATCCTTGGGTTTGCCCGGACAGTTGCTTTTTTTTCCATGATTAATGCCTCTAATCTGGTAAGAAACCTGTCTTTTATTACATTGGCAACATCATAGGTCAGCACTAAAGGCTCTACTGCACCGGGGAACAGGCTTACATCCATATGCTCATTCTCTTTAATGCCTATCTCTTTAATCCCAAGGGAATTGCCGATATTTTTCTTGAATTCTACCACCAATACCTCAATCATAATCTGCGGAGAAGGTTTATCTATTTGCTTGACAAACTCTGAAACCTTATCAATAAGTTGTCTGGTCCCAATAACCACAATAGCATTCTGGTCTTTCAGCAGCCGAATATTATCCCTTGGGAAAACAGACGGCAAAATGGTCAGCACCTCATTTGCCTCAACCCAATTAATCTTTATCACCTCTGTGGTAACAAAGGTTAATGCACCTGGACGCAGAGAGACACCTTCGCCAATGATATAGATATTATTTATCTTGCAAAAGGTATAATTTGTTCCCTCCAGAATAAGGGCTAACACTTTTTCAAATGGTGTCTTAGAGATATGAGCATTTATCTGTCCCCGAACATAATCACAGGTAACAACATCCACCCCGCCTTGAAGGGCAAGTGCTCGGATAACCTCACCCAGTTCAGCATCGGCAACATCAACCGTAAAGAGCTTATCTGGCAAAGGAGCACCCTCCGCCAGAGGGGCTCCCTCATCAACCATGATAGAAAAGGTTTTCTTGCCCCTGGACACACCCACATAAAATATCCCGCTTATCTTTTCGCAGGTAAACCCATTTGCCTCAAGCAATGCTCTTAAGCCAAGTTCTACTGCTGTATTAGCCAGATGAGAAGAGACCAGTCCAGAGACAGACTTATCAGCTACAATATTTATCCCTCCTTGAAGGGATATTTCCCGTAACACCTTCAGAATATCAGCTCCATCAATATCAAGGGAGAGAAGCCCGCCTCTAATCTCAACATTTTTTATCCTTTCCTGTCCTGTTTCGCCAACAATATAGATGTTGTTCTCTTTTTTATACTTAAATCCACCTGTAGTTAAAATCGTTTGCAAACCCTCTTCTGCTGGGATTTTGTTCAGATAAAGAGAAACATTTCCATGAACAGATTTATCAGTAACAACATTTATTTTGCTTTGCAGAGAGATATCCCTTACTATCTCATTTATATCAACCTGCTTGGCGTCCATAGTAAGGAGTCCATCTTCTACATTCAGAAGATATGACTTTTCAATCTTCATGGGTATAATCCGATAAATATTCCCCTCTTTTTCATAGGTAAGGTGATGAGCACCCAGGATAGCATTTAGTCCTGCCTCAAACGGAACATTAGTAAGGTGAATGGTTACCTGCCCCTTAACAGACTCATCAGTAACAATATTTACACCCTGCTGAGCACCAAGTGCCCTTAAGACATCCTTAATATCTGTGCCCTTAAAATCTATATTGACAAGATGTTCTGCAAATACTGCCTGAGACAGTATTCCTGTCAAGATTAATGCTATCAAAATAAATTGTTTCCAAAACACTTGTTTGACCTCTTTGTCCTCATTTTTCAGTAATCAAGCAATCAAGCAATTATATCATAATTTAACCTGAATTGCAATCATGATTTTCAAAATCTGCAATCAATTAGTCATTGGTGGGGAAACAAACAACTGCGAGAGGGGAAATCCATTGTGAAGAAATGTGAACGAATGAAATGTAGTAGAGACGCAACATGTTGTTCTGCGGCTTGTCCTTGCCTTTCAATATAGATACGATATGCTTGTGTTAATAAAAGCGACCACAAGGGGGTGCTACCTTCTTATGGTCGCCTCTCGCTCTTAGTCGTGGTTAAAGATAGCGACCACAAGCCTCGCAGTTACTGTGTTGAAGTTGCCTGCAACCTATCTATCTAACCCTATCTCCCTTTTTTCCCCCTTTAAACACAATGCACAAAAAAATAGTTGCAAAAATTCCAGTCATAGTGTATAATTACAGAAAGTTAGCCAAGAGCGTAAAGAGCTTTGTCTAAACAATTGCTTAACATACCAAATTGGAGGTTTATTTCATGCTTAACGCTATTCGTAAAAATAATGCTGTTATTATCTGGACAATTGCTATTACCTTTATCATTACCATATTTATTTCATGGGGAATGAATTTTTCTGGAAAAACTATGATGGCTCATATGGCTATGGTCAATGGGAAAAAGATTACTACAGATGATTTTCAGCAGGCCTATCAGACAAAGTATAATAACCTTAAGGATACCTATGGCAAAGACTTTGATCCTGAAAGCATTTCTGGCTTGAGGAAACAGGTGCTTGATTCGCTTATCAGGGAAAAGGTTCTTTTAGCAGAGGCAGAACAATATGGCATTACTGTTTCTGAGGACGAGATAGTGAATGGGGTCAGGTCTTCATTCCAGGATATTAATACCTATAATCAATATATCAAGTATGCCCCACCGCTCTGGTGGAAGACAAAAGAAGAGGCTGTGAGCAAAGAGATTATTATGGCAAAGCTGATTGGAGCTATGGTGGATCATGTCACGCTTACGGATGGGGAAATAGATTCCTACTATAAAAGGGAGTATGCACAGGCACATTTGCAGCATATCCTTATTTCTCCCAAAAAACTCGTTCCTTATGCAGAGATAGTCGATTATCATGAAAAAAATAAGGAAGATTTTATGAAAAAGGGTCAGCTGAAAGCCAGACATATCCTTATTGCGGTTCAAGAAAATGCTGATCAACAGCAGGATGGGGCGGCAAAGGCAAAGATTTCAGACCTTTACAATCAGGTAAAGGGTGGGGCAGACTTTGCTGAAACAGCTAAAAAGAATTCTAATTGCCCCTCAGCTCAGAATGGCGGGCTGCTTGATTATTTTGGAGAAGGGGTCATGGATCCAGAGTTTGAAAAGGCAGCGTATAATCTAAAGGTTGGAGAGTTGAGTTCGCCTGTTCGGAGTAAATTCGGCTACCATATCATTAAATTAGAGGATAAACTGCCTGATACCCCAAAGCTATTGGAAGAGGTTGAGGAAGAGATACGAGGGATTGTTCTGACTAATGAAATAACCAAAAAGGCATCTAAAGAGGCTAAAAGAATTCAGAAAATGTTGAAAAAGGGGCAGATTTCCTTTGAAGAGGCTGCAAATATGTATTCGCATGGGACAATCAGCAGCAGGACAGCAGGCGATATAGGTATTATTCCTAAGCGATTCATTTCTAAGGATATTGCTACATCTACCGTAGCCGTATGGAAGGAAGAGCTGGGGGTGTATAACAATGAGATGGACGGTCAGATCAATAGTGCTGCCTTTGCCTTGAAACCAGGTGAGATAGCAAGTGTTATTGAAAATCATCTTGGATACCATATTATAAAGATGGTTGAAAAAATTCCAGCAGATACAGCTAAGTTTGAGGCAATAAAGAAAGATGTTATTGCTAAATCACTTGTAGAGAAAAAAAGCAAGACATATCAGGATTGGTATGATGGATTAAAGAAAAAGGCTAAGGCTGTTATCACTGAAAATGTGTTGTAATTGTCCATCATCGTTCATCAAATTTCTGGGGACAGCTGGAACAAGGTTTGTTGTTTCAAAACAGATTCGTGCCTCTGGGGGGATATGGCTTTTTCTTAATGGTATTCATGTGCATCTTGATCCTGGACCCGGTGCTTTAGTGAAATCCATCCAATCTCATCTAAATCCGCAGGATCTTTCTGCCATTATTCTTTCCCATCGACACCTTGACCACTCAAACGATGTCAATATTATGATTGAAGCCATGACCAATGGCGGCACAAACCGTAAAGGAACGTTATTTTGTCCACAGGATGCCCTGGATAATGACCCGGTTATCTTTGAGTATATTCAGGATTATGTGGGAACAATAGAAATATTGCGGGAAGGGGGAAGGTACAGGATTGGCGAGGCAGAGCACCTGCTGTTGGAGTTTGATGTTCCAGTAAGAAATATCCATGGAAATGTTCAAGCCTATGGCATGAGATTCTTTGCTTCAGAAGGCACAATAGGTTATATCGGAGATACCGGATTTTTTGAAGGTTTGATCAATGCCTATCAGGGGGTAGAACTACTTGTTGTAAATGCGGTGATAGAGAATCAAATGCCTGGTGTTGACCATCTGTGCGTGGAAGATGCTATCAGGTTAATCAAGGGTGTATCGCCCAAAATGGCTGTCCTTACCCATTTTGGGATGAGTATGATTAATGCTCAGCCAGAGATTATGGCTGGGGAAATAACACAGGTTACAGGGATAAATACGGTTGCCAGTGTGGATGGGATGACAATAAAGATAGGAAAGCAGTTAGCCATTAGCAGTTAGCTAACTGCTTAATAAAGGTGATAAGGTGGCAAAAAGAAGGAAGAAAAAAGGCGGTGCTGGCGGCGGCGGTGGCGGACATGATACTGCTGGTGGTCTTAGGTGGCTGCTTACATATGCAGATATGATTACCCTGCTGCTTGGGGTGTTTATTATTCTGGCTAATATTCCTACCAAGAGTGAAGAAGCAGTTGAAGAAATAGGAGAAAGCTTTGAACACTTCTTCACTTTCTTGAAAGGTGGCAGGGTAGGTAATCCTGTTGTTTCTGGAAAGGGTGGAGAAAACATCCTGCCAAGAAGAAGCGGTGTAGTAGCTGAGGCAAACCCGCCTACACCTATATCTGTTGTGAAAAAGAAGTTTATCCAGAGCTTTCCATCACAAGCTGGGACAAAACGCATGACTGTTATTGAAACAAAACAGGGACTAACTGTTAGATTCAATGATATGTTGTTTTTTGAGCCTAACCAGGCAAATATTAACCCTGGCTCATATCCATTACTTAATCAATTAGCCTCTCTTGTTGAGGAGATACCAAATGAGATAAAGATTGAGGGGCATACAGATCGAATGCCTATCTCTACAGCCCAGTTCTCTTCTAATTGGGAGCTTTCTGTCTCCAGAGCGGTTTCAGTAGTCCATTATATTATCTATCATGCCAAAAACAAGGCACATTTGCCTGAACATAAGGTGAAACGATTGGAACGCAGGCTGGCAGCAAGCGGATATGGAGAGTTTCAGCCAATAGATAAGACAAATCCTAAGGCTGAGATTAATAGAAGGATTGATATTGTTATTCTCCAGCCAAAGATTGAAGATGAGAATCTTGTGGAAAAACCTGAACCAACTATATCAGAGGAGATAGAAGAGAAATTTGGGATAGTAACGAAATAGGTGTCAGCAACAATTCTCGGTGAACAATTGGCTGGATAATAATATCATGTTTTGTGCAACAATATTCATGACTCTGTTGATTTACTACCTTTTACTCGATGTTCAAGTGATGCCTGATACCTGTTAACGGAGGAATAATAAATGGCAAAAAAGAAGAAGAAAGGTGGTGGCGGTGGCGGTGGCGGACATGATACTGCTGGTGGTCTCAGGTGGCTGCTTACATATGCAGATATGATTACCCTGCTGTTGGGTGTGTTTATTATCTTAGCAACCATTCCTACACAAAGTAAAGAACAGTTGACCAAGTTAGGGGAAAGTCTGGCAAAGTATTTTAATGTCTTAGAGGGGCCTGGCGGACAAAAGATCCTTACTGAAAAGGGTGGACAGGGGATGCTTGAAAAAAGAACTGTCCCACATGGTCGAAGTCATGAGCCAACTACGGCTTCAGATATTAAAATGCCCCTTATTCAGGCATTCCATGCTGATATTAAAAACAAAAAGGTAGCTATTGAGGAAACAAAAAAGGGGTTGGTGGTTCGTTTCCGGGATACATTCTTGTTTGATCCAGAGGATGCAGTAATTAAGCCTGAAGCCTATTATGCCTTAAATAAGATTGCTGTTCTTATTGGAAATAAACCTAATTATGTTTCTATCGAAGGGCATACCTCTTCTGCCTCAGAAAAGGGGATATTTAGATCAAGCTGGGAGTTATCTGCAAGAAGGGCTACGGCTGTTCTTCATTATCTGTGTGACCATTCCCGAGAAAAAGGGTTCTCAGAACAAGCCATGAAAAGCCTGCAGGAAAGGTTGTCTGCTACAGGTTATGGAGAGTTTCATCCCCTTAATCCAGATGCTGCATCCCCAGTAAATCGAAGGGTAGAGATAATTATCCTTCACCAGAAGGTGAAAGGTAAGGATCTGCTGCTGGAATAGCGAAACCTAAGCTTAAAAAGAATAAAAAATAAGGAACTTTGACATGACTCAATTTATGTCTCGGGGTGTTGATAGAGGAATGATCTTTGCTGCTAAGGATGGTAGGTGATAATGAGATAGTAAAAAAGGCATTAGATGAAATTGTCAAGATATTTGGAGTAGAGCAAGATAGTCTATTAAACCTGTCGACATAATTTGGCATTCCGAACAGTATTACCTTTTCCCCCCAATTCACTGACGCATTACCTGAAAGTTAAGATTTTTCTTGACAAACCGTGCAATTCAATGTATTATAATGTTATAAAATCTGGCATGGTCTTCTATGCTCACTGCCAGATGGCAAATATAACATTTATAAAAAAGGATGATATTATGAAAAGAACCCATAATTGTGGAGAATTAGGACTGAAGGATGTAGGAGGAGAGATTGTTTTGGCTGGCTGGGTCAATCGTCGCAGGGATCATGGGAAGTTAATCTTTATTGATCTAAGGGATAGGGAGGGTATTACTCAGGTAGTATTCTCACCAGAGGCAGATGATATCTCTCATGCAAAGGCTCATGAGATCAGGAGTGAGTATGTTATTGAGATAAAGGGTCAGGTTTGCAATAGGCCTCATGGGACCATCAATCCGGATATTCATACCGGAGAGATAGAGATATTGGTGCATGAATTAACCATCATTAATCCGTCAAAGACACCGCCATTTTCTATTAGTGATGATCTGAATGTCTCAGAGGATGCCAGGCTTCGCTATCGCTACCTTGACCTGAGAAGACCGCAGATGCAGAAGAATCTATTCTTAAGGCACAAGGTGTATCAAACTGTCCGACGATTTCTTGATGGAAATGGCTACATAGAGGTAGAAACACCCATGCTCATCAAGAGCACACCAGAAGGGGCAAGGGATTTTCTTGTGCCAAGCAGGCTTAGTCCGAGAGAGTTTTATGCACTGCCTCAATCCCCGCAGCTCTTCAAACAGATATTGATGGTGGCTGGATTTGAAAAGTATTTTCAGATTGTTAAGTGTTTCAGGGATGAAGACCTGCGGGCAGATAGACAGCCGGAATTTACCCAGGTTGATATTGAGGCATCCTTTGTCTGCATAGATGATATTTGCGGATTGATTGAGGGGCTGCTGTCTTCTATCTTTAAGGAAGGATTAGGTATAGAGATTAAAACGCCATTCCCGAGGATGGATTTTGATGAGGCTATGGCCAGGTATGGCTCTGATGCACCAGATACACGATTTGGTATGGAACTAATAGAGATTACGGATCTGGTTAAGGATGAGGAATGCCAGGTGTTTAATCGGGTGATTGCTCAGGCAGGTCAGGTAAAAGGCATCTGTGTGCCGAATATGGCCTCTATGAGTCGAAAGGATATTGATGAATTAACCGCCTTTGTCAACACCTATGGGGCAAAAGGGCTGGCTTATTTTAAGGGTAAGGAATCACCCATTGCCAAATTTTTGTCTGAAAAGGCAAGGGATGAAATCTTAAGTAGGATGGGTGCTGATGAGAATTCCTTGTGTCTGTTTGTAGCCGATATTCCAAAGGTAGTGGCTATGAGCCTCTGCCAGCTAAGGCTGCACTTAGCCAGAAAATTAAACATGATTCCAGAGAATACCTTTAACCTTCTCTGGGTGATGAATGCTCCCTTACTTGAGTATGATGATGAGGAGAAAAGGTTTACAGCCATGCATCACCCCTTTACCTCTCCGCGTGAAACAGATTATCCATTGCTGGATACTGATCCGCTCAAGGTTAAGGCAAATGCTTATGATGTGGTGCTTAATGGTGTTGAGATTGGCGGCGGCTCAATCAGAATCCATTCCAGAGATATTCAAGAAAGGGTTTTCAATCTTTTAAGCCTGTCAAAGGAAGAGGCAAGGGAAAAGTTTGGATTTCTGCTGGAGGCATTGGAATATGGTGCTCCACCTCATGGCGGGGTTGCCCTTGGGCTTGACCGCTTGTTGAGGTTCATGGTTGGAGCAGAATCCATCCGTGATGTCATTGCCTTTCCCAAGACACAGTCCGGGATATGCCAGATGACTGGCGCCCCATACAGGGTAGATAACAAACAGTTGAAAGAATTAAAGATACGTTTGGTTGAGGAGGAGTAAATCATGTGGGTAGAAAAATCGCAGGTGCCGGTAATAGTTTTTACCACTATTCATCGTGTTGAAGGGACAATGTATACTTATAAGGATGCAAGAATTCTTGATGAATTAAATGCAGGGGCAAAGGATTTTATTGCCCTTACAAATGTCAAGATATATCCGGCTGAAAGTGATAATATGTTGTATAAGTCGGATTTTATGGCTTTGAATAAGAATCATATCAGCCATCTATTGCCTCAAGAGAATTTCTTGAATGAAGAAGAGTTGTTCTAAGGAAAATGCGGAATGCGGAATTGAGAATGCGGGGAGACGCACATAGAGGTGCTCACTACATTAGAATAAGGAGGTCGTTGTTATGAGAAAGAAGTGTCTTGTCGCAACAGTATTTTTGTGTCTGGCTGCAGGCTCTGCTATGGCTGGCGGCTATGAGGGGCCCGGGCTCGGGGCAAAAGGGATTGGGATGGGCGGTGCATCCATTGGACTGGCTGATGAATGGACTGCTATATACTGGAACCCTGCCGGGCTTGCTCAGCTGCAGGGTAAGGGTGTGGGCGTGGATGTGTCACGACTTTGTATTGATGGTAGCGATGGGAATGGGGTGGCTAATCCAACCCCTAATGCGATAAACAAGGATCAGGAGGATGTGTTTTTTAAGGTGCTGCCACAAGAACCTGCGGCATTTTCATCCTCAGGGGTAAGTGTCAGATCGAAGGTCTGGCTACCTGCTATCGGCGGATATGTCAAAAAAGGGAATTATCACCTCGGTTACGGAGCCTATGCCCCGTCAGGGTATAAAACTGATTGGAAAGATACCGTAGGGGGAATAGCAGCAAGCTATAATATTGAGATGGCAACAAAGGTGTATAATATCTCTGTTGCCAAAAATCTTAATCCTCGGGTTTCAGCTGGGATTGGGCTGAATGTCATCGGTGGTGATATGGAGAAACATGCTCGCAAGGATGTGCCCGGTGTTTATACCTATGAATCAGATGGCACTTGCGATGGGAATGATATTGAATGGCAGGCGGGTATGCTCTTTAAGCCATCAAATGTTCTGCAGCTTGGCATAGTCTATCGCAGTGGTTCAGAGGTGGCATTGAAGGGTGAGGCAAGGGTGCAATATCCTACACCATCAGGAACCACAACCCCACCACTGACTGTGAAACAGGAAAAATCTGATTTTACCCGCAAATACAACCATCCAGCTACATGTGGGTTTGGTATTGCCTTTTATGCCGCTCCAAACCTGACCATCACCTCTGATATTACCAAAACCATGTGGAGCAGCATGAAAAAGGATGTGGACTACGCAGTATCTGGCAGTATATTAAAGGATGCAAACACAACCCTTGACTGGACAGATGTAACCCGATTTCGGACAGGCATGGAATACAGACCAAATTCAACTTTAGCAATTCGGGCTGGTCTGCTTACAGATCCATCACCTGTCCCAGACAAGGCTATAAGCCTGACCAATGTTATAGATGTGGAACGGATATTCTATACACTTGGTATCAGCTTTGTAAGGAATAACCTGACCTGTGATCTTGTGTATCTTCATGGTGACGGAGAACGGGTTGCTGAGAATGTCAGGTATACCAAAACAACCAATGAATATCGGTTGGCTGGACAGTATCGGTTTTAAGAGTAAAATGCGGAAATAGGAATGCGGAATGCGGAAGTAACAGAGTGTGTAGGCAAAACGAAGTTTTTAATTCCGCATTTCCTTAAGTAAGGAGAGATTAACATGACTGAGGAAAAAGAAGAAGGGTTGATACTTGATAAAAAAATAACGGATATATTAGTAGCAAGTATTATCCCCACATCAAAATATTTTGAGATTCGTTTTGATAATTTGCAGCAACAAATAGATCTAAAATTTGGTTATCTGCAACAACAAATGGATCTAAAATTTGACCAGGTGCAGCAACAATTTAACCAGGTACAACAACAATTTAATCAGGTACAACAGCAAGTAGTCGATGTGAAGTCAGGGCTGATATCACTTGAAGATAGGATGAATAAACGGTTTGAACAGGTAGATAGGCAGTTTGAACAAGTAGATAAGCGGTTTGAACAGGTAGATAGGCGATTTGAACAGATTGACAACCGATTTGAGCAGATTGACAACCGATTTGAACAGATTGAGGTTAAGTTAGATAAGATAATAGAGCGAATAGATGTAAAAATAGATGCAGGGTTAAGAGAAAATAGGGGATTAACAGTTAAACTATTTACATTTGCCATGACATTTGCTGCTATTTCAATGATGGGACTAATGGGCAAGATGCTGCAACTATTTTAGATTGCGTAAGGTATTGTAGGTTGTAGAGAGGCGATATATCACCTCTCTACATTTATTTCATCAAAAGGTGAACAGCATTGCTAAATTCTTTCTTCATGGAGGCAGTATCTCCTGTAATCGAACGAATTCCCTTTATTGACCCACACCATGTGTTCTCTGCCCTTAATGATCAGAGTGGACAGAAATACCCTTTCTTCCTTGACAGTGGCATGAATAGGTATATGACTGGTCGATATTCATTTATTGGCTTTGACCCGTTTCTAATATTCAAGAGCAAGGGAGAAAATATAGAGGTATTGACCGTAGGAATGAATGGCTCTTCATCTATACAGCTTCATGGCAACCCTTTTACCATCCTTCGCCAGATTATTGACCAATACAAATTATCTATGCCAGACATGCTGTCTCAATTACCCTCATTCCTTGGCGGCGGGGTTGGGTATTTTAGCTATGAAATGCGTAATCTTATTGAGGAATTACCTGCAAAGGCTGTGGATGACCTCAATATCCCTGACTGTATGGTCTGTCTGTATGACGTTATTCTCATCTTTGACCATAAACAGAGGCAGGCTTATATCTCCTCAAGCGGCTTTCCAGAACAGGGCAGTTTGCGTCACAAACGAGCCCTTTGTCGGATAAAATGGATGAAAGATCGATTACAACTGGCAGAGGTGCTTTCTGGTAAAGGTAGCATTGCAAACAACCCGGTCGTTGAGCGGAGTCGAAACGAGCGGAGTCGAAACGGCATCTCTGGCAAACCTGTCTCTGCACATTCACTCCTGCAATTGCCAGAAGTGCTACTTCCAAATAAGGCAGCCCCTCTGGCAGAGGCAGCCCCCCTGGCAACAGCTATTACCTCAAACTTTACCAGAGAAGAGTATATCCAGGCAGTAACAAGAGCAAAGGAATATATTGCTTCTGGAGACATCTATCAGGTGAATCTGGCTCAACGAATAATGACAAGCATCTCTGTCCCGCCGTTTGAGCTGTATCAGCGGCTAAGGGAAATAAACCCGGCTCCCTTTGGCAGCTATCTGGACTTTAATGAGGTGGTAATAGCAGGTTCATCACCAGAACGGTTTGTTATGGTTGAAGGTAGCTATGTGGAAACAAGACCAATCAAGGGCACACGACCACGAGGTAAAAATAGGGCTGAGGATAAAAAATTCAAGGAAGAGCTTCTTTTAAGCGAAAAGGATAAAGCTGAATTGATAATGATTGTTGACCTTCTGAGAAATGACCTTGGCCGTGTATGCCAGCATGGTTCGGTTGTGGTCAAGGATATGCGAAGGATAGAAACATATCCAACCGTATTCCATACTGTGGCTACTATCTGTGGCAGGCTTTCAGCCGAGAATGACCGATTTGACCTGCTTGAGGCATGTTTCCCTGGCGGCTCAATAACTGGTGCACCAAAGATAAGGGCAATGGAGATAATCGATGAGTTAGAACCAAATAAAAGGCATATCTATACAGGCTCCATTGGTTACCTGAGCTTTACCGGCAGTATGGACCTAAACATTGCCATTCGCACCTTCTTGATAAAAAACAATCAGGTTTATTTCCACGTTGGCGGCGGCATTGTCGCAGATTCCTCACCAGAGGATGAATATATGGAAACTCTTCATAAGGGTAAGGCATTGATTGAGGCGTTGACAAGAGTGAGGTCAGAGCAAACGCATCTAAATCCCACAATTCCAGCCTTTAACGTCCATACCTTTCGATAATCAACTTGATAAGATTCGTTGTCGACTTATCCGGGATAAATGGTATGGAAACAACCCTTCCATTATTTGCCTCGACGCATTCCCTGCCCTTGATATCATCTATCTGGTAATCCCCACCCTTAACTAAGATGTTTGGAATTATCGCCTCAATCAGATTTTCTGGAGTAAATTCATCAAACATAATGATATAATCAACGCAGGAGAGTGCTGCCAGAACCTCTGCCCGGTCATCTTCGCCAACCAATGGACGCAAGGGTCCCTTATTAGCACATACTGACCAGTCTGTATTCAGTCCGAGAATCAAGACATTGCCAAGGCTTTTTGCTTCTTGAAGGTATTTGACATGACCTGCGTGCAGAATATCAAAGCATCCATTAGTAAAAACAATCTTTTTATTCTGGCTTTTGAGCAGACCAACTATTTGCTTGATTTCACTTAAAGTTTTAATCTTTTCACTCATAAGCACCACTGACCCTTTCCTTCAGTTCTGAGGCAGTAACCACAGCGGTGCCTACCTTTTCTACCACTATCCCTGCTGCAAAATTAGCCAGAATAGAGGCATCCTTCATCTTTGCCCCACAGGCAAGGCTTAGAGACAGCACACTTACCACTGTATCACCTGCACCGGTTACATCATAGACCTCTTTGGCAACCGTAGGGATATGGGTAATGCTTCCATCCTTTTCAAAGAGCGACATGCCATCCTCTCCCCGGGTAATCAATACTGCCTCGCTTTCAAGCTCTGAGAGTATTTTTTGTCCAGCCAGCAGGAGTGTTTCTTCATCTGTAATCTTTTGATGGATCAGCTCTCCTGCCTCATGGTGATTGGGGGTAATCACAGATATGCCCTTGTAATGCAAGGAATGGTTTACCTTTGGGTCAACAATTATTGGCAAGGAATTTTTTCGGCACAATGGGATTAACTCCTCTAATAATCTGGGAGAGATAACCCCTTTACCATAATCAGAAATAACCACTGCCTTTATCTCTGGCAAAAGCATCTTGATGTAGCTCAACATTTGTTTTACTGTCCATTCATGGATTTCTCCCCTTTGTTCCCGATCAATCCTGAGTATTTGTTGTGAATGAGCAATAACCCTTGATTTTAATGTTGTTGGCCGTTCACTGTCAACTACAATGCCATCTACATCAATACCTTTTTTCTTTAATTCTGCAATCAACTTTTGAGCAGTCCCATCCTCACCAATTACACCAACCGGATAGACCTTCCCGCCAAGAACACGAATATTGTTTACCACATTCCCTGCCCCGCCAGGCGAAAAGGTAATGGAGGTAACATCTACCACTGGCACAGGTGCCTCTGGTGATATTCTGGTTACCTTGCCCCAGACAAACTCATCCAGCATTAAGTCACCGATTACAAGCACACTTGCCTCATTAAATTTTGTAATAATGCCATTTATTCTTTTTTTATCCACAATGTCCTCCATGAGTCTTATATGTCTTATAGGTCTTATAAGCCTTATAATGTTTATAACAGCAACGACAGTTTTTTCCTTGTTTCATCTGGAATTATCTCAGGATTAGTAATGATGGCATCCTTTAGAGCAGAGGCACAACCACATATGCCAGAGGGGCACCCTCCGCCAGAGGGGCTCCCTCCTCTTTCTTGTGGAATTTTATTGACTATATCCTGGATTATCCTTTTAGCATTGGCAACATTTTTATTCAGATTCTCTATCACCATCTCTACCGTAACATCATGAGCTGATTCATGCCAAACATCGTAATCTGTAACCATAGCGAGTGTGGCATAGCAAATCTGTGCCTCTCTGGCAAGTTTTGCCTCTGGCATAGCAGTCATACCAATGATATCAAACCCAAGCTGACGATATACATTTGATTCAGCTCGAGTAGAAAACTGTGGTCCCTCAATGCAAACATAGGTTCCGCCCTTATGCACACAACACCCTGCATCACTGGCTGTATCAAACAATATCTGGCTTAAAATAGGGCAAAATGGATCAGCCATGCCAATATGAGCTACCATTCCATTCCCAAAAAAGGTAGAGGTTCGCTGCTTGGTATAATCAAACACCTGGTCAGGGACAACCATATTCAATGGCTGCAACTCCTCCCTCAAGCTTCCAACAGCACTAATACTGATAATCCATTCTACCCCAATTGATTTTAAGGCATAGATATTTGCCCTGAAGTTTATCTCTGTGGGCATGATAGAATGCCCTCTTTTATGCCTTGCCAGAAAGGCTACTTTTTCGCCTTTTTCACCATTAATCTTGCCAATGATTAATTCATCAGATGGCTTACCAAAAGGGGTATCAATAGCCATTGTTGTCACATCTTCTATGCCATCCATTTGATAAAGCCCACTGCCGCCGATAAACCCAATCCGTACCTTTTCTTGCATCCTCTTTCCTCCTTATCCGAAATATCCGCAGATTACGCAGATTTCACAGATTAAAGACAAAACGCTTATATTCCAGACGTTATGGCTTTGTAGAGACGCAAAATTTTGCGTCTCTACTTTTCTCTGTGCCTTCGTGTCTCTGTAGTGAATTTTACAAAATTCATCGCCTATAAGTTACAGTATACAGAAGAGACGCTTCTGTATCAGGTGCTATTTCCATTTCAAATACCAGTGTATCTGCGGTTTTTTTAACATACTTATGGGTACTTTTAATTACCTCCCAACTGCCCCAGGCATGTTCTGTAACCTCTACTAATACCTTTTCCTTTTTACGATTCTTTATCTTGACCTCATAATCCTCTTCAACCTTTTCCTTAGACAATACCCTTCTGTCTTTTGTTTCTCTCCCGGCTGTAATATCAAAAACATCGCCAAGACAAAGGGTTATTTCGTCATTAACCGGTGTATGTTCAATGATATTCTCTCCGATAAACTGCAAAAAATCCTCTTCATCCTGTTTATAGCAGCGTATCTTACCCTTTGGCAAGGGGATGCCCAGTCCACCATGCTTTTCATTCTTAAAGGACAGGATGAGTCTGGCATTTTTTGCTGATTTGGTATAATCATAGCTAAACTTTTTCTTAACAGGCACATGCATCTGTGACAAAAAATCTACTTGAGTTGTTTGATTATTATTAAGTGTAGCAGGATTTTTTATGGTATACAGATAATACTCCCCTATCTCTTCCCGACTATCATACTGCTCTCCCTCTGCCTCAGCAAGAGGGGCTGTAGCCATAGCAACCATCTTCCGCATTTCATATCTTTGGGAAGGCATATCCTGTATCCTATAGGGATTTCCAGCCACTAATTTTATCCTTGCCTGCGGAAATTTTCCACCACTCTGGTTATTTATGGTTGCCTTAGCGGAAAGCTCCATAGACAGATCAGTATCACTAAGGACAGCCGTGTAATCACATTTCCAGCTTATGCCAGATGTAAGATAACGAAGTGTTATTTGTTGAGGTAATGGTTTATCCCCTGCAAGTGTACACACAAGGCTGGGCGTGGTGAGCAGACTATCCCTTTGTTCCTGACAGTTAATATCGCAAATCTCACTGATTGCTAATAACTTTACCCTGTCTTTATCTCTTAAAAATATCCACTGCGGATCAAACCCTAAGAGACAGCCATCAAATACCTTTCCACTTTGAAGGCTTACAGATATTGTTCCATTGACATAGCCTTGCAACAACTTATTGAAGTCTGAAAGGTCATATTCATAGCTTTGCTGCAGGCAAGAGATTGGAGATATAGAGATACTGCTTGGGTCAAGCTGTGATGGAAGGTCAGAAAATGTTATCAATGAAACAGCAGCCGACTGTTTTGCCTTAAGCTGCCGGACCTCTTTAACCATAGTCAGATCTTGTGCATAAATCGTAACGTCAATGCTTCTGTCTGACTGAGCATAAGCAGTAGATGTTGAAAATAGCAGAATGCTTAATAATAATTTGTGCATCATTACTTCTCCTTATGTTCGATTATCTTTAACATCTCCCGCAATTCATTTTTTAGCCCAATAACATTGGCTACAGCCACCTCTTCCACCACTTTTTTCTCTTTTTTCAAGTGTCTTTTTGCTCCGGCAATAGTATACCCCTGAACATACAGTAATTCCTTTATCTTCAAAAGCAATTCTATATCCTTCTTACGGTATCTTCTCTGTCCGCCGGTTGTTTTATCCGGCTTCAAGACATTAAACTCTGATTCCCAGTATCTCAGGACATAAGGCATTATGCCTGTTAATTTACTCGTTTCGCTAATAGTAAAGAATAGTTTGTCAGGAATAACTACTTGAGTCATAGCTATTACTCCTTCGTTGTAGGTGGATAGGATAGAGGCTAAAGGCTGAAGATAATCTCTAAAAACCTTCAGTCTTTAGTATCTACCTTGACTACAAAACAATAAGGGTTAAAGAATCCTTTCCATCCCTTAACCCTTATCTTAAAATGTTATGTGAATCACTTTTAAATTCATAAGTGACAGGAAATCCTAATTAACCGCAGCCTTTAATGCCTCTCCTGGTTTGAAAACTGGAATATTTCTGGCAGCAATATCTAATGTCTCGCCTGTTTTTGGATTTCTTCCGCTTCTCGCCTCTCTTGTTTTGACAGAAAAACTGCCAAATCCAATAAGCTGAACCTTATCATCCTGTTGTAGTGCTTCAGTAATCCCATCAAAAACAGCATTCACTACCTCACCTGCTTGCTTCTTTGTCAATCCTGTTTCAGCAACCGCATTCACCAAATCAGCCTTTGTCATTTCAACCGTCACCTCCTTTTATTTAATAATCTTTCAGCTATCAGCTATTAAATAGAACCAATGGGAAAAGATGTTCTTCCTAACAGCTGACACCTGCACATTTTTTACAATTTTTTACCATTCAGACTTCAACTCACGGCTCATCAACCCTTCTACTGCTTTTTGAGGGTTTTTCCCTTCAAAAAGCACATCATGGATAGCCGTAGTAATTGGAAGTTCAATGCCCAATTTTTTAGATAGGATAAAGGCTGCTTTTGTTGTATTTACCCCTTCAGCAACCATGGTCATACTTGACAATGCCTCATTAAGAGACATGCCCTTGCCTATTGATTCTCCTAAACATCGGTTACGGCTATGTTTACTGGTGCATGTTACCACCAGATCTCCGATACCTGAAAGCCCAAAGAAGGTTTCTCGTTGAGCTCCCATTGCTACCCCAAGTCTGGAGATTTCCGCAAGACCACGGGTAATAAGTGCGGCATTAGTATTATCTCCAAAGCCAAGACCGCACAAAATACCAGATGCAAGAGCGATAATGTTTTTAAGAGATCCACCTAATTCTACTCCTTTGATATCAAGATTTGTATAAACCCTAAAATAGGGTGTGCTAAATAATTCCTGAATAAACCTTGCTGTTTTTTCTTGCCTGGCAGCAGATACCACGGTTGTTGGAACACATCGGCTTACCTCTTCAGCATGAGAAGGACCTGATAATACCCCAATAAACTCATGTTTTGTCTCTGATTCAATTACCTCTGAAACAGTATTCAAGGTATCTTGTTCCAGCCCCTTGGCAGCTGAAACAATAACCACATCATTTCCTATCAAAGATGAGCACCTTCTCAAAACAGCCCTTACTGCATGAGACGGGACAACAACAATTAGACACTCTGTGTTTTGTAAGCATTCTTCAATGTTGTTTGTAATAACTATCTCTTCTGGAATAGAAACACCCGGCAAAAATTTGATATTTTCCCGATGTTTATTTAGCATATCTACATGTTCTACATAATGCTCCCATAGAGAGATCTGATACCCCTTGCTTGCTAACAAGATAGCTATCGTTGTTCCCCATGAGCCAGCACCTAATACCGATATTTTCATTGTTTAGATATAATATCACATCTATGCAAATAATGTCAAGTATTTTTTTCTTGTTTTTCTTTATATTCAGTATATATTTGAATATATTTGAATAAAAGCCAGAATTCAAAAAAAGAGGGGAGTGAAGGTGTGTAAAAAAGTAATTGACAGCATTCAAAAAAAAGGTTATACTATTCCTATCCTACCAGAGGGTACTATACTATGATACGAAAAATACTGTTTATTTGCACAGGCAATACTTGCCGAAGTTTGATGGCTGAATATTTATTGAAAAAGATGGCAAAAGAGGATGGGATTGAGATAGAGGTCAGATCAGCAGGGGTGTCAGCAGGCATGAATAGTCAGATCCCTGCATTAACCTTAATGGTTTTGGGGAAAGAAGGGATTTCCCCTGATGATCATGTTGTTACCCCTCTGACTACTACCCTGGTTGAATGGGCTGATTTGATATTAACCATGGAAACCCCTCATCTAAATAGGGTGATTGGCATTGCTCCAGAGGCAAAGGGAAAGGTTTTCTTGTTGACAGAATATGCAATTGATGGAAATGCAGAGACACAAAGGCACAAGGTTACTGTAAATACTGGCAGATTTGCTGCTTTTGGGAATGAACGTGGTCTGCCAGATCCATTTGGGGGATCCAGAGAGGCATATGAAACCTGTCTTGCTCAGATCAAAGAGTGTCTTGGTCGATTGGTGATGGTGTTAAAGGATGAGAAGAGATGAAGATTGCAATAGGAGCTGATCATGCTGGATATGAATTAAAGGAAAAGATTGCCGAACACCTTAAACAACATGTGATGCTATTAGAATATGTTATGGATTTTGGTACCAATAGTGAGGATTCTGTTGATTACCCTGATATTGGAATAAAAGTGGCACAGGCTGTCCAGAATGGAGATTGCAGATATGGAGTATTAATCTGCGGCACAGGTATTGGGATGAGCATTACTGCTAACAAGATACATGGAATCAGGGCAGCTTTATGCTTTACCCCTGATATGGCTCGACTTTGTCGGGAACATAATGATGCTAATATCCTTGTCCTGGGTGCTCGGGTAATAAAACCTGAGACAGCCATAGAGATGGTGGATATCTTTTTAACTACAGAATTTGCTGATGGCAGACATGAAAAAAGAATTAGAAAGATTGCGGAATTAGAGGATAAGGTCAACAGGGAATCGGACATCCACAAGGAAAAAGCTTCTGCAATGGTAACGGTGTTAAATATATGCTAAAACAACAAATAGAAGCAAAAATTGCCCAACAAATGTTCTTGTCTCCTTTTTTGCGTGAAGAGTTAAAGATTCTTCAACTTCCAAACCTCAATCTCCTTGATCGAATAGATATTGAATTGATGGAAAATCCAGCATTAGAAGAAGAAGGCTCCAGATTAGAATCCTTTACCTCGACAGGTGGAGAAGGTGGAAAAGATTCTTCTACTTATACAGAAGACGAAATGGATTGGGGAAAATTTTTTGAGCATGGGAAAGACTATTCTGCCGAAAGATTTTCTTCAGGGGAAGATATAGAATATGAGCCTTTAATCGCAACCGAAACCCCTTCTTTGCCTCAGTTTTTGTTAAACCAGATTCAATTAGAAAAGCTATCCTGTAAAGAAATTTCTATAGGTGAAATGATCATCAGTTATGTTGATGAGGATGATGGTTATTTCAAGGGGAGTATAGACGAGATAGCTGCAATTAGTCATGCTACCACCGGAGAGGTAGAACGTGTCCTTTCTGTGATACAAACCTTTGAACCAACTGGTGTGGGAGCCAGGGATATAATCGAATGCCTGAATATCCAGATTCAAGAGCTTGGGGTTAATGACTCATGCCTTTCTGAGATAGTAAATAAGTATTTTGAAGAGGTCAGAGAGAACAACTTTGATCTCATTGCTGAAAGGCTTAATGCTTCTAAAGAGCATGTCATGAAGATGATCGAATTTCTGAAGAAGTTAGAGCCAAAACCAGCAAGGATTTACTCATGCTCAAGACCAAGGTATGTTATCCCAGATATCATTATGAGTAGAGAGGGAGACATTACTGTTAATAATTCATTCATTCCCAGCTTGAAGATTAGCTCTTATTGTCAACTATTATTAAAAAATAACAACCTATCTAAAGAAGAAAAAGGATATATCAAGGAAAAATTAAATAAAGCTGTGGAATTTATGAAAGCCCTTGAAAACAGAGGGTCTACTTTGCAGGTTATATGTAAAACAATATTTGAGCATCAGCATAATTTCTTGAATCATGGAGAAAAAGGGCTTGATCCCTTAACCCTTTCAGATATTTCGAAAGAGGTTCAACTTCACGAATCAACTATAAGTAGAAGTGTTTCCAATAAATATGTAAAAACACCGCTGGGAACATTTCCCCTCAAGTATTTTTTTGTTAGCGGGGTAAAGGATAATGAGGGGACAAGGGTATCTCCTCTGAATATAAAGACTAAGATTCATGACTTGATAAAAGAAGAAGGGAGCAAGCCGTTAAATGATGGAGAAATTGAGGATTTGTTGATGAAAGACGGCATCACTGTAGCCCGAAGAACAGTAGCTAAGTATCGGGAAGAACTCGGTATTCCGTCTGCAAGCAAACGCAAAAAAATATAGGTGGATAGATTTTTTAACGAATCGTGTGGGTAAGTCAAATTTAAGTTGAATTTGACTTGTCTCTATGATTACAACAATCTCTTATTTCTCGGGAGGTTAGCAGGGTGATGTCAGGAGTTCTGGGATTGAACGGATGAGACGGATTTTCACGGATAAAAATATCCGTGAAAATCCGTCAGATCGCATGTCTTTTGTGTATAGTCAAATCACCTGAGTGAGAATGATATGCGATGGGTTTTGCCCAGATCGCAAGGGACAAAGGCATAGTCTAACTGGCAATTTCTAATGCAAAAGCCTGCTCCAACAGTAAAATCATTGCTCTGCTCCATACCAGAATTGTAACCACCTCGAATAGCAAACATATTGGCAATCCAATACTCTGCCCCGATATTCAGCTTACAATTATTGTCGTCCACCGGCTTGTTAACATCTATAGCCATAAGCAGCCTGCCTGGTGTTTTATAAGCACCACCCACCTTGAAATTTAGTGGCAGCCGGTCACCTTCATCTGTAAATTTTATCTTCCCACCTATATTCTGGATGGCTGTGCCAATAGACAAAGATTTGTTCAGCTTTAGAATCGCTCCGATATCAGCCATTATGGTTGTGGCTTTTTCTGAGGCTATCTTCTGCTGAAGCACCTTCAATCCCATGCCTACGGCTAAGGGTTTTTTCATAGTTTTTGCATAGGTAACTCCAGCAACCATATCACCGGCAGCAAAGCTGCCTGTTTCATTCCCGACAGCATCTCTGCCATTTAGCTTTCCCATGGCCAGACAAGCCAAATCTGCCCTTATTACCCCGTCCATCCCTGGCCGGGCATAGCTAATCGACTCGTGCTGAAGATCATCTATCCACTCTTGATGTGTAATGCTGAACTGCACATTTTGGACTTGAGCCAGCCCTGCCGGATTGATACTATTCACACCATTACCCACAGCACAAAATGCCTCACCCATAGCTGCTGGTCTTGCTCCAACACCAATCTTAATCATTTGTCCTCCTGCACTTCCCTTTTCTGCGGCTTCGACTACAGTACCCCATAACAACCCAATACCTACCAATCCAATCAACATCTTGTTCATTTTAATCGACCTCCTTGTAGTACTTCATGACATTTGATTTTATCGGTGGGCAATGCCCACCCTACCTCGTTGGCGTGCAGCAATATCTTATACTGCTGCACGCCATAGGCTTATGAACCTACCTGATTATAGCTACCTTGCCAATCTTCTTGTTGTTTTTGCCATCAGTAACAACGTAGATATACACCCCACTGGCCACCGTATCCGCACCATCCCATACAGTTGCCGTACTATTTCCGGATAGCGATTCTACCAATTCACCAGCCACATTGTAGAGCTTAATTATCCAGTTACCGCTAAGTCCAGCAAATCCGAGATGTTTCCCTTGATGGGTAGTAGTTGGCTTATATGGGTTTGGATAAGCGTAAGGTGATGCACTTTCGCTTATTTTGAGAAGCTCTTCCAATGCAGCTACTACCACTTGACCATTTAAAGTGTCAGCCAAAAGTGTCCTTGCCTGAGATAGCATGGCTCTGTATCGTTCAGCATACAACGCATGATCTATGCTGAAGTAAGCTTGTCCTCTGGCTGGAGCCATTGAGTGTCCGTCTGAATGGGTTTGCCCCCAGTTTATGCCAATAGCCATGATATCATCTATGGCTATCCTACCATTCCCATTTGTATCTGCAAATTCACCACCCGGATATGGAGGCACCTTTATCCCCCATTTTGGGGCACATTCTGCTTTCCATTTCAGCGAAGCTTCGCTTCTGGCTGGACCAGTTTGTTCCCAAAATACAGCAACAGAGGTTATATCCCAAATGTTCACAACTCCGTCGTTATTGGTGTCCCCAGGCCAGATGCAAGACCATTCTTGCGGTATGATAGTCAGATTCCCTGGGCAAGGAATTAAACTTACAGCACCATATGGAGTTACCTGATCAATATTTAGGGTGATTTCTGTCTCAGCAGAGACATTTTCTCCTGCCTTCAGATAAATTCTAGCTATACTACCGTATCCACTTGCACCGGTATGGTTACTCTTCTGTGCAACACATACGCTTATCTCATCTGGCCTGTCTGAAGTTGAATAAAGCAGTGACTGTGCATCAAACAGACTCCCTATCTCTACTTTATGGACTGACAACAGATTTGCTCCTGTCCATTTTAATCTGAAGGAGACACCCTGCAAGTTAGCCACCGGATTATTCTCATCACCTACCTGTATTTCCAAAACAGTTATCGAGCCTGCTGGAGTTGATTGACCGGAACTCATCACCGGTTTGATGATTACCCGATTAATTTTTATCTGTTCCTGAACAACTCGATAGTTAATGGGATTACCCTTTGAATCAAATGCCTTAACTGCATTCAGATTAAAGGAAACTGTTCCTGACATAGCCTCACCAGAAACCCTGCATTTTGCCCTGGACACAACCCCGCTACTGTTTATTCCTTCCTGTGCAGCCCTTCTGCTAACCGTGAATTCTACCCCATCATCCATCATTCTGGTTATAAACACCGAATCTGTTCCCATAATCTCCCCGGATACAGCTTCGATAATCTTAACTACTTCCGGCTTAGAGCAAGAGAGGTTGAGGTGTAGGGAAAACAGGTCAGTAACCTGGCTAATATCATTCCCTGCACAAATGTCCACCATAAACTCTGAGCCGGCAAAACAGGGTGATTGGGTGTGGAGAGACAGCGTAATTGTTGATGTTGCCGGAGAATCTGGTTCGATAGGATCATCTTTCGGCATCTCTACCATAACAATTGAACCTGTGGTGGTAAAGCTAATAGTCTTACCACTACTATCAAGAAGCGTGGTATTCCTCTGGCTATCGGTATCAAACCTTATTGCAGAGGTTCCCATGCTCTTTACCTTGAAGAAGATAGTGGCTACTGTACCACTTCCTTCAACATTCCCTGAAATCTTTCCAGCACCATAGGCTATAATGCCAGTGGCATTATCAACCTGCGAAGTAATCTGCGGAATGAGAGTACCTTCTTCAATCCTGGTTACCTCAAGCAGCTCAGGGTTGAAGCAAAGGTAGAAATCAATACCGGCAAGGTCTTTCCCATCTTCAATCTTTACAGCCAATGGAAACTCTTCACCTACAGCATTAATAGTTGTTACAGCAGGAGCTATAAACAGGCATGGCATAGCTGCCATGCTTGCAGCTTTTAACATAGGGGCATGTATGCTTCTGGTATCGCTGACTGACACTGGCATCTGTTTGAAGTAATTTGTCCGCAATATACCAAAATCCTGGATATTTACCACAGCATCCCCGCTAAAATCAGCATTCACAAAGCCATCACGGGTGAAGTCCCCTGTATCGTTCCAGCTTTCACGCCCCGCTTTTTCAAAATATGCAGCTCTGAGTCTTGCAAAGTCAAATGTATTCACTTTGCCATCACCAGTAGCATCTCCATTGAGTAGAGCCATGTTTTGCAGCACAGTATCTGTCCCTGGATGGACAACCACTGTCCATGTTCCTATAGATGCACCGGCAATATTAGCTGTAATCCTATAGCTGCCAGCAGGAACGCTGCAAATTGTAAAGAAACCAGCACTGTCTGTGTAAGTACCCAGACTTGTGCCTGCCACATCTATCCTGATCCCTGCATGGTTTACGGTTTCTGTTCCATGTCCAGGCACCAGAACAACACAACCTTTAATACCGCCGGAGTGTGTAACCTCAACCTTTGCTGTTTCTGCCTCAAAGGGAATCCTTTCCGAACCTCTGAGGAGAACAGTCTCGCGGTTATTAGCCGTATCAGAGTTAAACACTATGGAACTGTTGCCTGTGTTCTTAGCCATGAATTCAATCACCGCCAATGTTCCAGAACTGCTGCCGCTTCCTGAAAACAACCCTGCTCCAAAATCTATGTGTCCTGCCGAATTATTGAATTGCGAACTGATTATCGGCAAAAGCATAGATGTAATCGTTTTTGCTTCCAACACCTGTGGGTTAAATGAGAGAAAGCAGTCTGCACCGGTAAGCCCTTCTGCATTTTCTGCCTTGACCACCAGAGTAAATGTAGCCCCAATGTCTACCTTTTTAATAGCCGGCGTGATAGAAAGAGTGGCTGCGGGTAGAGTAGGTGTGCCTACAGTTACAATGGCTGATCCAACCATCCCCCATCTATCCTCAGCATCCTTTGCACGGACATAGATTGTTCTTGTCCCAATAGTCCAACCAGCGGTAGAAATCCAGGCAACAGCCTCCTCTTCTGATGAATCAAATGCACCATCAGCAGCAGACATCTTTATCCCGCTGCCATTAATCTCCATAAAGTATTCTGCCTCTGTTATAGCAGGGCTGAGGACACCTATACCTGAGATGGAAGCTCTCAGTACAATCGAGTGAGTGCCTGCTGAAACTGCCCCGGGTGTTACGCAAACCTGATGAGTGACAGGGGACTGAACTGGTGCAGTTAAAATTGGCTTGAATTTCACTGTATCTCGCCCAAAAGAGTCATACTCACCATGGATATGTTTTCCAATATCGCTGATGTTGGTTGTGCCCCACCAGTTATTTTTAGCATCCATTGGACGTTCATGATTGATGTACGCATTGTAGAAATCATAGGGGGCATTGTTGTATATGTTGTTGTAGTTTGCCACGCCATAGAAGCTCGCACTTTTGACACCACTGCCATCGTTCATACTGCTTGTCCCATTTTCAGTAATCGTGTTGTATCCAATATTAACCCTGGAGTATGGCCAAGTCACATAAACACCATATGCTTTATTGGAGGATATGGTGTTAAAAGCTATTGTTGCTCCAGCATAAACATCACACTGAAGCCCTGTGGTATTATATTGAATGGTGTTGTGGTCAATCTTAACTACTTCCGGATAATCTCCTGTGAAACTTAAAGAAATTCCAGTACCACAATGTTCAATCTTGTTGTGAGAGAACACGGCCATGGTTATTGTTCCTTTATCATGCAAACCTGTAGTGTAGGATATTCCACATCCGGCATATTCTATCAGACAATATTTAATTTGCTGCACATTATTCTTACATTTTTCATTGAACTTTATCCCGCACCATGTTGCAGCAGATGGTTTGTTTGTAGTAAACGCAATCATATCTTTGGAAGTTCCTATTGCTTTCAGTGTTCCTTCCACCTGCAAACAATATGGTCCATCAAACCTTACCTTTACCCCAGGCTCAATCCTGAGAGTATTTCCGGATTCAACCAGGATATTGTCAACCACTATGTATGGGCTATTTTCAACTGTCCATGTAGCATCCTCAGCAATGATGCCTTTAACTACTGTACCTGCACCTGCCGGCTTTTCAACGAGGACAAAGCTATCGATCAAGGTTGTTGACTGATCATCAGGATTGGTCACCATTATACTCCATGAACCCGGACTACTGTTTTTCAAATCAAAGATAGTGGTAAGGGTTGTAGAGGCGGCTATAATAGTAGCTGTGCCAAAAATTGAAACACTATCGTTGAACAGTTCGACTTCTGCTCCTTCCTGGAAATTATCACCACAAATAGTAACCTGAATACTTTCGCTATTTTTGCCTGAATCGGGGGTTACAGTAGAGATAGCGGGCTCATTTCCTCCAGTTCCACCAAAAGAAGGAGAATTATTCGACTCAAATTTCTTATGTGCAATTTTGTCGTGATCTAATTCACCTTGTCTGGCATTATATTCTCTGAAATCAGCATCATTCCCAATCTGTTTCATAACCAATCGTTCAATTGGCATTGTATGGGAATCTCGACCTCCTGTGCCATTCCATAGATGAAAATGCAAATGAGGACCTGTAGTATTATTGCCCGTATTCCCACTTTTTGCAATTATTTCTCCCTGCTTAACTTTTCCTCTTTTTTTGATAATTTTACTCAGATGACAAAAAACCATTGTAAATGTTTTGCCAGTTGGTCCAGGACAATCAATTGCTAACTCCATTCCTCCAGCGTTACGAGTGCCACACCAACTTATAACTCCGTTTGCAGGAGCAAGAACATCAGTACCAACACTCAACGCCACATCTATTGCGTAAGTGTTATCCCATGTATCATGGGCACAATGAGTTGATGATGCGTAGTTATTCCCCTGAGTTATTTTGCCTTCACCGCTCCATGGCACCTTAAATTGAGGCTGTTCAGACTGTTCAGATAGTTTGAAATTCGCCACAACCTCTTTAGCCCCATCCATCTTTATTGTAGCAGGAGTAGCAGAATTCGTTTTATCGACTCCGTTCCAACCACTAAACGCATACCCGCTATCCTCAATAGCGGTTAATGATACACTCGTACCCTTGTCATACCAGCCGGAAACTGGTGTAACCTTGCCACCTGTTGATGCTGAGGCAGTTAAATAGTATTGTGTTTTCCAACTCCATTGCAGGGTACTATCTTGAGTAGCAGTAAAATGTATGGAAGAACCATTACCCTTTGCAGGCACAGACCCTCCACCTGTGAAACCAGTGCAGATGTATTGTATCCCGATTCCTCCACTTACAGGAGAACTGACAGAAGCTGTGATATCGCTGCCTTCTGGGTACTTGTGAGCACCACGAGAAGGGGATGGGTCGCCATAGTCTGAAGATATACTGAGTGTAACAGATCGAGACGGCTCAGGCTTTACCCCCACCTCGCAATTCCCCTTATCTGACTTACCACATTTACTGCACTGCACAGTCACGGTAAGATTGTAGGAGGCTATTGAACTACCTGTATTCTGCGGAGCTCTCCATACTGGATTTTGCGAGTTAGGGTTGTCGAAAGTTCCATCCGTTGCAGTCCACTGGTATGATAAGCTATGGCCTTTTGAGCTGCTGACAGCTACAGAGCAATTGCATGAACCACCAGACTCCACCTGATTTGGATCAACAGATGGTCCAGCAGTAATTTGCACGCTGCATTTGGGTTCTTCTTCAGCAGGAGGAATGCTTGGTCCATCAGGCCATATGCTGATTATTGCTGCGGTTACATCTATCACATCTGCCCACTTGAAGCCTTGAGCAGCAAAAGCACTCGGACCGGTGATGTATCGCTTCTTTTGGTTCTCAATATAATATGTTTTACCCTTATTATCCATATCTTTGATTAGCAGCCCATTTGAAGCTATTCCTGCAAACACCGGCCCCTGTGGACAGAAAAGAGCAGGAACTTTATGATTATTAGCCCAGCTCCATCCTGATCCTGACAGAGAAGACATTTTGTCATCTACTATACTCTGACCGCTTAAAGGGTAAGTCCGTCCATTCTGCAACCAGTAAACCTTATCTGAAAACTGCACTAAAATATTGTTTTTAAGTGTAAGCTTCACTGCATCATACCCTATCATCTTATACCCTGCAGCAGGATATTTTGGCTCCCCAGTGTTATCATTTAGTTGCACATACTGATTGCCCCCTTTGCTAAAGCAGTAAATCCCAAGACTTATCCACTCATTATTACGTGGAGACTGGTCTATAATCATAGAGTTTGTCTGTCCATTATGACAAATCTGATACTTTGCCTGTTTGGAAGTAGCTCCCTCCTTAGGAATATGGACATAAACCTCATAAGCACCAGCATCGAGTACTGTGAAGTTCCACCTGCCCCAACAATCCAGTGTATTACCATTGCTGTAAGTGTAGTACATATGATTCGCATAACCAACATTTTTCTCTTGAAAATATGTTCCATGCTTTTCAAAACCACTACTTTTATCATCAACAATGATATCAGCATTGGCGATTTGCGGCATCAAAAAAATTCCTAACATCAATGCCACTGCGAAAAAAGTTATCCAGATTTTTTTCATTTTTCCATACCTCCTTAATATAATCATTCACTGAATATCTATATTAACACCCATTATTTACCTCTTTCACCTCCTTTTTTTGCCCGAACAGGATGATAGATCCGAGCAAATTATTCTTCTGTATAGTAATACTTGAAAGATTTCAGAAATGTGTCAAAACTTAGCTTTGTTTTGATGTTACAAGGAGTTATAGAACACGGATGACACGGATTTGACGGATTTTCACGGATCTTTTATAACTCTGATCTGTGGAAATCCGTTGCATCCGTCCAATCCGTGTTCTATTTCTTAGCAAGATTTTTCTTGACTTTGGTAATACTTCGTGTTACTATAAAAGGTGTGAGGCAAGAAGATGAAGTACACAAACAGGAGTTAGCAATGAAAGGATATACCAGTTACCTTTCAGGAAATGAACAGAAGGCAGTAGATATATTCACTCGAAAAATTAAGGCTTTGTTAGGAGACAACCTTGAGGAGATAAAAATATTTGGGTCTAAGGTTCGTGGAGATTACAGACAAGACTCGGATATTGATATCCTTTTGGTACTCCAAAAGAAAAATTGGGAATTATCCCACAAAATTGCGAAACTGGCTACAGAGATTGATTTAAGATTCAATTGCGAAATTTCTCCTGCAATTTATTCCTCTTTTGAAAGAAGAAAAAATCAACAGATGCAAACACTTTTTAGCCAAACTTTACAAAAGGAGGGAATCCCTCTATGAATAAGATAGAAGCGGCTCAAATTGAATTGGCTCAATACCGATTGGAGAAGGCCAGAGAGAAGATAAAAGCTGCTGAAGGAATGATGTCAATATGCCTTTATGGTGAGGTTATTGGTCGGTCATATTATGCTATCTTTTCATCAGCAAGAGCCTTGCTGGCATTACTAAAATTAGATAGCAAAAAACATAGTGGAGTCATTTCTTTTTTTAATCAGTATTGGGTAAAGACAGGTATTCTTCCTAAGAATTGCAGCGTAATATTAAAGGATGCTAAAAGTGGACGAGAAGCTTCTGACTATGATGACTATGTTGAATTTGAGAAAGAAGATGCTGAAAATCAACTTAAGCAGGCTAAAAGGTTCGTTAGCATGATAGAGTCGACAATAGCAAAAATAGTTGCTTCGGATATAGAATTACCAGAAATCTCATGCGAGAAATGTTCTGATACACAGCTTTTATCATAACCTCTCCATCTCCTCTTGCGTAATCAGCTGATACTCTCTATTTATCAACATCTCACAAACTTGGCGTTTCACACTCTCAATAAAATAGGACTTGAGTAATTTGATATCTGTGCATCTATCTTTATCCCATGTTCCCGTAAGAACAGTCCAAAACAGACTTAACACAGTATTCTTCAGTTCATTCCGTTCATTCGGTTCATTCCTATCTATCTCTGGATTTTCCCTCGATATTATATTTTCTACCGTCTTTAGAATCTCTTTTATGTACTCATATTCCCTTAGCTGATCAAAGGCATTATGATCTTCATTTCTTACTTTTTCCATTAAGCCAAGTATTTCCACAAATACTGGGTCTTGTTCCTGCGACTTTTCCTTTTTGCCCCAGTCAATTCTTGAAAGATAAGCAGCTATAACACCTCTTCTATTTTTCATCGTCTTTAGCTCGTCCTTAACAGAGTCAATTTTCCCATATTCAGACAATATAATTGTCTTTATACACTTATCGTATTTTTTAACAACAGAGTTCAATTTCTCCCCAGCATCCCGCATGGATTCCTCCTTTACAGCCTTTTTTGACTCCATATAGATATCCAGCAGTTTCATATATGCCTCAACATTCTCCGTATCCTCACTTATTGCATTATAGACAGTGTCTAACGCACCCTTTAGATCATTCTTGTCTAATAGCTCTGATGCTTCTCTTACATACTGAAAGGCTTTTGAGATATTACACTCATATTCAGAGTTACTTTGTGCTAACAGGAATGGATGGGTATCACCTTTGCAACTACCAATAATCTTGATTTTTTCCTTAATATTCCCTTCCTTTTCCAGTTTTTTCAGCATCTTTCCAAAGGTTTTATTCAACTCATCAATCTGCTGAGAAAAAGTATTCTTTGGATCCTTAGGCAGATGATTTACCCAACCAGTAAAGATAAAGCAGCCCCATACCCAATGCACCCCAGTATTTTTTCTATTCTGTTCCTGTATAACATGTCTGAGTAACAGTGCCTGGCCTTTTGAGATATAAACTGTCTCCTCCCTGAAGGATATTGTAGCCTTGTTTCCATTAAGTGATATCCTGAGTCCATTTAATGGCTTATTCCGCAACCTTTTATCCTCATCCTCAAGCTCCTGAATTCTTGCGTTCAATTGTTGAGTTTCTGCCGCCCCATTCTTCTGCGATATGTTAATTTCACTATGGAGTTTTGAAATTTCCTCCTCATTCTCTCTAATCTTTATCTCAAGCAATCTTTTCTCCTCTTCCTTCTTTTGCACCTCTTTCTCCAGTTCTCTTTTTCCTTCAATCATCATCCACCCCATCACCCCGCTCCATACCACTATCGGCCGTAACAACTCAAGCCAGACACCATATTCAAAGCAGCACCAGACACCGATCAAATATACAACAACTCCTGCTATAGCCACCCAAATTTGCCATTTCAACCTCTTGCCTGACATTCCCCAGCCAATCAAAACTGTTAAGATGGGGAACAAAAAGAACCCGACACCCTTCAATGGCTGGTGCAGAAACCTATTATCAATGATATTCTCAAGGGCATTAGACAGTATGCCTACCCCTGGATAAATGGCAAAGGGTGCTGTGTACATATCTCCAGTTGTATTTGTAACCCCTCCTGCCAGAACAATCTTTCCTTTAAGCTCTTTAGATGCAGGCAAGTTCAGGACATCCCTGATTGACCTCACTCTGAATGCAAACGAATCCTTAGTGGTTTCGGCAAAATTTATCAGCATCTGGCATTTTTCATCAACCGGGATCTGGCAGAGCAGATCTTTGGTACGCTTTTTTCTCAGGCTGATGTAGTCTTTGGTTATTACTATTTCTAACTGTTCCTTAGGAATATGCAGCGACTTGCAAAAATAATCACCAGCTATCTGAAGCACTAATGAAGGGTAGAGCTTGCCCTGATATCTGACTATTAGAGGAATCCGATTGATAACTCTGGTTTCAACATTTGCGATATGTCCAATACCTGCGGCATTCTGAAGCACTGAATCCGAAAGGGCACTCTTCATGCCTGATAACTCTATAATTTTGTCTGTTGTCCCCTTGGGGTTACATGGATAGGAGAAACCTGTTACCGGATATTCTTCTCCCTTGCCATCAACAAAGGGTATTCCAAAATACACACATCCTGCCTTTGTTACAGCTTTACTGAGGATGTCATCATTCTTATAGTCTTCCCCAAAAAATACATCAAAGCCTATCTGTAATGAATTATATCGTTCGACAGGCTGTTACGGAATAAGAATTTGGCACGAGAGGTACGCAATATGTTGGGTCAAGCTTACTGTTGTCCACCATATATGGTATGCCGTTGTCGCTGATTTTGCATTCCGTAACAGCCTGTCGAAGAGTGTTTCAATTAGTTGAGCATAACGGCTGTGGGGAATGGGTTTGTTGGTCTTCTCAAGCTCTTCATCAATAGAGACAATCCAT
>DYDG01000176.1 GCA_020717845.1 Marinifilum sp. | reverse complement strand
ATACTACTTTTGTTGGTTTTCAATTTAGACCTCCTTTTGTCGATAAGTATCTGTTCAATTACTCAATCGACACTTGGAGGTCTTTTATTTAATTTTTCCTTAAGTCAGTGCCATTCGTCGCTGTCCCCATTTTCCATAGTCAACTTGTATGTGTTTCAGATCGGCATATGATGCCTCGGAGAAAAGGTAGATCTCGGAGGGGATAAGGAGCAATTAGTTTGTAACTAATTGAGTAATGGATGGTTATGTAAACTGTCACCTTTTCTCCTCTGTAAACTGTCACCTTTTCTCCTCTTTTTCTTCTCCCTTAGCTATTTTGTGAATGGACAGGGGTTCTGCAATAATACTGCCAACATTCATTCTTGGATTCAATAAACCAAAGGGGTCATGAAAAACCATCTGCATCCTTGAGCGAATCTTTCTTAATCTTTTATAATCCATAGCCAGAATATCCTGTTCATCAAAAAACACACTCCCGTCTGTAGCCTCCAAAAGCCTTAAGACTAACCTGACTGTGGTTGATTTTTCACACCCGCTTTTCTCCTGCCAATCCCAGTGTTTCTCCCTTTTTTAGACTAAACGAAACATCATCAACTGCAAATACCTGTAAGTGTTTGCCAAACAACCCCTGCTTTATCTGAAAATATTTTTTAGGTTTTTTACCTGAAGCAACATAATGATCCTCTCCTTGTTACTCAAGTAGATAGTCTGTAGCCGTTCTTGATACGATTAATCTTAACAGTCCTTTTTAGGACTTACACAAAACACCATAGTATAAGTTTCAGATGGATAGGCTGTAGACTGTTAGGTAGGAAGAGATTGTTCCCTAACAGTCTACAGCCTAAACAATCTGCATAATTATGTCAGCTTACAGAGTCCCCTGCGTAAGTCTTACTCTCATAACTCTGCCAGTCTTTGTTCAAATTCTTTGGATTTGGCAGCATGTTCGTTGACTGCCAGTTCCAATTTCTTAAAGGTTGCTGCAATCCGATTATTCAATTTATTAATCGAAACAGACAACCGTGATATAGCCTTACTATCGCCCTTTTCCGAAGCCTCAACAAGGGCAAGGCTTTCAATCTCTACATCCTTTTCCAGAATCATGATGTCTTTTTCCATATCTGCAATCATTTTTTGCAAGGGTCCAAGTGTTTTTGAGCATTTCTCATTTAATTGTGCCCTGAGCCTGCGCAGCTCTTTTTTATTAATATTTTTGTTTTGTTTGCTGCTGGAACGAGTTTCCCTTTCTTCCCTCTCACTTTCCCATCCTACCCTATCCAAAAATTCCTGATAATTTCCTTCAAACACAGTCACCTTATCGTTGTCAAAGACAATCAATCTGGTTGCCACAGCATTAAGAATCAGTTCGCTGTGGGTGACAATAATAACCCCGCCGTCAAATTCCTCAATAGCCTCAATCAATGAATCAATTGAGTCCATATCTAAATGATTGGTAGGCTCATCAAGGAGAAGGAGATTGGCAGGGGTTACCAGCAGCTTTCCCAGTAAAACCCTGCTTTTTTCTCCACCAGAAAGCACATCTATTTTTTTCAAGGCATTGTCGCCACTAAACATCATTATCCCGCATATCTTGCGGGCAACACCCTTGCTGCAATCAGGATCCGTGTCCATTATCTCCTGCTCAATTGTTTTTTGCAAACCAAGCCGGTTGACATTGGTCTGCCCAAAATAAGCAATAGCTGAATTTTGATTATGGTTAACCATTCCTGTTTGTGGCTGCAACTCACCTGCAAGTATATCCAAAAGCGTGGTCTTGCCCTTTCCGTTTTTACCGATAATGGCAATCCTGTCGTTTTTCCCAACGGCTATAGTTAAGTCATCAATAAGTTTCTGACCATTCTGCTGATAAGAAAACGATATATCTGTAGCATTCATCAGCCATTTGCCCGGAAAGGGTGCGAATTTGAACGAGAAATCAAGGGTTTTTATATTAGACAGTTTTTCCAGATTTCCCATTTTTTCAAGAGACTTTACCCGCGACTGGACAGCCTTTGCCTTTGTAGCCTTTGCCCTGAAGCGATTGACAAATTCTTCTATCTCCTCGCGTTTCTTTGCATCATTGAGACGAGTCTTCTCATGTATTTCCTCTTGCTGCAATATCTGCTGATACATCTTCTGAGTATTTCCGGCGATCTTTTGCATCTTATAACGATGGATAGCCATGGTATATGTTGTTACGCTGTCCATAAAGTCACGGTCATGGGTGATAATCATCAACTCGTCTTTCCAGTTGCGAAGAAACCGCGTCAGCCATCGCATGGATACAATGTCTAAATAATTGGTTGGTTCGTCAAGGAGAAGGAGATTGGGCTCAGAGACCAATACCTTGGCAAGATTCAGACGAATCTGATAGCCGCCAGAGAGCATCAATGGACTGCGGTCAAAATCATCACGGGTAAACCCAATGCCCATGAGAATGGTTTCCACTTTGTAGCTTTCATCAATTCCATCCTCAGATACAGGAAGGCTGAGGCATCCCTCTTTGAGAACAGTATCTTCAGTAAATCGTATGTGTTGAGAAAGATGACCGATAGTGTAGTGTTTTGGGACACTAATGGCTCCAGCATCTGGATGTTCTTCGCCGAGTATCATCTTAAAAAGGGTTGTTTTGCCATGTCCGTTTCTGCCAATCAACCCAATCCGTTCACCGGGATTGATAACAAAACTAACATTATCAAAAATTACCTGCGAACCATAAGCCTTTTCTAATCCACTAACCTTAAGCATATCTATCCTTTCTTGAATTTGTTCAGTAAAATATGAACCATCTTTTTCTGTAATTTATCGACCTGTGAAATAACAATTTACACCACGGAGACACAGAGGCACGGAGAATAATTTTAGAAGGAAAACTGACAGCAAGGATAGAATCAAGAGACTTATCTTCTGATTATTCTCCGTGTCTCTGTGTCTCTGTGGTGAATTTCTGCATTGCACAGGTTGCAAAAATGTTGCATAATACAAGGGATAAACCTATTTCACAGCTTGTAATTTATCACAATTCAGCCAAAAAGTCAAGCAAAAATTAAAAGGGTCTGGTAATGTGTCGGTAATTGATGGGGAGGAATAGGTGACAGTTTACATAACTACCAGGGGAGGAATAGGTGACAGTTTACATAACTACCAGAGAAACATAGAGTTAGAACAAAAATATTGACAATACGCTTATTTTATGGTAAAATTATTAAACATAGGACGTATAATTAGAAAACATCAATTACAAAAGA
>DYDG01000051.1 GCA_020717845.1 Marinifilum sp. | reverse complement strand
TTTATCTGAGCATACCCGGCTCAATTTAAGTGAGCGGTATAGCTCTGGGTGGGAACACCTTCAGGAGAGGTTTGAGAAATATGCCAATTCTGACAGAATTGGCATTTAAGATTACATCCAACCGTTCCAATGGAAAGGATCTGACTTCCCGGGTAAAAGTGATAAAGGGGCTTTTTCTCAATAGGGTCCATGGCTATAGAAGAGCACTTGCCATAGGTTTTGGCATACAGCTTTCCCATATGGTTTACCCTGCCATGACATATCCCTTCTTTACCCTCAGCTATAACACATTTACGGGGACAGATATGACATGCAACCCAATCGTTCTCTTTGGGAGTATAATACATGGCTTCCTGCACTATTCTTCTTTCCTTCTTAATACTGCCTTCATATCCCACAGCATATACAAGATTATCCCACCAATAGCTGCTGGCACAACGAACCAGACATAAAATCTGTCAACCCAGGCAACAATGCTGGATTTTATGGGGATAAACATGTTGTAACTATAAGGATACAAACCATAAGATTTTTCTCTGTGATGATAAGCATTTGGAAGCATTACCCGAGAGAAAAACTTATTAAAGGAATAATTAGAATAGGAAGCCCTGTCGCAACTAACCTGTATTCCTTCCTCTGCCCATGCTGGATATGCCAGCAAAAGACACAAAAAGGACGCAACAATAGCTACCTTCTTCATGGGATGGGGATCCCTCCAGTTTTTATAATGTTATCTATTATACCTGAGTCCAGGAAAAAGTCAAGCGTTTTTTTTTGGTTTCCTTATGGCGTTTTGCAACAATTTTTCATAACTACATGTGGCTATAGATTGTTACAAACTAAAAAAAATAATCAATGGACTACTATATATATGATTTAATTTTTGTATGAGCACGATATATGGGGTGCAGAGTGTAGAGAGAGGGGAGGGGAGGGGATAGAGACAGCGACCATAGCTTGTCAATATCTATATTTTACCCGTTTCATCCTTGCTTGGCATTTCATTATCTGCCTTTGCTTATCAAAATCATTTAATTTAGCCTTTAAATTCTCTAATTGGTTATTTAATTCCGATAATATCCATGGCTCTTTGCTTTGCAAGAAAATCAAATCATTGATTAATTTCTCCCAATGTTCGAATAGACCATGTCGTCTAAATACCTTCTGAAGGATACGGACATATTGTTGATAATCACCGGCATAGATAGCCCGATATATTTTTTTCTTTATAAATTTATATTGTTTTGACCTGTTCCAACAAATTCTAAGAAATAATATCAGGGTTAGAATAGCTGCTATGGCAGTTAAAAGACTCAGGATGCGAAATTTTTTATTCAATGGCAACTTATTAATTGGAAGAAAAGTCGGTTGTTGGATAGCGTAATCCTCAAGTATTTCTTTTGTCTCTTCAATAGACAGGGCAAATCCCACCCCTTCCAGAGGATACCCGTTAAAGGTAAGCATCTTGGAATTAACTACGCCAATTACCTCCCCATTTTCACTGAGTAGTGGCCCCCCACTATTTCCAAAATTAACCGGCAGACTTAACTGAAAAAGCCGCATATGGTTAATACCTACTCGTTCAGTTGATCCGACTATACCACAAGAAACTGAATGTTTAAATGCCTTTGGCAGCATATTCACCTCTTTAGGTAGTGGATTTCCAATGATAATGATAGAATCTCCTGCCCTGACTTTAGACGGGTTACCTATTTTTAGTGAAGGGAAAATTTCGTTAGAATTGATTTTCAACAAACTAATATCAGATTTTGAATCTATTTTAACTATTTTAGCCTCATAAGTTTTACCGGATTTAAGCTCTACGGAAATAGTCTCTGCATCAGCGATGATATGATAACAGGTAAGGATATAACCATTTTTATTGATAATAAACCCGGAACCTATGCGATAATCATGAGTAATAATAATCCTACCTGGTTGATATGTTCGGGAGACTTTTTCACCTTTTATCATAACCACGGCAGGACTTACCTGAGTAACGGTATCCGCTATAGAAGGAGTCAGGTTTTGACCATAAACCAAATCGCCTCTCAAGAGTAAAATAACACTAAAAACTATTAATTTAGCTAACATCTTTTAACCTTTATGTAAATTCAGGTAATCATCGATTATTGCATTTTCCTTACCGATAACCTGATTACCGATTACCTTCCTATTCTACACCTTTATTCTCACCTTGTCAATAATATTTTTTTTATTAATAAAACTCAGGGGCATATATATGGAGTCCAATAAAATAGTTGACAGTAGAACCGTAAACAAAAACCGATTACTCTTAAGTATATGTGTGGTCGTTGAGCCTGTTCAATCCGCAACTCTACTCACGAATTCAATCTTGAAGAGGCACTATTGTTGCGTCAACCCTCAATTGTCGGATAGCTTAATGTAGTTGCAGGGCTTGTCCCTGCCTTTTCCCAATGTAGCGATGCAATATTTTGCGTCTCTACTCGTCAGGATTGATGAGGAAAAATGTAATGGCTGTGGGCTTTGTGTGTCTGCCTGTGCTGAGGGGGCAATCCAGGTTGTTGATGGCAAAGCCCGTGAGCTGAAGAGACGCTGTCCTGAATGCAAGACCGTGATCTATAAAGAAAGCGTTTCTTCCTGCATTCAGTGGTGACAGCATGCACGCCAATGTATCGGGGAGGAGAAATATAAGCAATTAATCGTGGAGGTGAGTTAGTATGGATATAGAAAAGTTTACAAATTATCTTGACCAGCATCCGGATGAGTTTGAGTGGCAGGAGAAAGAGCATGAAGGAAAAGCAGGGATGGTCTTGGAGGTAATCACCAACCTGTGCCTTTCATCAAAATCCACTAACCCCCTGGAGATGGCTAATACCATTATGAAGCATCCAAAGATACACATGATTGGTCATGAGCATCATCCCATGATTGCCGGTGTGTTAGTGGCTGCATACAGGAATTTGATTAGTAAGATCGGTGATGATGAGATTCGGGAGGCAATCAAGAGGGGGCATACCATCCCTGGTGGCTACTGCTGCAAACGAAGCACATGGGTAGCACTTGAAACAGCCATCCAGTATTTCCGTGAGGTGTTGAAGGTAGAAATGGGCTATATTCCAGCTTCGCAAATTCGATGCGAACATAGCCATAGAAACAGTCATTGTTGTAAGGTAAACTGTCGATTTTATCCTGTTTAGTAAAAAAATTAACCACAAAGGACGCAGAGAACTCACGAAGAACACAAAGATTCTTTTCTTGGTGAACTTTGTGAATCCTTTGTGTTCTTTGTGGTTAATTGGGATGGTTCACACAAAGGTGAACTATCCCACCAATTCGAAATCAAGTGGATAATCCGTCTTCAACCTATCCATAATCCTACACATCATACAGCCTTCCTTGAATCTTTCCCAATTCATCTTCAGCATCATTTATTAATTCATCAAGTATCTCTTTTAATGGCTGTATCTTATCAACCAATCCCACGCTTTGTCCAGCCATTAAAGAGCCTTTTTCAACATTTCCTTCTACAGCAGCAGCTCGTAGTGCTCCCATCCAGAACTCTTCTACCTTGAATTGTGCCTCTTTTTGAGATATTTCATTAAGACGAATCTTCTGAATCAAGTCTAATTGAAGGTTTGCGAATTCATCCATTCCTTTGTTTTTAAGGGCACGAACCGCTACAACATGTAACTCAGAGCTGATTTGAGGGGTAGAGATAGCATCCCGGGCACGAGCCTTTACAAATGCCTCTTTAAACTTAGGATGGGATTTACATTCCTGACTCATGACAAATCTTGTTCCAAACTGCACCCCAGAGGCACCCATTAACAACAAATGAGCCATCATTCTTCCAGTAGCAATCCCGCCAGCTACAAATATAGGGACAGAATTTACCTTAAATAAAACCTGTTGGAGTAGTATCATTAATGAAACATGTCCGATATGCCCACCAGCCTCACTCCCTTCTAAGATCAGGGCATCGGCTCCGTTATTTATCATTCGAGTAGCAATAGAATCATTGGAAGCAAAACAGATTACTTTAGATCCATTTTCTTTAACTGCTTTAATTTCATAAGCATGTGGGAAACTGCCGGCAAAGATGACAAAAGAAGGCTTTTTGGCTTTAATTATCTCTAAGTGTTCCTTATATTTTGGAGCAATAGTAATAACATTTACTCCAAAGGGCTTATCTGTTAGTTTGCGAGTATTATCAATCTCCTCTGCAAGTAAATCCGTAGGCATATTCCCGCAAGCTAAACATCCAAAGGCACCCAAATTTGAGACAGCAGCTACCAGACTGCTTTCGCTGACCCAGGTCATTGCCCCACATAAAATAGGATATTCAACACCTAAGAATTCTTGCCCGCTTTTCCAGAATCTTTCTAACACTACTCAACCCTTCTCTTTGCTTCTCTTATCTTTTGCTTGATTGGTCTTGGGGGAACAGGTGCATAGACCTGACTCATAACATAATTAATGTCCAATTCCTTGACAAGGCTCCATTCAGTCACAGATTCCTTAAACTGAGCCTTTTTATAATAGGCATCACCCAGGTTATCATGAAAGAAGGCAACCACTGGTTCAAGGTCAATGGCAGTTTTATAGGCAGTTATTGATTCATCCAGCCTCCCAAGGTAGAAGTATGCCAGTCCAAGGTTATTATAGGCATTAGATGCCTTTGCTTCCATCTCAATAACCTTTTTATACTTAACGATACTTCTTTCCAGAAGGTCAAGAGAATCCTCTTTCCGATTGGCTGTTGTGCAATAAAAGGCACGATTCAGGATAGTATTCCCATACATAAAATAGACATAGGGTGTTGCCAGCCCAAACTCAATAGCTTTCTGATAATCATCTACTGATCTCCAATAATAATCATTTGGATCGCGATAATCGCCACTGGCAAAATATGCATTCCCCCGCCAATAATAATAATAAGGATTATTTGATTCAAGCTTAATGGCATTACCAAATTCAGAAATGGCTAAAAAGATTTCATCCTTTTCCAGATAAGCCTGTCCAAGATAAAATGGAATATTCGGCTCTTCAGGGTTCATATCTTTTGCCTTCAAAAGATTACTGACTGCATCATCAACCTTTTTGTTTTTAATATAGACCTGGCCTATCTTATAATATCCCTCAAAGTCATCTGGTTTAAGTTTAATCACCCTTAAGAATGCCTTTTCTGCATCACTCCATAACCCCTGGTTATAAAGGCATTCTCCAAGTTTAACATGTGCCTCAGTCAGATCAGGCTCAATCTCTACAGCAAACTTTAGTTCATCAATTGCCTTTGGCATTATACCCTTTTTCTGGAATGCCTTACCCAGAAAAAGATGATAATTTGATCTTGTTGGATTTAATTCTATCGCCTTACTAAACTTAAGGATAGCATTATCCAGATCATTCTTGAAATACGACTGGTACCCCTCATTAAAATACGTATCTGCCTGTTTCCCCATATCCTCTTCCTCTGCAAGACAAATCATTGGCAGCAGCATACAGAGCACAGTTATTAATGATACCAAATACCCTTTTCGCATATTTCGCATAAATAGATCCCCTCCTTAACAGAACTTTATAGTTCAGGGATTTTTGGACAATCTCCCCCAATTTTTTGATTTATACAATCTATATTAGTATAGAACATTGAGATGAGATTGTCAAGTTTTTTTTTCAATCAACATAAAAAAAATACGGATGAAGTTTGAAATTAGCCAGCCAAAACAGCTCACAGTCAACAGATCACAATCAACCGTGGACTGCAAGACTGTAGATTAATTCTGTTCACACCCGCATTCACTTAAATCATACCCCTTGATAGATGATATTTGAGCATGGAATTTGGGGCTATTAATTACCTCCAGCAAGGCTGAAATGCCTGGCAAAGAGAGGTTTTTACGAGGAATAATCATATCATATCGTTCCCTTGCTATGGGGATAAAATCCATGCCAAACACAGAGCTTGAGGCCATTATCCCAAGCCCTGCATCCGCTGTCCCAGCATCTATTGATGCACAAACAGCCATATGGGTAAAAACCTCTATCTCATATCCACGAATATTACTGCTTAAAATCTCTGCTTTTTCCAGCTCATAGTCAAGGAGAATTCTTGTCCCAGCCCCTTTTTGTCTATTAACAAAGACGACATCATTGCGGCTCAAATCTGTCAATCCCTGAATATTTTTGGGATTCCCTTTTTTTACAATCAACCCCTGTTCCCTTAAGGCAATGGTTATCACAGATACATCCATATCAGGAAGAAAGCGTTTGAGATACGGCAGGTTATATGTGCCTGTAGCTTCGTCAAGCAAGTGGCTCGTAGTCAAATGACAATCGCCCCGCTTTAAGGCAAGCAGTCCGCCAAGGCTGCCAACATTGGTCACGCAAAGACTCATTTGAGGATATGTTCCGGAAAGGCAATCGGACAGGATATCCAGCAGATTATCATGACTGCCGATAAGAACAATATTTGACTCTATCTGCTGCCTGCTTTTAAGCAATTCAACCTCAACAATTGAATTCTCTTCCAACCCCTCACACAACCTTGGAATACGCAAGATACCATCAGCCTTGACCATAGATGTAATGATACCGGCACCCTGCCTCTGAGGAACAGCAACAAAACACGGCTGCCTTTCTGGAAAGTATCCCAGACCTACCCGATTAAACTCTTCCATCCCCAGCCTTGACACAATCTTTTGGGTAATAACAGCATCTACCTTCTCCCTTTGTATTGTGTTCAATCCCAGGGCATGACGAATAGCAGGCATGACAAACTCTTCCATTGCCAGAATAGCTGAGACTGGAAAGCCTGGAATGCCAACAATAGGTGTTACTTTAGAAGATACAGTGTTTCTACCCTCTAACCCCTGACCCCTGCCCTCCGCATTCCGCATTCCGCATTCCGCATTTTCTATCATCCCCAGAGCAACAGGCTTACCAGGCATCATTGTTACCCCATGCACCAATAATTCCCCCAATTCACGAATAATCTGGGCAGTATAGTCCTTTGTTCCAGCAGATGAGCCGGCATTGATAATTATCATATCTGCCAACGAGATAGACTCAAGCACCCTGTCTCTTATCTTTTCATAGCTGTCAGGCACTATCTCACTGACAATAGCCTCCCCACCCCATTCAGCAATCATTGAACTCAACGTCCTTGAATTAAACTCAATAACTGCCCCTGGCTTCAATGACTCTCCAGGCTGAACAAGCTCATCACCAGTAGGAATAATAATTACCTGCGGCTTCTTTCTGCACCATACCTCAACCACTCCAGCAGCAAGCATGGCACCAATATCTTGAGCACGAATAAGATGATTTGTTGTCAGCACCATCTCACCAGCAATAATATCCTCTCCAAGCAATCGGACATGTTGATAGGGGACAACCGGTGTCATTATTTCTACTAATTGTGTTTTTTGTGCCTTAATGCACACATCCTCTATCTTGATCACTGCATCCATCCCTTGAGGAATGGGGTTACCAGTATTGATCAAGACAGCATTCCTGCCAAGAATAAGGTTTATGGGTGAGACTTCTGAGGCACCAAGAAGATCTTCAGCCCTGACTGCAACCCCATCCATAGCCGCAGAATGATAATGCGGCGAACAAATCCTGGCTATCACCGGCTCAGCCGTTACCCTACATAGGGCATGTTCAACACAGACTAATTCCTTGCCTATGCTCAACCGGCCACACCTTTTCTGCCAGATATTCCTTGCTTCCTCAAGTGAACGCATCATCAGATATATATTTCGTTTCATATGTTCCATATAAGGATCACCTTAAAATTCAGGCTGAAGGCTGAAGGCTGAAGACTTTTAGGAGGACAGAAAGACCTTCAGTCTTCATCCTTCATCCTTCAGTCTATCCCCATCCACTGCCTTTAGCATGGTTATTAGTGCCTCATGATCAAATATCAGCCAGAATTGCGTCCAGGGTGTAAGTAATGGGGATCTATGAAACACTGTCTTGAACAGCAGCAATTCCTCATTCACAGCAATATCTTTAGTTAATATATCCTTTAGGTTTTCATGAGATTCGACTATCATATCTGGAGAATAAGCAACCATGACTGTCCCCAGAAAGGTTGATATGGCAGTAGTATAGGCTGAGATGATAACAGTAGTTATTCTCTTAAGATATTGGATATCATCCTCAGAAAGATGTTCCAATGGTTGATTATATCCCAACAATGAAGGCATAGCATCCATTGGTATTATCAACAGCAGCCTTCCTGTGGTTTTACTCAAAAGATGAAAACAGGCGGCAGCAAACATTCCCTTTGCCTCAAACCAATCAGGGATATTATCCCTTAAGAGAATATTTACCTGCGTAGAAGCAGGTATTAATTTTTCCTCTATCACCTCTGAAAGTCCTGAAGCTGCCTGTCCTGCTCCGATATTTCCCACCTCTTTTAAGGCATCAAGATGAATCTTATCTATTTTAATCACAGGCACACATCCTTTTAACCTGTCCAAGGACAACCCGCTCTCTCTGGCACAGATCGTTTATGATTTGTATTTCACAAAAGCATTCTTGCATCAATTCCTTGACAGATTTTGCCTGACCCAAACCAACCTCAAAGGCTAAACAGCCTTCTGGCACAAGATAATCTGGTGCATTCTTGATTATCGTTCTATAATAATCAAGCCCATCCTCACCCCCATCCAATGCCTCTTTGGGCTCAAAATCCCTGACATCTGGCGGCAGGCTTTTCATTTCTTGGCTAAGAATATATGGGGGATTGGAGACAATAAAATCCACACTTCTCTCTAATCCAAGCCCGGATAAGACAGAAAACATGTCCCCTTGAATAAAGGCAATCCTGTCTGATACACCAAGCCGCTCGGCATTCAATCTGGCTATTTCCATAACACCGGGAGATATGTCTGTAGCATACATCTTGATATGTGGCAATATCTTTGCCAGACTGATTGCAATTACCCCGCTTCCTGTGCCAATCTCTATGCCAGTCCTCCAGCCCTGACAGGAATGTTTGCATATCTCATTTACCAGCACCTCTGTCTCCCATCGTGGAATAAGTACCTGTGAGCCAACCACAAACTCCCAATCAAGAAACATTTTTGAACCAAGGATATATGATATCGGCTCATGGCTGCATCTTCTTTTTATTGATGTTCGATAATGGATTATTTCTTCATCTGTCATGATCTGATTTTGAAGGTATAATTGGTGCCGCAGCAGAGAGACAGTATTTTCCAGCAGCCACTCTGCATCTGTTACAGCTGTTTGTATCCCTGCAGCCTTCAAGGAATCTATTGCTTTATGCAAGGCATCAAGTGTGGTCATCTGTTGCCTCTCTTGGTTTAAGATGTGTGGAACGGTTGCCCTCTTCTCACAAATCAATCTTCTCCCGTGGTCTATCACATTCTGGAATGTTTTTAATCTTTTTCATGTGCCATATCTTCCTGCAGACAGCCTCTTTTTAATCTCCTCTTCACCTGGCAATTTAGCCTTATATTCTGCTACAAATATTTTATTCTCCAAATCACCCAGGGCATAGTGCACCTCTTCCTTGCCTTTATATTCACAGACAATTAATCCTACCGGTGGCTTTTCCCAGGAATACATCTTGTTTTCTCGGTAATAGTTAAGGTATTTATTCATCTGTCCAACATATTCGCTCTTGAATTTACCTGTCTTTAAATCCACTAAGATAATACAGGGAATACCTCGATGATAAAACTCAAGGTCAATAGTATGAATCTCCTGGTCAATTTTAATCGGACGCTGGCGACCGGAAAGGGAGAAGTCAGGACCAAATTCCAATAACAACCTTTCTACATTAGCTAATAATCCTTGTTCTAATTGGTTTTCACTGTAACCATTTTGAAGCTTTAAGAAATCAAAATTATAGGTATCTTTAAAAACTTGCTCAGGAAGGAGAGGTTTTAAAGGAAGAGATTGAATTATAGACGATCTACTTTTCTGAAAAGTTCTTTGATATAAATTATTTTTGATTTGATTTTCTAATTCGCGAGTACTCCATGTATTTTGAATCGTCTGAATCTCATAAAATCTTCTTTCTTCTTCATGAGAAATTCGCATTAATATTCGGTGATGTGTCCAGCTTAATTCTCCACGCACTGCGTGGAGAATTGGATATATCTTATAAAATTGCAAGATATCATATAGAGTGGACTTTTGTATAGTTAGGTCTACAGTCAACTTTTCAATAACTTTTTCTCCATAATCAGCCCTATCTCTATGTTCTAATTCCCCTCGAAATAGTCGTTCACCTATCTGCCAATATGTCTGAACCCGAAGATTATCAACTGCTTTGTAAGCTTGATAAGTAGCTTTTTCAAGCAGACTCCGAATATCCCTTAAAATTTCATTATATCCTTCTACTGTTTCTATCTGTTTGTTGGTTAACATGAGTTTCTTTGTCATATTTCTTTTTCTCTCTAAAAATAGTTCCACCTGTGCGGTTAGAATATGCTACATATTTTATCGTATTACCCACAAAATTCACGAAAATTGCTTAAGAAAGCCACAGATTCACAGATTCTGATTTCAGATTAACCACAAAGGGCACAAAGAGCACAAAAAAATCACAAAGCACACAAAGCGTACAAAAATTCTTTTCTTAGTGAGCTTTGTGTATTCTTTGTGTTCTTTGTGGTAAAATCTGTGCAATCTGTGGTTTAAGTCTATAAACAGCCATCAATACAAACAGTTGATAATTTCCAATACACAAGTCAAAGCTCTTTCCCGTTCTCCTTTGCCGCCTGAGCAAGGGCTAAGACCATTTCATTCAGGTCACCATTCATAATCATCTCAAGCTTATAAAGGCTCAGTCCAATACGGTGGTCTGTTATCCTGTTTTGCGGGTAGTTATACGTTCTTATCTTCTCACTCCTATCACCTGTTCCAACCTGTAGCTTACGGGCTTGAGAGAACTCAGACTGCTGCTTTTCCTGAGCATGGGCAAATAACCTTGCTCGAAGATGCTTCATTGCCTTTGCCTTATTCTTATGCTGCGACCTTTCATCCTGGCAGGTTACCACCACACCACTGGGTATATGGGTAATCCTTACCGCAGAATCGGTAGTATTAACATGCTGTCCACCTGCTCCAGTTGATCGATAAACATCAATCTTTAAGTCCTCCTGACGAATATCTATCTCCACATCCTCTGGTTCAACCAATACAGCAATCGTAGCAGCTGAGGTATGAACGCGGCCGCTTGTTTCTGTAATCGGCACACGCTGGACACGATGGGTGCCGCTTTCAAATTTGAGGCAATTATAAGCATTCTCACCCTCTATAGAAAAAACTATTTCCTTAAATCCCCCTATCTCTGTAGGATTTGAGTCCACAACATCCAGCTTCCAGCCCATGTTCTGGATATAACGTGAATACATGCGAAAGAGATCCCCGGCAAAAAGCCCTGATTCCTCTCCACCTGTACCTGCCCGGATTTCCATGATAAAGTCCCTATTTTTATATTGAGAATCCTCATCAGGGTGAAGGATATCATCAATCTGTTTGATTAGCACACCCTTTCTTGCCTCCAACCCCTCAATCTCTTCCATAGCCATTTGCTTTAATTCATCATCATGCTCCTGTTCAAACAATGCGATACACGCAGAGATTTCCTTCTCAACCATCTCATACTCCATCCATTTTTCTACAAGTGGTTCTATTTGCGACCTTTTTTTGGCATAGCTCTGATATACTGACATATCAGCCATAATGGATGGGTCAGCCAATTTATGGGTCAAATCCTCATATTCATCTTTTAGTTGTTTTAATTCTTCAAACATATAGTATCCTTTTGATCCAGCATCTTTATAGGAAATTTACCATAGTAATTATCTTTATTCCATTCTTCAACATTATATATCCTCCATTGTCTTAAATCTATGCCTCGTTTAAAATTTCTTAAACAAGTGGGTAGATATGTATGAAAATTTTCGGATATGCGGCATCGCTGATTTGCGTCAAACTTATTAAATTCAAGGATGACTATGTAGTGAATTTTCTTATCATAACTCTCATCCATTGCCCATTTTCTCAAAATTGTATCTTTAAATTTAACACCCATCCTAAATAAAAAATGATTCTGCTTGGAATTGAGATTTGATAACTCCTTAATCTATTCTTTTCGTCGTTGCTCGTCATCTTCATTTGAGATATTTTTGACTTCAATAAAAATACTCTCTCTTTCCGTTTCAACGATAAAATCAACAGCTAACAATCCGCTGTATGTTTTTTCATCTGCTTTTATCACAGATTGAGATTTTGTGAAATCAAAACACAGTTTGCTTTCACAATATATTTTATCACTCATCTTTCGTTACCTCTCCGAAAGCTGAATTAAGTATGTCATTGTATAATTTTTCATTAGCTTCTTCTATAGGATTATTTACTATGTCTCTATAGGTTATCGCTTTAGCATACTGCACGCCGTTCTCAGTCTTAAACAAGCTGTGATAAACAACATTATCCCCTTGTTTTTGCTTTATTTCAAAATATTTTGCCAGATTATAATCATGTGTAGCAAGAAATATTTGCACATCGTTTCGTTGAAGCTCAAGGAGTATCTCTACAATATTGGGAATTAGTTGAGAATTTATGTTTGCCTCAGGTTCGTCCCAAAATAGAATAGTATTCTTTTCAATTAATCCATTGCGAATAAGTTTCCACAAAAGTCCAAACTTTCGCAAGCCTTCTGCTTCCATTGAGAACTCAATCTTCTGACCATTATTTTTTACGATATAAAAAGTATCTTCTTCATATATAACCTTCCCATCAATTATGCCTGATAAATTATTCAGAAGCTTTTGACTTAATGGGGATATACTTTTGCTTTCACCTAACTCAGCTTTTGCTACTATATCAATTAATGTTTTATCAAACGGTATCTCTCGTTCTCTTTCCAATGCCAATAAACCCTTCGAATGTGAAAGCATTTCCTTTGTTGGGATAAAAATTACTGGTTTTCGATCTATTTCATGCGATGATCGATAAGATGCTCCAGATTCGCAGCGAATCTCATCATTGTCAATATTGAACTTAATAGAATATGGCGATGTTTTATTGTATCCAATGAACATTTTCCTATCTTGTTCTATTTCACTATGACCTGCAAAGAATTCATTAAGCGGGTGAAATGCTCTTGTTATATAACAAGAGCACATACAATACATTGCTTTCAGTAAATGCGTTTTACCCGTTCCATTTTCTCCGATGAAAACATTAGCACCTTTGCAAAAATCAATGTCAATATTCTCAAAAACAGTGAAATTTTCCAGTTTTATCTTCTCTATTGCCATAATAGCTTGTTCCATCCTTCTTCCACGGCTTACCGCAAGACATCTCCCCTTCCGGACAATTGCCATCAACACAGGCAGGGCCAGAATTAGCAAAGATATTGACTGCCACAGCTTTTACGCACACCAACATCTCCACAGCCATAGCACGAATCTCCCACTGGGCACGATTACAGCAGCGCAAGCGAAAAAAATGCATCAACTCTCTGGCATTCATGGTAACAATTATCTTGGTCGCACATGCATTTGGCAGGACAAATCTGGCATCCTCTGCAGGGATGCCAGACTCGATAAATTCACGATAAAGCCCTTGAAGATACTCCATTGCCTCAGAAAACCTTGAAGACAAACCTGCAGAAGAAATACTTGGCGGCACCACACACTCAAGATTTTGATAGGTTACATACCTCTGGCTTTGTTGAGAATAGGAAGCGATCCTATGCCTGACTAATTGATGGGATGCTGCCCTTGATATACCTTCAATCCCAAAGGTAAAGTTAATATGCTCAAATGGGGAAAGATGCTCCATCTTCAATAGCTTGTGAATAAAGGCAGTTGTTTGTTCTGCTGTTACTCTTTGAAGCAATTCATCTATATCAGCATTGGAATAACACAGCTTAGCTGCAAGAGCCACTAAATGTTCCGGGTCCGGAGTATGTTCTAATAATTCAACTCGCATGAGTATTTGCCTCTTTAAGCTGAATATTTACACTGCTTCTGCTATTTCTAACATTTCTGCTGTTTCTACAGCTTCTTCTGCTTTTGCTATTCCATATTTCTTCTTGAATTTTTCTACCCTTCCTGCAGAATCAATAAACTTTTGTTTTCCAGTAAAGAATGGATGGCAATTAGAGCATATTTCCACCCTTAACCCTGGGACAGTATTCATGGTAGGATACTGTCCCCCACAGGCACAAACAATCGTCATTTCTTCATACTTTGGATGAATATCTTTTTTCATTTTTCTTACACCTCATTTTGATAGTTAACATTGTATTTATTATAGCATATATTTCGTATCTTTACAAGTAAAATTTTTAGTGGTGTCCCAAATCAGCTAATTCCCTCTATTCGGATAAGTAAGCCATTCCTCTATACTCCAAATGTGGTCAGATAACCCTTTTAAAAAACTATACCAGTAGAAATCTGGTGTCTTGAGCCAAACCTTTCAAGGCTGACTGTGTAATCCAGCCGAATTATTCTATACCTTGCACCCATGCCAAATGATAACCTTTTTCCATAGTTCAATCTTGATGTATCTACTGCTGATTCTCTTTGTTCAAGATAGACATTATCAATCCCACCCCAGAATGATACTGGCACAGGCAATGATAGACACCTGAATTCACAACCTGTGGAGAATGTCATTGGTCTCTTTTTAACCTGACTCAAAGAAGCCACAGCATTTAATCTATAGTCTTCTGTTTTTAAGGGAACAATTGCTATTGCCAGCGTACCATTCAATGCATCCTTATCCTTATGACCTGTGTCCCATTCCTTTGGGAGATTATTAGATATAACCAAACCTATTTTCATATCATCCATAAATCCAAGCAGTGGGCTGTTCATCCGGTTAAGGGCATAGGAGACATTTGCCATAACCCCAACATCAACCCCAAGTCCATTCCCTGAATAATCGCCAAGTTTATGATCAAAAATCTTCATGCTGCAACCAGCATAAAGCATGTCCCTTAATACCTCTTTACCATAGGATACTAACATTGTAGTCTCCTGGCTGTCAAAACTACCCAGTCGAGTCATTTCTCCATATTTATCTATCCCTGTTTTTTTAATATCATCTACACCAACCTGGATAATGCTTATCCCTATTGCTCCAGAGTTTTCATTCAATGGCAAAACGCCTGATATCCCCATATACTTATTTGTTAGTTCAGGGCTGTCAGCATTTATATTCATAGCTGTAATAGCAAACTCTTTTTTGTCTAATTGCCCAAGCCCGGCAGGATTCCAGTAAATACTTGAGGCATCATCAGCCATAGCCACAAACCCATGTCCAATCCCCATTGAACGGGCACCAATACCAAATTTCGTAGAGGCATATGGACTTTCTGCTGCCTCAACGACTATCCCCAAACAGCAAACGATAAGACATACCAATATTTGTTGCATCTTTCTTACCTCCAATTATTTTTTAATAAGCCAACAAACAGCTGAAACCTGTTTGATCGTTCAGGATATATATCCTGAACGCTGAAGTAGAAAGGGGATATATATCCCCTTTAATCCTCCGCTCAGGATAAATATCCTGAGCGATCAATGCAATCAATCCTGAGCAATCAACAAGATTGCCTTTAGCTACTTGTTGGGTTGTTGATTATTTTTCATACACCACTATCTTAATGTATTTTTTTGGCTTATCATCTATGACGATCTCACAGAAGTATACCCCATTAGGAAGGGTTTCGCCATAAACTGATTTGCCATCCCACCTCTCTTTATTTACTCCTATCCCCCGCACCTGATTCTCAATCACCCTGCCTACCAGATCACCTGATATGTCATAGACATAGATAGACACAGCAGATGATTTATTAAGTATATACCTGATGGTTGTTCCCTCTAATGGTGAGAATGGGTTGGGATAATTCGCTGTCTCCATAATAGGTTCGTCTGTTTTCTCGACTATGAAGGTAGCAGATTGAGATACATACACTTCATTGCCTATTTTGTCTTGAACATATATTTTAATCGTATGTTCTCCGGACGGAAGAGCATCAAGAAATGTTACCTTCAGATTATTACCCGTAAACTCTGTTTGATCTTTTGTATCATCAAAATCAACCTTAATATTAATACCAGCAGTCAGGGTTCCACTCCCATATATCATTATCTTATCAAGATATATAGTGATCGTACTGGTAGCTATTCCACTGTTATATTCTGCTCCTTTATCCATCAGCCAGGCTTCAATTACAGGGAATTCATTAACCCTTTCTCCTGGCTTGGGTAAAATATTTTCAATCCCTGGCGGATTTTTATCTTCAAATATAATATCTGCTGGGTTCTTTCCTATGGTGCTTAATAACTTAGCATCATTACCTGAATAATCAACAATACATCCTTTAGCCAGGCTTGTACTCATGTCCAATGTTGAAGCAAGACCTTCAACTGTAAGAACTGGGGACTCTCCAAGTTTGATCGTAATGGAGTTGCTTCCGGTTTGTGAAAATGTAGCACCAATACCAAAAGTATCTCCACTTCTAAGGGAGAAATCAGAAACCGTAATACTACCTGTAGCGATTATGTTCTCAGTAAAAAGTACAACCAGTTCATCACCTTTGTTTACTCCTGTGGGCGTTCCTGTATCTCTATACACCACCCGATCTATCATTGGAGAAGATCGGTCAAAGATATCATAATCGTCAGGGTCTTTTGCCACAGTTGTAGTAGCTGTATTACCTGCAATATCTTTTATGATTGAAGCACCCCCCATCTTTGTCAGTCCAATACCAGATGATGATTTCCCAGTAATTGTACCAGGGAATACACCAGGTATGGTAAGTGAGGTATTTGTACCAAGGCAGATGATTATTTCATCCGTACCATCAGACTTTTGAGGATGAATACTTGCTCCACTTCCCCACCTGTCTCCTGATACCTTTAGTTCAAAAGCTTCAAGACCTAACATAGAATACCAGATTATTTCACTAAATCTTATTCCTATCTCATCGTTTTCATCTACAATATTATTTTTATTTTTATCTTCGTAAAGTATCTTTTGAATCATGGGAGGGGTTTTATCATACCTTAAGTTAACTGTAGCCATATTTTGAGTACCAACATTGCCTGCCTTATCCTGCAGCCATACATACAGCATCTGGGACTCAATGGTTGCTTCCACAGTAAAGGTATGGGACATTGTCCCTATCTCTTCAATGCCTTTATATTGTGGAATGCTATCTGTTCCCAGCCTCCACAATACTCCATCTATCCCTGAAAGATCTGCTGGAAATGTCAGATCAATTCTAAATTTCGGAGTATTCTTCCAGGGGCTTTCGATTTCCTGGCTATCTGCCGTTAGGCTGCCAGGTTTAGGAGGTAGGGTTTTATCATACATGAAGGTAAATAGGGTTGTTGTTGTTCCCCAATTACCAACTTTATCCTTTGTTCTAAGGCGAAGATATTTTATTCCTTCATCCTGGGGTGATGGTTGAAACTTAGTATATGTTCCAATAAGATATTTTGGATTGTCCTCTGGAGAAGTCATCAATTCAACTGAATATCCATCTATCCCTGACCCCGTATCTGTACCAGGATCCTGTTCCCATGTAAAATACGGTTGAGCAGTTATACTTTGCCAGGTGTTATCAGCAATAGGTATAGTCTGATTACTGGAGGCATATGCCGTACATGTAGCTGGATTGATCGGAGGGGTTGTA
>DYDG01000050.1:14755-17853 GCA_020717845.1 Marinifilum sp. | reverse complement strand
TAGGTGGCAGCCCTCTGTCGCAGGATACAACGCTACCTGCTCGGATAACCAATCTTAGTGCATCAGATGCCACAGAGAATTCTATCAAACTTACATGGACTGCACCAGGTGATGATGTCAGCAGTGGTCAGGCAACAAGCTATGATATTAGATATTCTACATCACCAATTAATGATACTAACTGGGTAAATGCCACACAGGTGCAAAATGAACCAATGCCAGCAGAAGCAGGAACTTCTCAAAATATAATTATCTCAGGTTTACAGATGAATACCTTGTATTATGTTGGCATCAAAACATCTGATGAAGTCAGTAATACCTCACCACTTTCAAATATTGCCTCATTACGAACCAAAGGACCTGTGGATATTCAAGTAGGTAGTCAAGCAACAGGAAGTTTGGCTAATAAAGACTATATATGGTATCGGCTTTATCTTGCATCTCAAACTCAGATTAAGATAATCTTGAGTTCGGATTCCACTGTAGATTATGACCTCCGCATTTATTCTGGTAATGCTGATTCGTGGAGTTCATCTATGGCGATATCATCTCTTGGTAGAGGACAGGTAGATAAATGTGAAATAGACAACAGCGGATATATCTGGATAAAGGTGTCTCATAATGATGGTTCAGGGAATTATACCTTAAAGCTGCAAGAAAAATGGCAGATGCCAGCTGTTTGGCCGCCGCAGGGTTGGGTTACTACTAATAATGTAGTAGAATCTCCTCATAACTACACTGATAATTATGACAATACATGGACAATTACTCAACCAAATGCATCGACCATGACTGTCCATTTTAGTCGATTTGAGACAGAAAGTGGGTATGATTATCTCTATATTTATGATGGTAATAATAATTTGATTGAGATATATGATGGCTATTATTATTCAGACATCTGGACCCCGCCTGTGCCAGGAAATACAGTTAAGATACGGCTTATTACTAATAAAAGAACTACTGAATGGGGATTTAAGATGGATAGGTATGCGTGGAGGACAACAACTGATTGTCCTTTAATCATTGAGAAGGTAATAATTACTCATACTCCTTTTAGTCCTTCAGCTGCTATATCTCAAACTCTAACAATTACTCCTCTATTGAAATGTAGAATGGCAAATACTGGTAACCCGGCAAAGGATTTTAGATATTTCACCACAGGTACTGCTGGAACCTATACAATCTGGGATGGAAAAACATATCATGCTAATAACCAGGATTTTACTGGACATGGAACATCATATTGGATTGAAATGTTAAATGCCGCTCAGATAAGAGCTTATCAATGGGATACTGCATGGGGTACACTAACATATAACTGGACCAGTTTGCGTTGTCCTACTAATATGAATGTCAATAATTGGATTGGACAAAATCAGGTTAGATTTTCTAATCCTGGAACTTATGTGTTTCGAGTTAATGTAACGCATACTCGTAATAAAGAAACGATTCAAATGATATCCTCACATTCACATGTAGATATTGTAAAAAGCAGACCTTCAACTATTCCTTCAGGAGATATAGAAAATATTCAGGATGTATATATGGTGCATCTCAAAGGTACTCAGACAGATGCTTATGCTTGGGCAGAATCGTTCCTGACCGTACTATATAACTGGGATTCTCCATATCCAGTAGATTATCATGGGATAGATTGTGCGGGGTTAATCCATGCAGCTAATTGGTTAGCAGGAACACGATATTATAAACATCTTGCAGATACTTACTTAACTAATAATACCCTATCCACTGCATTAGGTGGAATTAATCCTCAGCAAGGTATTGGTGCTCAGAGAAATGATTGGATGGGGGTGGATAGAAAAGTAAACGGTGGGTTTGATGGAACGTGGGGGCATATTGTGTTGTTGAGGAACTATCGGTATGATACAACAGAACCCAAAGTGGAATTGAGGCATAAAGTTGATTTTATTCATGCTCGAGGAAGCACAGGAGTTGAAGAAATTGTGCCACCACGACCAAATCCCTATCCAGGAACTGACTGGAATCTAATATTTAGAAGACCAAGATAATATTAAGGGGGTAAATGAAAATGAGAAGACTAATCGTGATAGGAGGTATATTAATTCTTATGCCTTCCTTTTGTATAGCAGAGAGTTATGGGAGCAACACAGCATTTCAAGGAAATTGGAGCAGGATGGAGCCTATTGTAAGAGGAAAAGCTTTAGGTCCTCCACTGTTGAGTCCAGTTGAAGAGATAAAATTAGGCTATGAGCCTGAAGCAGAGAAACCTGATGCAGAAGGACATCGGGAACCTGCATATGGTCCTGTAGATTTTGATGTGGATAAAGAAGGTAATATTTATATCGCAGATACTGAAAAACAAAGGGTTGTAAAATTCGATAAAAAGGGTAAATATTTTTTTAGTATCGATAGAATAGATGAAAATTCATATTTGGAAGGGCCAGGAAGCATCGCAATTGACGGGAAAGGTAATATCTATGTTGCGGATTCCAGTTATTCTACAAGAAACTGTATCTTGAAATTTGATTCCCAAGGAAAATTCGTTAAAAAGATTGAAGGTGTCAATGGTCGAAAATTTACATGGATAACAGATCTTATTTCCCTGTATTATAATGGAAATATCTATGTAAGAGGGGAAATAGAAGGTAGAGAAAAAGAACCTTTGATATTTTATGAATTTGATTCTGATGGTAATTTTGTAAGAGAAACACGATGGTCCTCAGAGGATAAAAGAGGGAATGGGTATCAATGTAAGGTTATAGATGGTAAACCAATTAATAACATATTAAAAATAGTATCTCCTGCGGGTGAAGTAATAAAAGAAATTGTTATTCCTCTTGGACAAAAAGAGGGAGAAGAACCTGGTTGTATTGAGATAGATAGAGAAGGTAATTCATACTTTATGGATTACGCTTGGGGCAAAATGGATGAAATATTCAAATATGATAATGATGGAAATTTAATTATAAAGTTCAAGGTTAAATCACTACATACTAACACCATTGCTATGAGAAACATGGGGTTCAAGATATTACCCAATGGCACCATCTACCAGATGCATGCCTCAGATGAAGGATTAAGAATAATCAAGTATGAGCCTGATAAAACACAGG
>DYDG01000050.1:0-14641 GCA_020717845.1 Marinifilum sp. | reverse complement strand
AGGATTAAGAATAATCAAGTATGAGCCTGATAAAACACAGGCTGAATCACCTTCTAAAGATAAAGTAAAAAAGTAGTACAGAAGGTTACCCCAATCAAGGAACTCACTGGAATTTAATCTTTAGAAGACCAAAATGATATTAGGGAAGCAATCAAATGGTAACGATCTCTTCAAGTCAAATAAAATGCTTAGTTGTAGGAAGTATGCTATCATCTATTTCTTCCTTGAGTATAGCAGAAGAATATGGTAGCAATACAGTATTCCAAGGAACATGGGGAAGACCAGAACCTACTGCACAGCAAAAGGTATTAGGTGCTCCATCTTTAACTAAAGCTGAAGAGATAACATTAGGATACTTTCCTGAAGAGAAAGAACCAGGTCCTAATGATTTTCAAGAACCAGCATCAGGACCCAGAGATTTTGATATAGACAAAGAGGGGAATTTCTATATTGCTGATGATCTCAAACAAAGGATTGTAAAATTCGATAAACAAGGCAGATATATACTTAGTATAGAAAAGTCATCAGACGGTACTCCATATTTTAGGCAGCCAAAAAATATTGCGATTGATAATCAGGGAAATGTTTATGTCAAAGATTTAGAAGAAGACAGGTGTATCTTTATGTTTGATTCTTCTGGAAACTTTTTGCAGAAGATTACCTCTATTGGTTCATACAATGCTGACCAGATTAAATGGATTACTGGTTTGGACCCGGATAATAGAGGAAATATTTTTATAAGAGTAGAAATAGAAGGAAGGGATGATATGAATTTTAAACTTGGAAATGGAGGAAAGGTATTAGAAGAATTTGAAGGACCTTTTTATTGGCGAAGAGATGGAAATGGAAGAACATATAAGACATCACCTGAAGCAGATTTTAATTCTTGTACGGAACCAATTCAGATTGTAAATCTTGGTGGTAAAATAGAGAAAGAGATATTAGTAGATTTTGGGACAGGAACTCTTAATGAATATAAGCCAATAGGTGTAGATGATGATGGAAATATATATTATTATGAATGGCAAAAGATGTATGCTGATGAAATTTGGAAGTTTAACAATGATGGAAAGTTAGTGCAAAAAATTAAGGTTAGACCTGATAATACCCTTGGCATGGAAAATGAAGGTTTCAAGATATTACCAGATGGCACCATCTACCAGATGCATGCCGCAGATGAAGGATTAAGAATAATCAAGTATGAGCCTGATAAAACACAGGCTGAATCACCTTCTAAAGATGAAACTAAGAAAGAGAAATAATGGAAAAGACTCAAAACAACAGGAGGAATATATCACAATGCATAGATTAATCTTAGCCAGCACATTAATCTTCACATTATCAGCAACATCTTTTGCAGATGGGTCATTTCCAATGGACAAATTCAGCAAGCAGGATTATGATACACTCAGCAGCTTAAATGAGGGGACAGAGGTTGAGGTGAGATTGGTGTGCAGTGAAAATATTGACCAATGTCAAACCCAACTGCAAGAAGCCGGGGTAACGATAATTGGGGTATCCGAAGATAGGATAACCATTCGAACTACAGTTGATAAATTAAACAAGATTGCATCATCTGATTGGATAATCCTGATTGAGAAAGAAGGAAAGGAGCAAGGGACAGGTGGAGCAAGGGCACCATCTCTTAAATCGAGTCTACCTTTAATTATCCATGCTCAAATAAGTTGCGATAATCCACCCATAGATTATCAATCACAGATTCAAAACATAGGAGCAAGGATTATTGGAGTAGAAGGTAATCTGGTTGATATTGAGGCAGCCAATTACAAGATATTGAATAAGATTGGACACCTGAATTATGTCATGCGGATTGATAATATAAGAGAAATGCCTGCCTTTGATGTAAGTATTAAATTCTCAGAGGACTCTAAATGGATTTTAGACTTGCCAGATAATGAAATTGTAGAGGTAATATTAATTCCGAAAGAATCAGGGCTGTTAGACATACTTAAAAACGAAATGGGTGTAGAGATTATTAAGGGAGAAGATAAGGATATACTTATTAGGTGCAGTATTGCAAAATTAAAAGAATTGGCAGAATTGAACGAAGTAGAAGTGATATTGGCTGGTGATGATAGAGAGCACAAAGGGAAATGAAATATGTGGTGCAGGGAGCGGGAGTAGTAGTAGGGGCGAGGTCACCCCGCCCTGATTGATTCGGCTGGAAACGGTGGAGTGGTGCAGGAACGGAAGAGTCCTGCGAGGGATGCAAGATATGGGGTGCAGGGTGGACATCGCATATTCCCTCTCTCCTTATCCTGTTCCCTCTCCCCTTGTGGGAGAGGGTTAGGGAGAGGGTATGCAACTTCAGATTCGCAATCCACGATTTATAGGCTTCCCCTACCGTTCACTGACCGATTACGGCAAGGAAACAGACAACCATAAGACAGCACAGACATCCCTGTCTGTGTTCTGTAGAGGGGGTTACAAGATGAGAAAAGGTATTATCCTAAGTATAGCTTTTATATTATTCAGCAGTAATGCTTACGCCGGAGATGTTTTTCCTGACTCTACTGGCAATACCTTGAATATAAGGGTAACTAATACAAATGGTGCATTTGGTATCACACAGGTTAAGGTAACCAAACAGAGTCTACCTGACTGGGTAACAGGCTTTACTCCAAATGAGGTAAATTTTGGTACTATTACAGCAAATCAATCTGCCACTGCAACATTCACCTTTAATATTCCATCTAATTCACAAATAGGCAATTCTGGGGATATTAGATTTCAAGTAAGTGCAGGGAGCGGTGATTCATGGAGTAAGAATGTAGGTTTAAGTGTAATTAATCCAAATGGGGCAATTAAAGGGAATGTAAATGTAGAAGGAGCAGCAACCCCGAACGGGGCAATACTTACGATTACAGGACAGGTAAACAGAAGTATTACCCTTGGTACTACAGGCGGGTATACCATAGACAATCTTCCCGCAGGAACCTATACGCTTACAGTAGCAAAGACAGGATATATGCCAGTCCCTGCTAAAATAACAAGAAAGGTAAATTATGGGCAGACAATATCAGATATTGATTTTAACCTTATTAAACCACCCCAACCACCAACATTACGCTCACCAGCAAATAACAGTAATGTAGATACCCCAACCCCAGGATATGATTGGAATGCTGCTGATGGCGGCGGAACTAAAAAATATCGGATTCAGATAGATACCAATAATAATTTTTCGCAGCCTATAGATATATCCAATATAGCAAGTACCAAGTACACACCAAATTTTAGTATAATGAATAATACAACCTATTACTGGCACGTTCAGGTTTCAAACGAGGCAGGAACAAGCAGTTGGTCAGAGACATGGAATTTTACAACAAAAATCTTGCCTCCTGCACCTACACTTAGTTCTCCGTCAGATGGAAGCACTATTAACAGTTTGCAGCCGAGTTTTAGTTGGGATAATACCCCACATGCTGCATCATATCGAATTCAGATAGATGATAATAGCAATTTTTCTTCAACAATAATAAATACGCCAGGATTAACAAGTTCTTCATATAATTATACAGAAAATCTTGCGATAAATACAAGATATTATTGGCGAGTATGTGCATCAAATGCAATAGGAGATAGTCCATCATGGTCAAGCAGATGGTATTTTAATACACCCAGTCTACCATCCACACCAGGCTTATCTTCTCCATCGAATGGGATAACGATAAGTGATACGGATGATGTTGGTTTTTCTTGGGATAGTGTAAGTAATGCAACTTCATACCATATACAAGTAGCTAAAAATAATTTTTTTCTTGATACAGCAGTGAATACTACTACATCTTCTACAAGTTATACATCGTATAATCTTGATAATAATACTACCTATTACTGGCGAGTGCAATCATCAAATGCAGCTGGAACCAGCTCATGGAGTAGCAGTAGGTGGTTTAAAATAGACTTGAAAGGTAAAATTTACGGTAATGTACAGAAACCTTCCGGTTTTCCACTAGGTATTGGATGGGCAACAGTAGAATTGGTAAAGGATAGAAGAGTGATAAAGAGTGTCGGAACTATTTATGTTTATATACCTTGGGTATGTGGTCCGGGAGATTATACCATAGAGGATATAACGCCCGAATATTATGATGTCAAGGCATCAAAGAGTGGATATCAATCAAAGACGGAAACAAATGTTTCTGTAAGTGCCGGTGGTGAAACTCGTGTAAATTTTGTGTTAGAGTCAACTCAACCCTCTGCAACTATTGTTCTATCCTCTCCTTCTACTATTCGTAATGCCTCAGTATATTCTCCTGTTGTTAAGGCATTAAGGAGTATGGTATTAGATAGTTCAAGGGGTACACCAACTAAAGCTGCTTTATCGGCATTAACCACATCTGTTACCCCTGTATTAAGTAGTGGCGAGGTAAATGCTCTGGTAAATACTTCAATATCACTCTTAGAAGTACCACCTTCTTTAAGTTATACTGTTGAAGGTGAAAAGCCACAAAAGGTAGAGTTAAGAGGAAGTGGTGCTAATTTTACTGGTCAGATGTATATAGAATCTACTACTCCTGAAGGAACATCTACTTTTCATTATTATGCAGTAGATAAAAATGGTAGTGTTTCTACACAGATAGAATATGGGTCAGAATTTGTCATTGATACTACTATTTATCCGGATGAAGGTGGGCAGGTGTCAAATCGTGATGGAGCAGCAGCAAGACTCTTACCCGGAGCATCACCTGTACCAGTAAATATTACCATTACCTCTCCTCAATCTGAAAACGGTCCACAACGCTCATTGGCAAATAATATTAGTTCACCACTTGAGATTAATGATATTCCTTATGTCCCACTACCTGATAGTATGCGGCAATTTCATGCCCAGATAGATGAAAAAGAGCCTCCTCATGGTGAAGATAGACGAATATCTACTCTAAATGAAATGGGGCAGGAGCTCAAAGGGGTTACTATTAGCCTGCCATATCCAGACCAGGACCAGGATGGTATAGTAGATAATGCCATGTTAGATGAGGAAAGTTTGAAAATATTACAGTTGAAAAATGGTAGATGGGAGGTAATTGAAGACTGCGAGATTGATAGGGGGAGAAATATAGTCAGTGCACAGGTGAGTGGCTTGACTACAGTTATGTTAACCGGGGCAAAGGTGATTGCCTCAGTAGAGGACATTATTAGTTATCCTAATCCCTGGTATCAGGAGAAAGATAATTATGTTAAGATAACATTTATTCCTTTTAACAGTCAGCCAAAGATCTATATCTATAACATTGCCGGAGAATTGGTGCGTACTCTCCATGATGGGCAGGAGATTAATTCCACACCTCAAGGCTATATGGAAGCAGTCTGGGATGGTAAAAATGACTCCGATGATAATGTTGCCTCTGGGATTTATCTCTATCTGATCAAGTGTAACAAAGGAGAAAAAACCGGGAAGATAGGGATAATACGATAGCCAGGCGACATTTCCCTCTCCTTTTTAAATATTGAATTGTAATACTCAATATATGGTCTTCCATTCCCTTTTTGACCACTTCGATTGTCGACAAAATCAGCAAAATTTTATTATCAGAGGCAATTGTGATATTTAGATGTGTTTGCCCCAAATTCCTGATTAGATTTTCGTTGACTTTTTTTCTGTAGTATGGTAATATTGTTATTTAAGGTGGATAGGTTGAAGGCTGTTAGACTGTAGGCAGGGAGAGATTATAATCTTCAGCCTGAATCATCCTGAGTATTTCTATGATTATAAAGATTAACCCCAAATGTCCGGAGATTGAATTAATAAAAAAGGCTGCGTTATCCTTGAAAGAGGGAAATTTACTTATTTTTCCTACAGATACGGTTTACGGATTAGGGGCAAATGGGCTTGACTCTAAGGCAATGAAAAAATTGTTTGAGATTAAGAAAAGGGTGAGGACAAAGCCTTTTGCTTTACTTATTGGTGAAATAGACGATGTCTACAAATACTGCAAGAATGTTCCCCCGTTATTTTTCACGCTTACAAAACGACTTTGGCCAGGGGCAATTACTGTGGTGCTGGATGCACAGGATACTATACACAGGGAAGCAATGGGGATAGATTCCAGCGTAGCTTTGAGGATGCCTGATTCTAATGTTGCACTGCTCTTGTTAAAAGAAGCTGGGGTGCCAATCGCTGCCTCTTCAGCCAATTTCTCAGGGGGATGTGATCCAGCAGGTGTAGATGAGATTGAGGAATCATTAAGGGATGAGGTGGCTCTGGTAATTGATGGCGGTGTGTGCAAAGGGGTGCCATCCACTGTGGTTGATTTGCGGGGTGGTAATATTAAAATACTCAGGGAAGGGGCAATTACAGCCGAAGAGATAAATAGGGTTGCCATGTAATTCAAGCTTCCAGCTTGAGTATTATAAGACACAAGCTGTACAAGTAGGATGCTTGTGCGGCTTAGTTATGACCAGGAGGGTTGAATGATGAATAATCGAATAAAAATAGCTCTGACAGTGATTGGGGTAGTTGTTATTGTCTTTATGATGATCTTTTTAGAGACAGGTTATCGGGCAAATGAAAGCTATAAAGAAGCAGAAAAGTCTTATCAACAGGGTGATTATGACATGGCTATTGTCTGGTATGGCACGGTTATCAGGTTTTATACCCCAGGTTCAAAGTTGGTAGCTAAGGCAAAGGATAAGTTGTTTGGAATCGGTGAAATGTTGGAAAAACGCGGTGATTATAAAAAGGCAGCTGAGGCATATGGCGAGGTTGTTCATGGCATTTATGCCATCAGATCCTTTTATACACCCCATAAGGATTGGCAGGATGAGGCAAAGAAAAGGGTGAAGGCGTGTAAGGATAATGGTAGCAAGTCGTAAGGAGAGATGAAGTTATGCAGGCAGTTCTTGAGAAACAGATAAGGGATATGACAGAGGATGAACTAAAAGATATCTTTCATAGAGACTATTTGAGAAGACTTGCTCGTTACCGGATGATAGATGATTCTTATAGGAAAAAATACAATATGAATCTTGAGAGTTTTGAAAAGGGAAATGTTGTAGCGAAACAGGGCTATACCTTTGAGGTTGAATCTGATGCACAGGAATGGGAGCTTGCCATTGATGGGATAAGAACAGTTGGAAAGAAGATGAGGGAGCTCTTGTGTGAAAATTGACAGAATTATTGAAGAAGCAAGGGTTGTTGCAAATAAATATGGTCTGCATCTTGTAGAGGTAGATAGAACGGAAAATATTGTCAGTCTAAAATTGCTGATAGATAGTGAATTTTTTATTCAAATATATGAGAATAACGGAAAAAATAAGCTTAACCTTGCTCTTGTCTTTAAGAAAAAGAGATTGTATGGATATGACTCTGAAAGGAGTAACTGCCATTTTCACCCTTTTGATAATCCTGAAAGCCCTGTATTTGTTGATGAGAGAAAAACAGTAGGAGAATTCGTTCAAGAGTCAGTAGAATTTTTGGAAAAGAATGGATTGTTGTAACACTGGGATGACAAGATGGTAAATTATGAGTCTTATATCCAAAAAGCCATGGAGATGAGAGAAGATAAACAGCGATTGCTTGAAATAAGGTATGTTAATGCCATGGAAACAGCCAGAAAAGCAGCACATATCTTGAAGAATGAATATTCTGCTAATGAGGTGATACTTTTTGGCTCACTTTTGCATATGAGATTAAACCGGAAAACTGGAGAAATTAGTCGACAGGCTGTTACGGAATAAGAATTTGGCACGAGAGGCACACAATATGTTGGGTCAAATTTACTGTTGCCCACCATATAAGGTATGTCGTTGTCTCTGATTTTGCATTCCGTAACAGCCTGTCGAGATGCTTCCTGAAACCTTTGAAGGTTTTAAGGAAGATGTGGAAAATTTTCTAATGTTCTTAGGGGAAATATCGTAAATAGTAGCTCAAGCATTCAAGCTTGAGCACGTCAGATCACAAGCAGGATGCTTGTGGGACAATATAAGGAGGTTGTTTGGATGAATATAAGAAAGATTGGAATCTTAGGATTGATGGCAGTGATGGGTGTGTTTTGGAGCTGTAATTTTGTTGAGGCAGAGGTAGAGACATTGCGTGCCTATAGAGCATATGACTATAGCTTAGGTCCTGTGGATGAGGCAACAGTATTTGGTACGAATTATACTACTGTCCATATAATTGCTATTTGTGCGAAGAAAACTGGAGGAACATATCTTGGCACAGCAAGTGTGACTGGTGGTGGGACAATAAACTTTGGACTTACGGATGAGGGTATCTATCCTGATATCAGGGCAGATGATGGGATATATACTGCTCTGCCGTTTACTATATCCCAAACAGTGGCAGGAACAGACACACTTCTGGTAGGTGATGGACAATCTTTTAGTGTATCAGTAGATATTGACGGTCTGGATGGTCCAGGTAGAGTAACATTGATGGCTGACTACACTTCTCCTGTTATTAATTCGATAAAAGAAAATACCTATGGAGAGGTTAAGTATATGGATGAAGAGGTATTATTTAACCTTGAGGCAGATTCTGCTGGAGAGGCAGCTGTCCTGTTGACATCTTCAGAGATTCAAAGTGCTGAGGATGTTGTGAAAGGGACAGAATATATACGCATAAATGGTGAATGGAGACAGTTTGAGGGTAATAGTATTGGCGGGACAATAGACATTTATGTGGCAAATGGCTCAAATGGTACATGGACATCGTTTGCTATTACTGATGATTATGCAGAAAAAGGACGTACTGTCAAGGATTTGATGGATGATATCAATCGCAGAGCCTTTGCTGGCAGCAGCTATGGGAGCATGACCTATTCTACAGGGACAGATAGATTTACCATCAAGGCAGCCAGCGGGTATAACATTGGTTTAAGGGAGGATTGCTTTGAAGCCAATAGAGTGCCATTCTTTACATTAGCCAAGCTCTTCTGTGGTTATGCCCCATTATCCTCCTCAATGGGTGGAAACGTATATCAGGGCAAATATCTTGTTCCTCAAACCTCTGGGACAGTAACTTGTAATGTTGTAGGGTTATTTGAGGATAATGGCGGGAATAAAGCAATAAATTATGGGACATCATCAAGGATAGTATTATTAAATGGACAGAAAAAGATAGCTTCTGAAAATGCAAAGATACTTGGTCTGAGGCTTGAGCCAGATCCTTCAACTCAGGTGTTTAATGCCATGAATAAAAGGGTAACCTTTAACATGATTGCCGGAGAGATAGATAGTGAAATAAAGGGTGCAGCCTTTGATCCCCAGAATGGGACAATTATGATTAGCAGCCTCCAGATAAATGCAGGGGATAACATTATTATCTGGAATGATGGACTTAGTGAAAAGATGAAGCATGGCCGTGTCTGGAGTATTACAGCTTCTATCGATGGGACAGTAACCATTACTAATGCCAGTCTCCGCTTTGGTGAACCTCTTTCATCCTATGGTACCAACACATTAAAGAAGGAGTATTTCCATGTAGCAAAGGGGATATTGCTTCATCGGGGTGTGCCCTCTATTTCTTTTGACCTTGGCAATATTGAAAATAATATCTTGCTTTATGATGATGGTAATGATACTGCTCATCATGACAGGCTTGAGGGTGATAGTATCTATTCTGGATTTTATGAGCTGCCTGATGGGCTTGAGCTATTAAATGTTCCTATATTTGCTCACATTAAGGTAACAAATGAAAGAACAGTATCTAATGATGGTTATCCATTTAATGATGAAGAAAAGCTGCCATTTTCTTCATCTTATTTAGTTGCAGATACCAAACCATTGAATAATATCTATATTAATATGGATACTATTAAGCCGAAGGTAACCCTGCTGGGATCAACCCTTCCCTTTAACCCTGAGGCAGGGAAAAAGTGTGAGATAAAGTATAATCTGACCCAAACCCTTATGGCAGATGTTCGTGTTGTTATTAAGAATGGGTATCAGCAAGGGGCAAATATTGTCAAAGACCTTGGTGTTCAAACCGCAAAAACAGGGGATAATGTCTGTTACTGGCAGGGTGATTTTGAGAATGGCCAGCTGGTTCCTGATGCAAGCTATTACTACTTTATCTATGCTACAGATAAGGCAGGGAATAAATCGGATGAGGTATTTGGTGTAACAAAGGTATCAAAGGTGCTGGTTGATCTGGTTGAGGTAAATGTTATGGCAGCAAAGACCATTACTGGTAATGCTGGTGAGGGTTCTACCTATGTTAATATTGATATTGATTGTATGCTTAATGGAAATCCTACCCAGCTTCAAAACCTTGGGTTTGATACTGATCGGAGTACAAGTGTTTGGAATCGTCCCCATGCCTTGTTTCATATAGCCTTTTATGATAAAGACAGTAAATTGGTCTATCTTGCCCCTGATGATTGGGATAATGATATTGATACTGATGCCTTTCCTAATGGTCTTCCAAACTATGTGAAGAGAGGGGAAGGGACATTAACATATAACAATAATACATATCTTGTAGATGAGTGTATCCATCTGGGGAATCCATTATTATTGGATAAATTTGATGATAATAAGGGGAATGATTGGGATACACTGGAACCATTCCATAGGGTTTCACTAATAGATGACAATGAAAAGGAATATCATGCTAAGTTTAGTTGTTATGTTGATTTTAAGTCTTGTGGTGTTAAGCTTAATCCAGGGACATACTTTGTGAGGATATATGCAGAGTTAATGGGTGCGTGGTGGAAGTTTATTGATCATGAAAAGAGCATGTCAGGTGATTTTATTGCTGAGAAATGGCATTGTAAGCCTGACTTTTCTCATTATGGGCTGTCAACAGAATACAGGGATTATCGGTTTGAGGTAGTCGGAGCAGATCTGCCTGCTGTAGATAATAATCCTCCTGATATTCTTGAATCATCTCCAAAGGCAAAGGTCAAGCAAAAGGATGTAATGTCTGGAGAAGAGAATAAGGAGCAGGGTGTCTGGGTAAGGGTTGGAGATCAAGGGCTTGGAGTTGATTTTTCTATATCAAAGATCATGCTCCTTGGTCCAAATGGGCTTGAGGTTTCTGGTTCTCCAATGAGTAATGGAAACGATAAGCTTTATTGGGTGATTGATAGTGCCAGGTATCCTGAGGGCTTAAGTATCCCGGGGGAATATACCGTAAATATTACGGTATATGATAAGGCAAAGAATCTGACAAAGGCAGTTAGAAAATTTACTGTGATTGATGAGATGCCGCCAGAGGTGATGGTTGAAATATTGCCAGTTGGAGACATCTATGCGGGACGGAAAATAATATTAATGGGTGCTGTCTCAGAATACAATACTGGCGGTTCTGAGGTGGATCAGGATATGTCTGCCATTATCCTTAGAAATGATGATGAACAAAAAGAAATACCATTGTCAGATGTCCAGATTCAGGCAATAGATAAAAGATATGAAAGTCTGAAGGTTGAGCTTCCCAATGGATTGCCAGCAGGAGCGTATACTGTTTCAGTAATAGGGTATGACATACAAGGGAATAAGTATGTAGAGAAGAAAAAATTTGTTGTCCTAAAAGGAATATCTGTTTTATTCCGTCATCCGCAGCTTGGAACGGTTACCTGCATGAATATTATCCCTAATAGTAGAATCTCTCATAATGGGACAAGCATAGAGATTGGAACCAATACCATTTCTGTCAGACAGCTTTCTATGGTAGGAACATTTGCTGCTGGCTTTATTTCCTTTGGTGTGCCGATTGAGATATTGGTGGGAGGAGTCAGCATTAAGAATTGCACGATAGATGAGGATGTAAGCTTAAGACTGTATTACACAGATGCAGAAATCCAGTCACTTAAGGGAAGGATTGTGGAGAATGAGCTTGGGTTGCATGAATTTACTCAAAATGAATGGAAACAAATAATCGGCGAAGTAGTTGATTCCATGAGTAATCAGGTTTCCTATCAGATTATGGCAAATACACCTATAAGTGGGAGTTATACTATATCCTACCAAACTACAGGTGATGTTACTCTCAGGATGGAGTGGGAAAATGATGCATCAACTATCTGGATGATTGTGCCAGGGTCAGCAACAGCAAATGGAATAGCTGCAGCTGGATGCACTCGAACCGTTACAACAGTGACAGCGTCTATTCCAGCAGCACCTGAAGGATACAAGACGCTCCCGCCTGTAGCTGCATTTAGTTTTAATAGTGTTGCAAATGTTGTCTTTAGTGAGAATGTAACGATTAAGATGCACTATAATCCTTCTAACCTGCCAAATGGGGTATATGAGAAAGACCTTATTATCTATGGATATTCTGGAGGGAAGTGGAATCCATTAACACAAAATGGTGCTGCTGGTAAAATAGAGGGAGGAACCATTATCCTGACTACAAATGCAACCTGTCAGATGTATGCTATTATGTACAGGTCACCAGAGGTGATTATTAAAGAAGATAAGGCTACGGCTGGATTTAAGGAGAGCACGTATTGCTATCCAAACCCTTCAAGGGGTAAGGTTACCTTTGCCTATAATCTTGTTTCTAAGTCGAAGATAACAATAAAGGTTTATACTATGCTTGGGGATATTGTTTGGGAAGATACACATACTCAAGAAAGCGGTGTGGATCGTAATAGGTCATGGAATTGTTGCAACAATGCAGGTGAGAAGATTGCATCTGGTGTTTATTTTTACAGGGCAACCATGGAGCCAGAGGATGGCTCTGCTGCAGCAACAGTAACCAAGAAGTTGATTATTGTACAGTAGCTGCAGGGTGACAGAGAGGCTCTCTCCTTGTCCCTGCCCTTTACAGGCTTAGTTTGTTGGCAGTATGAATAATAGAAAACGGATTGTAACCGTTCAATGCAAATTTCCATAAGGAGGATAATAGATGATGAAAAAAGTAGTATTGTGTGGATTAATGGGTATTATTTTTATGATTCAGTCTGCCTGTGTTGAGGCTGGCGGTAAGGATAAGGTTGGGGCAACAACAGCCTTATTCTTGAATCTGGCTCAAGGGGCAAGACCGGCTGGAATGGGCGGGGCATTTGTGGCCGGTGTGGATGATATTAATGCCTGCTGGTGGAATCCTGCTGGTTTGATTCGAATCAACTCAAGGGAGATGCTTTATGCTAATACCAGATGGATTGAGGATGTTGAGGGTAGTTTTGTTGCCTATGCCCAGCCAACTACTGCCTATGAAGGGAAAAAACGGGTAATTGCCGGGAGTGTGATACTTTCTAATGCATCAGGTATTGATGGCCGTGCTGGTGATGGTAAGCCAATAGGCAGTTTGAAGGTTGAGAACAGAGCAATTGTTTTTTCAACAGCTCTTGGTCTTACCTCGGCTACATCCATTGGGGTAAGCCTTAAGGCTATCAGTCAGGATCTTGGCGGCTCTAAGGGTGAGGCAATGGCTATTGACCTTGGCTGGCTCTTCTTGCCAGGAGAAGACCTTTCCTTTGGCGTGAATATTCAGAACATTGGTCCAAAGCTGAAAACAGAGGATGCCTCTAATGACTTGCCATTGAACCTGAAGCTCGGATTTTGTTTTAAGCCATCTATTCTTGGCGATAATGTTAAGGCAGCAGTAGATGTTGATGTGCCAAAGAATAATGATGTTGGTGTGCATGGCGGTATTGAATATTGGACAAGCAATGTTATGTGTATCCGTGTAGGGTATGAAAAGGCATCTGAAAATCGCTCAGGGTATTCTATTGGTATGGGATTTAAGGGCAGCGGCGAAGGGAAGCTGAAGGCTATTAATACCCAGATTGATTATGCCATGCTTTCTTCTACAGATTTTGACCCAACACATAGGGTTTCGATGATTACGAGGTTTTGATACTCGATGTTCAAGTTTTTTGCAACCTGCGATAGTCAGAATAGTCGCAATTTGTAGCTGCGGGAGATAGCACCTCTGGCAGGTCACTGCTACAAAAATGCTGGCTGACGGCTGAACGCTGACAGCTCCTAATGAGGTCTGCCATGAAATTAACGCTCAAATCCAGAATTATGGATGCAAGTGAATTGTCTCGAACAATCTTGCGTCTCTCTTATGAGATATTAGAACGGAACAAGGGGACGCAAAATCTGGCTATTATTGGAATACGGAGTCGTGGTGTCCCAATTGCTCAACGCATTGTAGCAAATATTGCCTCAGTTGAAAACTGTAAGATTGAGGCAGGGATATTGGATATTACCCTTTATCGTGATGATCTGACCACCATCTCTGACCAGCCTGTAGCAAAACCTACTCAAATCCCATTTGATATTACCGAAAAAAAAATTATCTTAGTTGACGATGTTCTCTATACTGGCAGAACAACTCGCTGTGCCATTGACCAGATTATGGACTTTGGCCGTCCAGCAAGCATTCAATTGGCTGTGATTATTGATCGAGGTCATCGTGAATTGCCTATTCAAGCTGATTATACAGGCAAGACTGTCACCACCACAAAGGATGAGGTCATTGAGGTAAGGGTAGAGGAAATAGATGGATGTGATGAGGTGCTGGTTTGTGGGAAGGAGTAAGGTGTTGGGCAGCAATTCTCAGTGAAAAAGGCATGTAAACGGAGATAATTAATGGATAAACAACTTATCGACTTAATTCCACTATTAATAATAGTTCTCGTCGTCTTTTTGATACTCGATGTTCAAGGTTTTTCAACCTGTGATAGTCAGAATAGAACGGCTTAGCATATTTGTAGCT
>DYDG01000175.1 GCA_020717845.1 Marinifilum sp. | reverse complement strand
CTAATCCAGAACCCATCAACAAACCCAGGAATAATATCGTGGTCGCCAGAGTGACTACATATTCTCTTAGCCAATTTCAGACACCACCCGAAATGTTGCTATGCAACGCTCACCACTGACCCATTACCAAAAAGTCAACAAAAATATTGACAACAACATTATTTTATGTTAAAATACCAAGAGTCAAATCTGCTATACCGCTCACTTAAATTGAGCTACATTCTGATAAAAAAATCCGACCTGTGCGGTTGAAATTTACTATACGAATAAAGGTGAAGAAATGTAGCCTATTCTAATCGCACAGGTGAAAATTCTGCAGAGAACGGTTGTGACCATTCCCTGCAACAAGGCTGATTCTTATGAAAAAGCATAAAAAACCAGTACAGGCTTATAGACCCAAAATACCATTTGCTGGAGGTGCTACCTCTGCCAGAGGTGCTATCTCTGCCAGAGGTGCCACCTCATTTGTTGGGATAGATGAAAGCCTTATCCAATGGGGATTGCTATTGATTCTTATCGCTACACCCCTGATTATTGACCCCAGATTCTCAAGTATTGAATTGACCAAGGCTGTCTGGATGTGGGTGATTAGTTGTGTGTGTTTGCTTATCTGGTCAGTCAGGGCAGGCATCAATGCTAAGTTGATGATATTAAGGATACCCATCAACATTCCACTTATTGCTTTTTTATTGAGCTGTATCCTGTCAACCTGCTTCTCGCTTATTCCTCACTTAAGCCTTTATGGTGAGTATAAACGCCATGAAGGGCTGCTTACCCTGATTAATTATGCAATTTTGTGCTGCCTGTGTATCCATTTTGTCAGGGAGACTGCCTTGTTCAAGAAATGGTTAATGATTCTTGTATGTGTTGGTGGTATAGCTGCTGTTTGCGGCATACTCCAGCCGTTTGGGATTGACCTTTCCAGATGGGGCAGTGGTGGTGTGCCTATTTCCTTCTTTGGCAATCAAAACTATGCTGGCGGCTATATGGCTATGGTCATCTTCTTTGGGCTTGGGCTGCTTTTGGAGAATGAGGGAAGAGGGCAAAAAATCTTTATTGGCATTAATAGTCTGCTCATATATGTCTGTCTGATAATTACCAAAAATCGTGGCGGGTTTCTGGGACTTTTGGCTGGATTGATGGTGTTTATTGTCTTAAACAGGGCAGAGATATGGAAAAGGCGAAAAACAGCAGCAATCTATGGATTGATTTTCCTTCTTGCGACCATTGGGCTTTGTCTGCATGAAAAAACATCACCGCTTCCCAAGCTCACAAGCACAATCCGCATTGTTCAATCACAGGGAAAAGAAAAGATTGAGGCTGCAGGCACCTTTGCCAATCGTATCCAGATATGGAAAACAACCCTGCATATTATTAGAGATAACCCTATATTTGGCATAGGGATAGATGCCTTTCGAATGGCAGCCACTAAACATGAAACGCCTGAATTTATCCATGCTGAGGGCGGATATAATGTTTTGATAGACAAGGCACACAATGAAATGCTTGATATTGCGGCTACACGCGGGCTTGTTGGTCTTCTTGTCTATCTCTGGGTATTGGTCAGCTTCTTTGTTTTTGTTGGAAGATTATGGAAAAGGATGGAATACCCTGATAAATGGCTTGTTTCATCCGGGATAGCTGCCATTATTTCCTATTTGATTCAGAATGAGGTTGGGTTTGGGGTTGTGCCAACATCTATACTTTTTTGGGTATTAATAGGAGGTATCATTGGCATTGGGGTAAAGGCTACAGGGCATAGCTACTCTACCATTAAGATCAGCCTATTGTTAAGGATAGGTTTGCCAATATTTTTTCTCCTTCTGAGCATTATCATTATTCGTTATTCCTTTTTTGCCTGTAGGGCTGATATATATTACAAAAATGCCCTTGCCTTAAGTCAACGGCAGGATACTGATCAGGCTATCTACATGTATGAAAAGGCACTATCATATAATCCAAATGAAGAGTTTTATTATGGGGAGATGCTGGCAGCATATTCTCTAATCTCAGAGAGGTCAAGGGATTCACTTAACCTGCTCATCAAACGGGCTGAGGATGCGGTCAGGGTTAATCCACACCATGCCTATTATTACAACGTTCTTAGCTCATCTTATGGAAAGGCATATGTTCTTTATAATGACACTGCTGCAAGGGAAAAAGCAGTGGATGCGTGTGCTCATGCCCTGAAACTAAAACCGCTTTTTGCTGACCCGCACAACAACCTTGCCGCTATCTTTGTTCATGAAAACAGGTATAAAGAGGCAATGGATGAGATAGGGGAGGCAATAAAGATATACCCTGAACACGCAGAATACTGGAGGATATTGGGTGAATTACAGCTTCAACAGGGCTTAGAAATAGACGGCATATCATCTCTGGAAAAAGCGGTAAAGTATGATTCAAATCTGGTAAGTGCCAGGGCATCACTTGGCAAATTTTATTTTAAGGCAGGCTTTCTATTAAAGGCAGAAGAAATGATGAAGCAGGCTGTCCTCCTTGTCCCAGACAATCCAGGCTATCACGGTGATCTTGGTTCTATTTACTTTAAGCAGGGCAAACTTGATAAAGCTGCTGCTGAATTTAGCATTGCCCTCAAATTATCGCCTGATAATAGTTATTTTAAGCAGATGTTGGCATACTCAACACAGACATAATCTGGATGACCACTAAGGCAACAGTTTATCAATCTCATCTCCAACCTTAAGCCTCCCTCCTTGTATTACTTCAGCAAATATCCCTTCCTTAGGCATAACGCAGTCGCCTGCTTGATAATAGATGGCACATCTATTAGGACATACCTTACCAATTTGGCTTATCCTCAAAAGCACCTCATCTCCTATCCTGAGCTGGTCGTCTATCTTCAATGAAAGCAGGGAGATACCTCTGGTTGTGATATTCTCGGCAAAATCACCTGGGACAACATCAAGCCCAGCCTGCCGCATCTTTTCAATAGATTCCTCTGCCAGCAGACTTATCTGCCGATGTGAATTTTCACTCTGATCGTAAGGGGCAAGATTGGCATGACCGTCGTTTTTCAGCCCACAGCCTTTAACCATCTCCCATGCTCCAGTTATTGGCTTTTTTCGCTGCCCCTTGCCCTTGCTAATATTTATTGAAACCACCTGTCCCATATTTTTGCTCCCTTGGAACTCGCAACATAACATAATTCTACTATAAAATAGTCGAAAAAGCAAGAAATTTTTCCACCTTTTTCCACCTATGTAATCCTCAATACGGGGCAAACGCATCTAAATCTCACGTTTCGACAGGCTCAACGACCGCGTTTCGACAGGCTCAACGACCACAATAGGCAGCAAAATCTGGTGGTGTCTGAGAATAACTAAATTCACCGCAGAGACA
>DYDG01000002.1 GCA_020717845.1 Marinifilum sp. | reverse complement strand
ATTTTACCGTTCTGGACTGGTGGTTCCTATGAGCCACAAAAACCTTGAACATCGAGATATACATATTATACCATCTCATGCCTTAGCAGTCAAGTAGTTATCTTAACTTTTAGTCTGCTTAATTATTCCTGCAAGCGACATATGCTCTCTTGCCATAAAGATAAACCCAAGTATCGTCACTGGAATAACAATAATCCCATGAAGAACAACAGAGACAGATAAGGCTAAGTTATATTCAAGCATAAAGCATTTACACAGGACACCCAATACCGCAACCTGAAATACACCAATATAGGCTGGAGCTGAAGGGATCATGATACAGAGATTAACCATAACCATGAGAAGGACTATTCCATAAAAGGGCAGATTTATGCCAAAGGAGAGGATGGTGAGGTAGTACATCCCCAATTCTATACCCCAGGTAATCAACGAAAGCAGGCAAACCCTTAAAAAATCCTTTTTGCTTTGAAGAACCTGCAAACCTTCGATAAAGTATTTAAGCAGATAGATTATCTTATCCAATAGTTTTTGAGGCAGCCATGAAAAAAATTTGCGAAATAATTCTAAGGCATGAAGTTTATAGGAGTGAAGCCAGAACATAAATAAAATGGCACACCCAAAGATGGCTGCGGCAAAGATCCCTGTTGTCTTTATCCATTCAGGCAGAGGGAAGAACAGCCAGATGATAATGAGCAAGAAAACAAATACCAGCCCATCAAGAATCCTTTCCATAACCACTGTTGCTAAGGCAAGGCTCTTGCTCTGAGATTCCTTTATCCCCAGCATGTATGCCCGCACAAACTCCCCAGCCCTTGCCGGCAGGACATTGTTTGCCATGAATCCAATAATCATGATGCTGAGCAGGCTGCTAAACCTTATCTTTTTGGCGTGGGATAACAGATAGTACCACCTGACAGCCCTGACTGCATAGCCCAGAAGGTAGACCAATACCCCGGCTATGAGAACAGGATAATTTAGCCCAATCAAGCATTTCCCAAAGGTGGCTATATCTATCTTCCAGACGATCAACCCCAATAGGACAGCACTGATAAATAAGCCAAGCCATTTGAGTTTATTCATGAACAAACACCTGCTTTTAAGAAGTAGTCAGGTAGAGGAGAAGGTAAGTAATTGATGGTTGACACAACACCACTACCTCATAACATTTAATCTTAGGGGTAGGGTGGGCATTGCCCACCAATCTATTTCCATCAGCTACACCTTTTTAATCAACACAACAACATATGCATAGGATGAAGGGTGCGATCAAAAGGATTCAATACAAGACCCAAAATTTCTAAGGTAACTACACCTAACAATGCTTCATCGCCTTCTTCGCCCAAAATTACTGGTGTATGAGCTTCTCCTTGTGGAAAGACAACAAAAGCTTCGGACACCGATCTCTCAATTGTGGTACCATCAGCAAGGGTGAAAGATAATTTCCGTTTAGGCTCCAATCCAACTGTTTCCCACACAGCTTTAGGTAAAAGTGAGTAAGTTGCTCCACTATCAACAAGAAATTTCACATTTTCTTGTTTACCCGCCAACCCTTTCACCTGGCCTTCAACATAAGTAACGCCCATAGTTTTATCCTCCTCTTTGGTTAATTCACTCCACTCGTCGGTCGCTTCGTCCCTCCGCTCCCACTCCTTCCGTTCAAACAACTCGTATGCTCATAGGTAAAGTCGAACAACCGCCAACTGACTACGGGACGAAGACCAGGCGGAAACCGATAGTGCCGCCGCGGTAGCCCGGGCTGTAGTAGTGGCGAGACGCACAGCGGCAGGGCATGGCAAAGTCGCCCCAGCTACCGCCGCGCAGCACACGGTGCGAACCGGTTTCCGGCCCCTCAGGATTCTCTGCAACCCCCTGTTCCTTGCACTCATCGTAGTACTTTTCTCCATACCAATCAGAACACCACTCCCAAACATTGCCATGCATATCATAAAGCCCAAAGGCATTGGGCGGATAACTTCCAACTGGTGTTGTTTTCCCTAAATACTTGCCTTTGCCCACCCTACCCCTAAGATTAAATGTCATGAGGTACTATGTATAGTTTTAACCCCGACTATATATTTCTATCCCCTTATTTTTTATTTCATTAATAATAAAGTCATTATTCTCATTCATAAGGTCAGTCAAAGCAAAAGCTAAAGGTTGAATATCCAATTTATACTTATCAATCTTCATAAAGAAGGTTTTTGTAAATTCCAGACGGTTATTATCGTTAATCTCTCTGGAAAATATGGCTATATCAATATCACTATTTAGAGAATGATGTCCTGAGGCATATGATCCAAAGACAATAGCCTTATCTATTGAACAGATATTATTTATTTCACCAATATAACTCATAATAGCCTTTCTTATTTCAGGAGAGATATTAACCATTGAAATATTTCCTTTGTTTTCTTCAAAATATCTTCTGCCTTCTCTTGAGTGATTAACGAAGAGAGTTTCTGCTTATAAGTAGGGTACCGTCCTTCCAGGTAATAGGCAGTCAACTCTGCCATTGATTCTAAATAGGATTTATCAGGACTAATATCAAGCAAGCTCTGGAGGTAAACCAAATTATGAGAAAAAGGGGACTCTGTCCCAAGCTTTTGAATATGAAGAGTTTTTAATAGCTTCTCTATGGCTTGCTGACACATAAAAACAGCATACAGGTATCTTCCACTTCTTTGCATTGCCTCTGCAGTGTCCATATCATAGCAAGAAATATCAAGCCAATATTCTATCTTTTCTTTGACATCCATTCAACACCTCTTTATTGCTTCGCTATAACTCGATGTTCAAGTTTTTTGCCACCATTGGCACTTTAGCAGTGAAACAGTGCTGTGGTATCTCCTACCTGTCAAGCTGGAAGCTTGACTTACTTTAGTATCACAAGCATCCTGCTTGTGGTTTTACTTGCTCAAGGCGGTTCAATAAGAAAAAACGGTGGTGTCTGAAATTAGCTAAAAGTTTGCCACAAAGGCACAAAGGCACTAAGGCACTAAGATGCACAAAGAAAATTTTAAAGCACTCATTAAGAACGGAAAGAACGGATAATTTTATAAGATATGTCTTAGAGAACCTTCGTGTCTTAGTGCCTTTGTGGCAGAAATTATCCGACAACTAACAAGCTAAGCTATTCTCAGACACCACCTTATTTTGGGGCACACAAAGGCAAGCAAGGATGCTTGCCCTACTATTGAGAATTGCTGCATCAGCTTCTTTGGTGGGGCAATGATTCCTGCCACCGCTGTTTTCTCTCCACTCGCTGGCAGCTTTCGTCTCCTTGCTCCTTGTCTTTTTCCAACGTAGAGACGCAACATCTTGCGTCTCTACTACATGCGTCAAACATAACGACGTATACAGATGGGATAGATGAGTTAGCACCCATCCTACAACTCTATGCAACACTGGTGATCAATCTGCTACATGATTACCTCTTACCGATCACTGATCACCTATTTACTTCTGGCTTATCCATATCATGGCATATATTTATACGGCAGCCCCCATATTTTCACAAAGCCTTCTGCTGCTTGATGATCAAAGGCATCGGCCGCATCATAGGTAGCCATTTTATAGCTGTATAGAGAAAATGGGGATGTTCTGCCAGCAATACTTACCGTGCCCTTGTATAGCCGCAACCGGACCATGCCAGTAACATTAGCCTGTGTTGTCTCCACAAAAGCATCCAGTGCTTTTTTCAATGGGGTCCACCACAGCCCATAATATATCAACTCTGCATACCTCAAAGCCACCATTTCCTTAAAATGGCTGCATTCACGATCCAGAATCAGAGCCTGAAGTGCCCAATGTGCCTCATGCAGGATATATGCCCCAGGTGCTTCATAGACCTCTCTGGACTTAATCCCTACGATCCTGTTTTCCACCATATCTACCCTGCCCACACCGTGTTTGCCGCCAAGTGTATTTAATCTCGTGATAAGCTCTACAGGGTTCATTCGTTCACCATTCATACCCACTGGCACACCTGCCTCAAACTCTATCTCCACATATTCAGGTGTATCAGGCGTATTGTTTACAGGAGCAACTACTTGATAGCTGTCATCCGGCGGCTCAATGGCAGGGTTTTCGATAACCCCGCACTCCACACTTATTCCCCAGAGGTTTTTATCAATGCTATAAAGACTGCCTTTTTTCACTGAAACAGGGATATTATGCTTCTGAGCATACTCCATCTCTTCCTCTCTTGACTTAAACTCCCATCCCCTGGCCGGAGCAAGGATCTGAATCTCCGGGGCAAGGGTAGAGATGCCTACCTCAAATCGGACCTGATCGTTTCCCTTACCTGTACACCCATGAGCAACCGCATCTGCTGATTCAAGTCTGGCTATTTCTACCAATTTCTTAGCAATCAACGGCCTTGAAAGGGCTGTGGCTAACAGGTATTTTTTTTCATAGACAGCATCTGCCTTAAGGGCAGGAAAGATATAGTCTTGAACAAACTCTTGCTTGAGATCCTCGATATATATCTTACTTGCACCAGTAGCAATCGCTTTTTGTCTTAAAGGCTCCAGATCCTCACCCTGCCCCAGATCAGCAGCAAAGGCAATGATCTCTGCATCATACTGCTCCTTCAGCCACTGGATCATCACCGATGTATCCAATCCGCCTGAATAAGCCAGAACAATTTTTTTTGGCCCCGTTTTTGGTTGTGTTGACATTTTTCCTCCTTTCTTCCTTCTTGATATTCCTTTCTTATCGTCCAATTTTAATTCTTTTCTGGATAGTTCACCTTGTCCACCTTAATTTGTCAATCAAAAAACGGTCACTCTGTCCCTATTCCCCTTGTGTAGTTCGTTCTTAACCCTATCGCTGTGTTCCATTTATTACGTCTCCATGTTTTGCCGACTAACAGTGAGTGTTGAAGTTATTGATTCTTCCCAAGTTCCTCTGCGTTAATCACATCTGTTTTTTTTTGTATAGCTCATTGGGCTTTATCCAACTTTTGTTAATCACCGACGCTACAGTTCCTAAGCTTCCCATATCGAGAAACAGAAAAGGGTATTTGTCATAGTGCCAGTGAGTTATCTTCTCTTTTGTTTCTGTATCAAGCTAAGAGCTATTGATAGTATCCTAATCGACTCCTCAAGATCCCCTTTCTGGTAAGCAGCCTTAGCACAGTCTCACCATACCATCTTTTTATAGATTAAGTTTATCATACAGGCTATTGGATGTCAAGGTATAAATTAGCCTTATAAATATTGAATTGACTCTGCAACGCTCTCTGAAATGCAATGATGTTATCCTTGCTCTGCCTTTACCTGTTTCCACAGATCCCGCTTAAAATACTTATATGCCAGCTCTGTTGCCATTCTGCCGCGAGGTGTTCTTTCAAGAAACCCTATTTTTACCAGATAAGGCTCATACACATCCTCAACCGTTACAGTCTCTTCGCTAACAGCGATAGTTAGGGTATTAAGCCCTACTGGTCCGCCACGGAACTTATCAATTAATGTCTCCATTATCTTTCTATCCATAGCATCCAGGCCATACTCATCTACCTCTAAGGCATCAAGCCCAAGGCAGGCCATCTCCTTTGTAATCCTGCCATCCCCCTTGACCTGGGCAAAGTCACGGATTCTTTTCAATAGCCGATTGGATATTCTGGGTGTTCCGCGGGAGCGACGGGCAATCTCTTCTATTCCAAATCCATCTATTCCTACACAAAGTATCTCAGCTGCCCGTTTAACTATCTGCTCCATCTCTTCTTGTGTGTAAAAGTCCATCCGATTGATTATTCCAAACCTATCCCTTAGGGGTGAGGTAAGCTGTCCTGCACGGGTAGTTGCTCCAACTAAGGTGAATTTTGGCAGATCAATTCGGACACTCTTTGCAGACGGACCATTGCCGATAAGGATGTCCAGCTTAAAATCTTCCATTGCCAGATAAAGCAGCTCTTCAGTCATGCGGTTTAATCGATGGATCTCATCGATAAACAAAACATCAAATGGGGAAAGGTCTGTCAGCATAGCTGCCAGATCCCCTGGTTTTTCCAGAACAGGTGCGGCAATAGACTTTATATTGACCCCTAATTCAGAGGCAATGATATTTGACAGGGTTGTCTTTCCCAACCCAGGTGGACCATAAAAAAGGATGTGATCCAGGGAATCCCCGCGAGCAGTAGCAGCCTGAATAAATACCGCTAAGTTTTCCTTTAACTTGCTTTGACCTATAAAATCAGAAAAACCACCCGGTCTAAGAGACCTTTCAATCTCTTTGTCCTCAGTTGTTCTGGTTGGTGTTGTTGGACCTTCTTTCATAATGCTCATTTTAATATCTCCCAGTGGCCGGATTTAGTAGAACCAACATGCTGAATGATTCCGGCAGATTTCAAGTTGTCTAAGTGATACTTGACCCCATCGCTGCTCATGCTAATTTTTTTAGCTAATTCGCTACGTGTAATGTATGGCTGTGCTTTGATAAGATCAATGATTTTTTCTTGGGTAGCATCTACCTTTTTTTGTTTGTCTGAATGATCCCCAAGTATCTCCCAGTAGCCGGTCCACCATTGGCATTGGCATAGCCACAAATCCATTTCAGATATTCATCCCGCCATGACTGTTTGTATTCAATTGTCTGGGTTTCTTTCATAGCAACCTCTTAAGGAATTTGACACATTACTCATTGTTTTCATCCTCGAGCAATGTTATGAGCTTCACACTGTGATTTTTGGATGAGTGTGCTAACCATTATGACTATTTATGTCTATTCAGCAGTCGTTTACTTGGAAAATTTGATTGCTTATTCCCCGGGCATCTTATGCTCAAATAGGCTTGCAGATCCTCTTTTACTTTTTGAATTAATATATCACAAATCTGCATGGCAGTCAAGATAAATCTTAACTGCTGACAGTCCTCAACTTTGTGTTCAGGATACACATCCTGAACGATCGGCAGATGCAATTGTGGGATTTAAATGCGTTTGCCCTGAAATATGGCAGAAAAGGGAGTCAATCATTGCTTACGAGTGTCCATATGGCTTTGGTGGTCATTGAGCAGAGTCGAAATGTTGCCATGCAACGCTCACGAAAAAACAAATATAAAATTCCGGTGTGGAAAAATGGGCGTATAGAATATGAAATTCCAGGAATAATCACTGAACAAGACACTCAAGCTGACCACCCATCAGGGTGTAATGAAGGGAAAAGGGGAAATAGGGGAAAATGGAAAAAAGAATCTATGGAATAATTAGATTTCCCCTTTTTTCAACTTTCCTCTTTTCCCTTATTTACACCTGAACGCCTACCAATTTCCCACCTTCGGCACCCATACCCCGCAGGGAACAACCTTTTCAAACACCGAGCTACCGCCGTGTGCGTAGGCTTCCTTTTTTGATGGCTGATATGAAAAACCGTGGTCAGAAAGGATGAAAATCAGGCTCTGTCTGGGTATGTTCTTGAAATACGGCAGGATATTGGCTTTTAGCTCTAACTTGAGCTCCTGGTAAAGAAGAGGAGGTTCAAGCATGGAGGTATGAAGCCGCTTGTCAATAAAATTGAAGTTGAATATTTTGATAGGTTTTTCATCGCTTAATACCTGCCCGATCTCTTCCCGTTTGTTTATTCCCTCAACATAGGTATAAAAAACAGCCTCAGCCTTTTCTTCCTCTTTTTCTAACAATGCACCCACCATTGCCTGGCGGTTAACCTCCGTGGTTGTTGGCTCAAGTGCCTCTAACGGGGTTATCATGGATAATTCGTGATTGGACAGGCAGGCTTTTATGTCAGGCAGAAGATACTCAAACACATCCCAGCGGCCAGCGTCCAGGATAAGGATAAAACAGGTTGTCTCAGAATATTTTGCCCGGGTGGGATGGAATATCTTTTTAAGAAAATCAGCTGTTGTCCAATGCTTGTGCCTTGACAGCTCTGTAGAGAACCGCTGCTGATACTCCTTAGTCAATTGACTGACCCTCTGTCTCAATTCCTTAAGCGTGCTATCAACCAGAATACCTTCCCTGAAGTTGTTATTAGCAAGCCGTTCTATCAAAAAGTTGATTGGCGAGATATGGTTGATGTAGGCATTGAAAAGATCCGTTTCTGCCTTTTCTGTCTGATAGCTTTTCATCCGCGACAGGAGCATGGACAAATCATTTGCCATCTGCAGGTGATACCAGTCAGGTCTCACCAACTCAATACTTAATGGCTGCTGGATCTCTTCGCTCAATAATCGAGTAAGCAACAGCCTGACCGCCTCTTTGGACACAAACCTGAATATTTCCTCACCACCAATCAGCTGCAATAGCTCATCAACAGTCCTGGCAGCAAGGTTCAGCTCCCTTAAAAACTGCTCTGTCTGGTTCTGATCCCTTATCCTTTGCTCTGCAAGCTCAATCTGATTTACAGCTTGCGGCTGTTTTTTTAATTCACTGCCCTTGTTGATAACCTCATCCAATCGATTCAGGTCAATCTGATAAGAGCTGCGTAAAAACAGGCTTTGCCTTAATACCTCCATAGGTTTATGCTGGGCTAAGGCACAAACTGCCCAGAAAGCAGTTAAAAATCTTTCGTCCTCTTCCTTGACAATCTCTTCTAAGCCAGCATACTCAACATTTGTTTTCCCTGAATTAATTGAGACATAAACCTCTTCGCTGAGTTTCTCACCACCATCCAGCCAATCCTCAAAGCATTTCTTGAGTTTTGCCTTCTGAAACTTGCGTTGGACAATTCGGTCAATCAAATCCTCCAGATTCCGTTTAACAATCAGCTGTCTGCCTTCAAGTGCCTGATTTAATTGGTCAATCAGGTTATCGGTTAGAAGATAACGCAACTGGGTGATTAACCGTTCCTGATTAGAGGTATCCAGTTGAATAAGTTTTCTCAAGTCTTCTGCCTCCTGACGGCCGAGTTCACTCAAACCACGGATATGACTCTCAAGTGGGGCACGGATGTTTGGCTCTTTAATTGCCTGAATATATTCCACAATACCGCTGCGTATCTTCATTCGCACCTCTTCCAGGTTCGGGAAGCAGCCCTCCTGTCCCAGTCGATACTGACAGCTGCATATAGGTTTAAGCTCAAGCTCCTCGTTTAATCTTTTTGTACACTCTTTTTGCCCAGAAGAGAGCAGTCGTTCTATAAAAACCAGGTCATTTTCTACTGAAATCAGGTTTGTCCTTGACAGACGCTCTAAGAGGTTATACTCCAATTCCTGTCGAAATTCCTTTATCTGACTGAAATAGCTCTGGTTATAATAATCTTGATGGTGCTGGCTGTAAACCTCTCCAAAGGCAGTAACAAAGTCACCATAATCGCTTTGCACCTCCCCAAACTCACCATTAAAGATAATCTCGCTTAAATTGATAGTGTCAAGCCTCTCCTTTTTCTGCCTCAGATAGCTGAATTCCTCATTAGCTGGAATATAAAGCTGCGGATGATGGATATAATTATAAATACGGTTATACTCCTGGGCGTATTGAGAAAAGGGGGGGAAAAAGGTTAGTAAATTTTGAAAGGCAGTATAATCATTACTAACATCAGAATGCTCTTGAAGGTAGGAGAGAATTCGCTCCAGGCCATTCTTAGAATCATAGCTTATTTTAATCTCATCCAGAAAATCCTCTACTGATAAGACAATTTTATTGATTTCATCCACGATGAGTGATTTGAATGCCGAATAATCGCTGAAACGGGTATAAACCCTTGCCGATTGGCTGGTGTCTGTCTTTGATTTGAATTTCAATGCCTCATCCCAGAGCTGACGTTGGGTAATCAGGGTAAAGGGTGTCCTGCTTACCCCACCCCAGATAAAATTGCCCAAAGGCAAAAGCTCAAGATATTCCTTTTCCAATAATTTCCCTTCACCCAGCTCGTCTATCCCAAATGAATAAAGCTTTGCTGGTGAAGGAAATGGGCTGATGCGTCCTTCCTTGTAAGGGGTGAGATAGCCTGTATGGATAAGGGCTGCGGTCAGGAGATTAAATTGGTGTCTGTCTATCCCCCATGGGCTTTTACGCAATCGCCAGTAAAGATTTTCAAGCTTCACCCTTTTACCCGGCAAAAGATGGGACAGATAATCGATAATTAATTCATTTTTGGTTGCCTCTACATTCAAGATAAAATAATTAGCGGTTTTTTTAGCCAATCCCATAGGGATAGCAATTGTTTCAATACTATTTTGCACATCCTTTTCCTGTGCCTGCTTCAGGGTAATTTTTTCGAGGGTGATGAATTCTGTCCAGAGCGTTTCGATGGTATGCGGGGTGATATAATCTGTGTAAGGCATAATCTCGGTATGTTTGGGATAGCTTAAAGAAAGCAGCGGGCTGAATATGGTCTTTAATAAATGCTCAAAGGCAGGATAACCCAGATCCTTTAATGCGGTTTTCCTCTCTCCCTGGGCATTAAACAAACTACCCCTAAAGTAGACCTCAGTTAAGATTTCACGCATCCTTGGCATTTCTTTTTCCACCATCTTGCTCAGGACAGGCTTGAGTTGATGCGGGTCATTATTCTGGCACCTTTGCATAAGTATCTGATGGCTGTAGGTAGTAAAACAATAGTCCTCATCCTGCGGGGTTAGATAAGTTGGCAGCCAGACAACAATATTCTGCAAAAGGGCATTAGCCTGCTGATAACCCAATAGTTTAGTGATATACTCCTTTTGCTCATCAATAGAAACAGGCAACCCCATTAAAAGGACAAAATCTGTCTCCTGTGCCAGAGGTGCTACCTCTTTAAGCAGGTTTTGAGAAAGCAATTCCATCTCACTTAATGAGACGTCTCGCAAATCACACAGGGTTACTATCCCCTCTCTGGTTGTATTTTCCCAGCGGATAAATTGTTTCTGTCTGCCTTCAGACAGACCAGACAGAGGTAGGTAGGTGGGGTTAATAGCCTTAAGCAGCCCCAAACAACTTTGTTCCTTTGTCTTCAATTCCTTGATGAGTTCCTTGGTATAGCGGGCAATAAGCTGGTTGATATTTGCCTCAAGGTCAAGGTAATAAATAGCATCTAAAGGATTTTCCGCAGGCTCACTCTTAATATAGGCTGCCTCTATCAGCAATCTGTCTAAGATAGCCTCTTTGATATAGTCATAATTAAACCCGCTTTCCAGATCTGTTACCTTCTTGACCAGCATATTGGTGAGTTCTCTGACGGTATGCCTTTTTTCCAGTGGTGACAGCTCGGTAAGGATCAATAGCTTAACCAGATTTAAGGCAATCTTCTGGTCAAACTCTTTCTTAAAGAGCTCAGGTATCTCCCGCTGAAAATAGCTGAAGGCAATATTATAATAAGGGGCAATCTCAACCGTCTCCTTGATACGATGGCTAAAATGGTCAAAGATGGTATCAGGGGTAAGAAGTGTGTCAGCAGGTTTATCCAGCATCCCTTCAATCTGTCGGCTCATGTCGCCGGCAATCTGGTAGTGGATGTAATCAACTACCCCGCGATGCTGGGAAAAGAGCAGGGACAACCCTTCTAACATGCGAATGGTTGCTGGATGAGTTGGATAAAGCTGGATGAATTTCTCCTTATCCATGACTAAGTGTGGGAAGGCGTGCCTGAGATTGGTGTAGACCTGGCTGATGTGTGCTGTGGCTCCCTGTTTCTTGATAATCAGTCTTTTGTCAATCAGCTCCTCGATGTGGCGTGAGGAAAGGGTGAGCCGTTTTGGATAGCGGTCCTTGATGCGGTTAAACAATGCCTCCTCTAAATAGCCTATCTCCTCAATCCCTTCCTGCAGGGAGGCAATTATCCAGAGCGGCGAGGATGCTGCCTTCTCACCCAGATATTGCAGATAACGCACATCCTCATTAAAATCAGTAGTTTTTTGCTTTGCCTTAAGGAATTCTGAAAGCTCATCAATAAGCAGAACTAATCCCTCACCATTAATCGCTGCCCTTATCCTTTCAAAAGCCTCTTCCCGGTCATAATGATACTTTAAGGGGACAGACTCAAGGGTATTTAAGTAGCTGACAATCTCCCGAGCAGCGGTCAGTGAATCCTCCTGGATTAATCCCTGCCACTGCTGCTGGGTACGTTCTTTGAGGAATTCTGGGTGCTGAGGCAGGATATATTTGTTAAAATCATTGACCAAACGGTTATGGTTGGCTAAAATGATAGGTGTAGGAAATTCCTTCTCAATAGAAGAGAGGATAATCTCCTCTAACTTGAGCGAGCTGGGGTAGCGTACCAATGGGATCTTAACCGTCAGAAATCTCTTTTCCCTCAATAAGTATCTGGAAGCAATCTCCCTTTTATCAACCAGAGGCATGTGTTCCAGCAAGATGGAGAGAACTGCCAGAAAGTGTGACTTTCCACTGCCATAATTGCCTTTCAAAAAACAGCCTGTGCCTGTGGGTTTACTAAAGGCATCAAATAGTACTTCAAGGTTAAATGATACCTCTTCAGTAAAGACAAAGGAATTCAGCAGCTCTTCAAGAACACCCCTATCCTTTGAATGCACATCTTCTAACTGGATAACCGTTTTAACCTGTGGTGTTTCAATCAAATCCCTGATCTTCATCATGATTTTAACTATATCATAAATGGTAGTGATTTGCAAGTGTTTTTTTAGGTGAGAAGTAATGCGTTAGTGATTGGTAGGTAAAAGAAGATAGTGCATTGTCCAGAGGTGTAAAAAAGGGGAAAAGGAGAAGATGGAGAAAAGGGGAAAATATCTGTTATTGCAACACCTTAAAGCTTTTTCTCCAATTCTCCCTTTTTCCACTTCTCCTTCTTCTTACACATCTTCCCTACCAATCACTGACGCATTACACAAAAATATAAAAATTATCTTGACAATCAGGGGAAATCATAGTATAATAAGAAAAATCTTTCTTGTGCCGAGATAGCTCAGCTGGTAGAGCAGCGGACTGAAAATCCGCGTGTCCGCAGTTCAACTCTGCGTCTCGGCACCATTTTATGCTCATGAAACTGTTGTATTGTGAGAAATCAACTCAATTTATCTAAATATGATTCTTTGCTTCTGCATGTCCTGCAAGCATCCTGCTTGTGTTATGGATAATAGGACACATAGTGTGTGGTATCTCCTGCCTATCAAGCTGGGGGCTTGAGTTGTTATAGTATTACAAGCATCCTGCTTGTGGTCTTGCTTGCTCAAGTTGGAAGCTGCGGTATTAAGCATTATCTAAATTATACTCAACACTGGCACAAATTGTGATTTTCTTTGCTTGCAGATAACGTTGGGAACATGGTCGTTGAGCGGAGCGGTCATTGAGCGAAGTCGAAATGTCGAAACGATTATGCCTGAACTTGACAAAATTGAAAATCACAAATTATAACGCTATTGAGTATATAATTATTGATTATCAATAGTCGCTCATTATAAAAGGGCGTAAAATAAATTATGCCGACGTAGCTCAGGGGTAGAGCAACTGATTCGTAATCAGTTGGTCGGAGGTTCAATTCCTCTCGTCGGCTCGCTAATTTTTGAAAGGACAAAAGAGGACAAAAGAGGACAAAAAAAGTAATGTCTGTTAAAACATATAAAGAGCGGGTAGTTGTTGGTTTTTTTCTAATATTTTTTATAGCAGCGATTCTTATCAGCCGTCTGGTATATATTCAATTAATATCTGGACAAAGGATGAAGGAGTTTGCCTCTGAGAGTCAGGAAAGGCTGATGACCCTTGAAATGAAACGAGGGACAATATACGATTGTCATCAACGAGAATTGGCGGTAAGCATTGAGGTTGATTCTTTATATGCCTCTCCAAGGGAGATTAGCTGCCCAGAGGCTATTGCTGATAAATTAGCCCCCATTATTCAGATGAAAAGAAATCATATAGTATCTTTGCTGAAAAAAAAATCCTCTTTTGTCTGGATAAAAAGAAAGCTTACCACAAGAGAAGCATCGCGGATTGCCAAACTAAAACTTCCCTCTGTTAACTTTGTCAAGGAATACAAACGATTTTATCCTAAGATGGAATTGGGTGCCCATATTCTTGGCTTTGCTGGAATAGATAATTGCGGGCTGGAGGGTGTTGAGCTTTCCTTTGATAAGTCATTGAAAGGACCAACAAAATCTATTGTTCTGACAAGGGATGCAACTGGACATATAATTGTAGATAAAAAAAACATGTCTTTTTTCTTTGATAAGGGATGTGATGTTACCCTGACTATTGATGAGGTGATCCAATATGCAGCAGAGGCAGAGATACGAAAAACCTGTATGGAGTATAATGCCCTTGGCGGGTGTGCTCTTGTCATGAATCCTAAAACAGGGGAGATATTGGCTCTGGCTTCATATCCTGCGTATAATCCCAATTACTTTTCAAGGTATCCAACATATTGCCGAAGAAACAAGGCCATTTCAGATACACTTGAGCCTGGTTCTACTTTTAAGCCTCTGGTTGCAGCCTGTCTTCTTGAGGAAGGGGTAATATCTCCATTTGAAGAATTTTATTGCTCAGGAGAAACTCATGTTGGGAAAAAGGTTATCCATTGTGCCCATGTTCATGACAAGGTATCCTTTGCTGAGGTCCTATCTAAATCATGTAATATTGGTATGATTCAATCTGTAAAACGATTATCCCCTCAAAAGCTTTATTCCTATCTTGATTCCTTTGGCTTAACAAAACCAACAGGGATAGAATTGCCTGGAGAAGAAGGAGGAATATTATCTAAGCCTGCACAATGGTCAAGGCTGTCTATGTCGGTATTATCTATTGGACAGGGAATATCTACAACCCCTATCCAGCTTTCTCTGGCACTGGCAGCTATAGCTAATGATGGTATTCTTATGAAACCCATGATAGTCAAGACAATTAAGGATAGTAAAAATAAAACTGTCAAGTCTTATCAGCCAACTCAAGAGAAAAGGGTGGTTTCTGCCAATACAGCGAGAAATATTAACAAGTTGTTAAAAAAGGCTGTGGATGAAGGCACTGGGATAAAAGCTCAAATCGATGGATACGAGATTGCAGGAAAAACAGGAACAGCACAAAAGGTTGTTGCCGGGTCAAAGGGATATTCAAAGGATAAATATATTGCCTCATTTATTGGTTATCTGCCTGCAGATGACCCACAACTTTTGATTACTGTTATTATTGATGAGCCAAAAACCAGTGAATATTGGGGTGGAACCGTGGCTGCCCCGGCATTTAGAGAGATATGCAAAAGAGTTCTTCCATATCGTCATCTTCTTCCAAACCCAAATATTAGACATGGAAGCAGTACGCAGACACAGACAGTAGTAAAGGAATAGTATGTGCAGGGATAGGATGAAGACTGAAGGCTGTTAGGAAGGGAAAGAGTAGGATACGCCTAATGTCCAATAAAAGGTCTATCGTAAGTCTGGTGTTAGTACGAACTTGAGTATCTCCTTTTGCGGATGCCGTTGAGGTTACTGTGGAAGAATCAGTTATTAAGTTGGAGGTTGCAGTGGATGGTGGTCAAAGCCAGAAAAAGGAAATCCGAGTCCGAAAAACCCCATTTGTTGAGTTGTGGTTCGTTGAAAGACAAGTGGATTTGCGAGAATCAAAGGACAAGGTACCAATGCCTTTTCATGTATGAGCAAAGTAAAATATCGGAAGAAGCTTTTTCTACTTTGAAGGAATCAATAAAAGAAGAAATGCCTGAATGGCTCGCGAATAGATATGATGATCCGGAGATTGAGAATATGGAAGAAGTATGGGGACTTTGACATTTCATGATAGTACACCCATGCCATTTGCTTTTAGTGGTTTAGGGGATTACACACTTCCTACCCACTCTCAAGAGTGGATTTAGGGGAGTTTTCCAATAAAGATTATGTGAAGTTCACCTGCGATTTGTTAAGAAATCATAATAAATCGAATTCAAGACAGGAAGTTTAAGGTACGATGAATACCGAATCTAAAAAACCAAGAGAAAAATTACTTGAAATTAAAAATCCTACACAAATAAGTACTGAAGATTTGATTGCTATTATTTTGGGGCATGGTTCTAAAGGGAAAAATGTCTTTGATTTAAGCAAAGAACTGGTTGAATATATCCGCACAAATCTAAACAATTCGATTTCTATAGAAAAATTAAGCGAATTCCCAGGGATTGGAACCACGAAAGCGTTACAGATTATTTCAGCCTTAGAATTAGGGAGACGATTTAAATGGACACAAGAGAAGATCAGAGTTCATGAAATTGGACGAGGAGAAATTATTCAAGGCGACTGTCTGGAAGCTATGAAATCTATTGCTGATGATTCTATTATCCTTGCCTTTACTTCTCCTCCATATCATAACGCTATCAATTATGAGGAACATATCCAAAAACTTGAGGGAAAAATCGAGTATTGGACACGCAAAGAAGTTTCCTACGACTTTTATCGAACATTTTTGACTGATCGATTTAAGGAATTATATCGTATTATTAAGCCAGGAGGATATAATGTTGTGAATATTTCTCCAGTAGGATGGAACGGTATCCGAGTACCATTACCTTTTCATTTTACAGGATGGATGGAGGAAATAGGCTGGCAGTTCAAGGAAGATATTATTTGGGAAAAAGAGATTGCAAAAGATAAGAGAAGCGGTGTGTTAATGCAACACCCATATCCAGGTTATTATTATCCAAGTTTGGTTGCTGAATATGTATTGGTTTTCCAAAAGCCAGCAGGTAAAAAGGAAGAAAATAATATCTACTACTTTCGTTCACGTGAAGATAAGCAAACAAATAAGATTGATTTGAGAGATTATCAAGGAGAACTGAGCAAAAATGTCTGGAAGATTCCCCCGGTTGCTCCCCAACAAAATCTTCATCCCTGTCCTTTTCCAGAAGAATTAGCCAAAAGAATTATTCAGTTTTATTCATATAAAGACGATACTGTTATCGATATATTTGCTGGAAGCGGACAAACAAATATAGTTGCTGAGAAATTAGGACGGAAACATATTGGGATTGATACTCAGGAAAAGTATGTTCAATATGCTATTGAACGATTAAACCAAATAACTAAATAAACAGGGGGTTGTAAATATGTCCAAATTAATTGGCAAAATAATGAATATGAGGTACGAAAGTTTTCTTAAAAGCCCTTTGTTAACCGTATTATTTGATACTGATGTGAATGCTTGGCAATCAAGATGTTGTATTAAGGATAACGATACAATTTATGCAGTCAGTAAATGGACTGGTCCGAAAAGAACAAGAACATATCCATTCGCCAGTGTGTATGACACTTTATCTACTTGTGGAGGAAAAACCATTACGGTTATACCTATTGTAAAAGATGAAGGAGCAGATTCTCAAAACATAGACTATCTCCAATGGGACACTGTCCAATTAATGAGCTTGTTAAATGTATATGTCATCCTTGCTTATTATATGGATGCCCAAAAGAATTATCGAGACGCTCAAAAACCAAATAGAATAACAAAACAACAGTTGGATGGTGATTTCGTAAAAGCTCAATTAAAGGAGTTATCCAACTATCATTCATCTGCTCTACACTGGAACTTAAATCAATTGAGCCCTGAAAAATTAGATGGTCTTATGGAAAAAGTCATTCTCAGTTATCGACTAATTTCAAATAAGACAGGCGTTAAGCTTCATAATGAAGCAGGGATAGAAGCCTTCAGAGAACGTATCATTATAAGTCAAGAGAGTTTTTTAGCCTTTTCAAGACTCAAATCTGCTCAGGCACAGAAAAGAGAAATAGGGACGACTCAACCAAAAGAGGTATTAAGCGTAGGAGTAAAAACACCTATCGAAATAGAGAATTATTTGGGCGGTAAATATTTTCTAACAGTTGATGATGTGATTATTCATGACAACAGGTATGAACTTATCGAAAGCAAACATTCCAAAAAGTCAATTTTACCTGGAGAAAATGATATAAAAGATGGGCTTATCAAGATGATGCTTTTTTCAAATATAGATAAACTTTATGAAGAAACAGATATTAACTCAAAAACGCTTGTCAATTTTATTCCTGTACTCAGGCTAACATCCGAAAAAATACAGGGCAAAATTACAACAAATATGAACGAAAGTGAGATTAAAACATTCTTCCATGAGAACCGTTTCAGGAAAAATAAAGAAGAATTTGTTAATACCTTGTTCAAGGAAGCAAGAGCAAACAACTTTGAGGTCGTAATAGAATACGGTGAGAGGAAAAAAGATGATTAAGAGTCCTTTGCGTTATCCAGGAGGAAAATCCAGGGCAGTAGGCTATCTTTCTGCTTTCATTCCTCAATATGAAGAGTTGAGAGAACCGTTTTTTGGAGGAGGGTCATTTTCATTTTATTGTGTTCAAAAAAAATCATCTACTCGGTATTATGCAAGTGATGCAAATTATGACTTATATTGTTTTTGGAAGGAATTACAATCAAATAAGGATAATTTAATCAAAGAAATCCTCCGAGTAAAAAAAGAATATGTCAATGGAAGAGAATTATTTCAAGAACTTATTGCTAAACGAAAGCAGGCATTATCAGATTTTCAGCGAGCAATTGATTTTTTTGTACTAAACAGAATTACATTTTCTGGTGTTGTAGATAGTGGAGGATATTCAGAACAAGCATTTGAAAAACGATTTACACTGTCTTCAATTGAGCGATTAGAAAACGCTTACAATATTGTTAAACATATAGAATTCAGCCCAAAAGATTATACTGAGCTTTTATATAGAAATGGAGAAAATGTGTTTATTTTTTTGGACCCACCATATTATTCAACTACTCAGTCAAGGTTATATGGGAAAAAGGGGTGTCTTCATGTAGGGTTTGATCACAAAATATTTTTTGAAAATCTCAAGCAATGTAAACATAAATGGTTAATAACCTATGATAATAATGAATATATCCGAACATTATTTAGAGACTTTTATCAGGTTGAGTGGGAATTGCAATACGGAATGAACAATTATAAACAGCAAACAGCACAAAAGGGGAAAGAATTGTTGATTGCAAATTATGATATTGTGGAGAAGTAATTATTATGAAAATTAATACATTGAAAATTGAAAAGTTTAGGCACATAGAAAACATTGAGATAAAATTTGGGAAATTAATAACTGCAATTGCAGGACAGAATGGTACTGGGAAATCATCTATTTTAGGACTTGCTGGAAATATCTTTAGTTTTAGAGAAAAAGGGAAGAATATTAAGACAATAAGTGATAAACCATTTGAAATTAAGTTTTCGGAAGTATTCAGATTTTCTTATCCAAACAATGATAAAACAGGAGAACATAAGTACTCTGTTGAATTAGATAATGGGGATATTGTCCGTGCAATATTCCTCGAGTTCTTTTGTTACCCGGAGGTAAAAGGACAGAAGACATTTTTTATGAATTTTTGAGAGATTTACCTGCAAACGATCCTTTCTGGGGTGGAACAGGACAATACACTCAACAAGTTTGTTTTAGGAATTTGGCAAATATTAGTGATAATAGAGAAATAATGAAAAAATGGTTTATGTTCCAAGCACAATATTGGGGAAGCGGATGTTCGAAATTGTTTAACCGATGGAAAAAAGAAAATGAAGATATAGTTGAAAGATTTAGAGATGAATTTGAAAAAACTTTGGATAAAACAGCCTATTTCTAACAGGACGGATTTTCGGATGATATTTCCACGAATACATAAAACTTCGATAGACAAATGGATTATTGTTGGACTTGGCAACCCTGGCCAAAAATATAATCAGACCAGACATAATGTAGGATTTATGGTCATAGATTATCTTTGTAGGCTGCACAACATTAAGCCTGGACAAAATAAATGCCAGGCAATGATAGGGGAAGGAACTATCGAAGAAAAGGATGTTGTCCTGGCTAAGCCAGATACATTTATGAATCTGAGCGGCAGGGCTGTTGTTGAACTGTGTAAGCGGTATCGTGTTCCTTTATCGCAAATAATAATTATCCATGATGATGTCAGCCTTCCTGTTGGAAAGATCCGTGTTCGTCAGCAGGGGAGCTCTGGCGGACATAATGGGGTGCAATCAATAATTGATTGCCTTGGAACCAAAGAATTTCCAAGAATACGAATAGGAATTGGCTCTTCACCAGAAGGGACGGATATGGCTGAGTTTGTTCTGTCAAGGTTTGAAGAGGATGAAAAACTAAAGATTACTCAGAGCATTGAGCTAATCGCAACAACAGTAGCCACTATTCTTACTGCTGGCGTGGTGGCTGCAATGAACATGAATTCAAAGGGATGAGAAGATGAGAAAACGTAGCTTTGAAGCAGAAGACAGGTTGCCCTGTTAATGACCAACCAATTTCTTTTGTCCTGCTTTTGCCTTATTTTTTCTTGACATTTCTCAAATTAAGTGTTATTATAATAGTATAGTCTTCAATTATCATCTCTTTTCTCTTCTTTATCTCTGGAGGAGAAAAAGGGATGTGAGAGACTACCCTTGCGAGCAAAAAAAATCGCAAAAATTCGCTTCTTCGCAGCTTCTTCGCAGCCATTTCACGAAAATCATTCAAAATTCACAAGGAGGGCTATGTTATGAACATTATCAAAAGGGTTATGGTTCTATCGTTGTTGTATTTTGTTGCTTGTGTGCCTGTCTGGGCATACGAGATTAGTGGCACGATTACAGGCGGTGTTGCTGTGGGAAGTATCACCGTGTCTCTGTCTGGTGCTGCCTCTAAGGCAGTGCTTACCAATTCTGCTGGCTCATTCAAGTTTACCGGATTGAATGCCGGCACATATACTATCATCCCGGAGCAGTCGGGCTTAAAGTTTACACCCGGCTCAGCTACTCGTACCATAAGTAATGCCAGTATCACTGATGTCAGCTTCACCGCCAGTAAACGTGTGCCAAGCTTGAGCATTATCTGGCCAACACCAGGAACACAAACAAAAAGTAATGGCACGGTAACCGCTAAATTCGATGTGCAGGACTTTTCTTTAACTGCCACTGGAGAGGGAGAGGATAAGGTGGCTGAGGGGAGTATTATTGTTGTACTCTGGAAGGAGACATTGGTTGGCAGCCAGACCAAGCAGGAGCCGTGGATGGGATTTTTCCACAATGATACAGAATATACCTTTAACAACCTTACCCCAGGGACATATACCATTGACCTTCAATTGGCGGACATGTTTCACGTAAGGCTGCCGGCAAAGGCAAAGGTTACCTTTGGGTTTGACCTTAAAGATTGGAACATTAATCCAGTAACAGACCTTTCTGCCCAGTCAAACAATGACAGCATCCGATTGAAGTGGAAAAACCCGCCAGTAGGTTGTCTTAAGGGTGTGCTTATCCTGCGAGATACAGTAAAAATCATGGCTACACCGACTACTGGTGCAACATATACGGTTGGTGATAAGATTGGTTCAGCTACGGTTATCTACAATGCTACGGCAACCAGCTATAATGTCTGGCAGGATGAGCATGTGGACAACTACAACCTTACGCTTAATGAGACCTATCATTACGCTGTCTTTTGCTATAAGGATCAGGGGACCATGACACAGGGGACCACTACATCCTATCCAGAATACTCTCCGGCAGTATCCACCTCTGTCTTTCTCTCCAACATTGCCCCATCTCAGGTTACAGACCTTGACAGCAAGTATAAATGGGAGGGGACATGGTATGCCATGGACCCAACGGATCATAGCATGATACTAAACTGGACAGCACCGGGCGGCGATGGAGCAGGGGGCATTGCCGGCAGTTATACCATAAAATATTCAACCTCTTTTATTACTGAGGGGAATTTTGACTCATGCCTGACCGTCCCCGGCATTATCCCAACCCCGTCTGAGGCAGGTGGAAGGGAGCACATGGTTGTCATCGCTGATGGTGATCTCAAGAAGCCATTTGGCAGCCGCACCATCCAGCCGGAAACACAGTACTACTTTGCCTTAAAGGCATCAGATGGTGTCTCATCCTCTCCTATGTCTAACCTTTTTCCAAGTGGTGGTAGTGTCGCCTCTGGCAGGACAAAGGACATGACCTCGCCAGGAACCATCACTGACCTGGGCATTGTTAACCCAACCAGTAATTCATTGATGCTTGTTTGGACATCGCCGGGTGATGACGGTACATTTACCTGGCACAGGGATGCAGTAGGTCATGCAGACACCTATGATATTAGATACTCAACATCCACTATAATTGAGGCAAACTGGGCATATGCTAAATCTGTGCCAAATGCACCTATGCCGTCCAAAGAAGGGCAGGCTCAGGTAACCATTGTCTCCGGGCTTTCCTTGAATGCTGACGAATACTATTTTGGGATAAAAACCATGGATGAGGAGAAAAACTTTTCCGGGCTGTCTAACATTGTCTCCATAGACAGGCTTATGCCAGGGAATATCACTGACCTTAAGGCAGGGACTGTCTCAGCCAGCACCATTGATATTTCATGGAAGGCACCCGGGGATAATGGCAGTCGCGGGACAATTACAGCCTATGATATTCGCTATTCAACCTCGCCTATCACTGAGGCAAGCTGGTCATCGTGTCAAGAGGTTTTTGGTGAGCCTCAACCTTTGGCAGGCGGTAGTGGTCAGACATGGACTGTCACTGGCTTAAACTTTAACACCAAATACTATCTTGCCCTAAAGGCAATAGACGATGCCGGAAACCTTTCACCACTTTCTAACTGTATTTATGGCATTACTACTGGACAATTTCCTGCCCCGCCAGGCAATCTGTCAGCCATTGCCATGGATTCACAGCTTATTTTCAGTTGGAGTCCAACCAATGTCCCTGATGTTGGCGGATATTTGGTCTATTATGGCACAATCTCCTGTGCGGCTACAGCTAATAAACAGGCATACAATCAGCCTGTTGACGCTGGTAATGCCTGCACCTATACCCTGACCGGTCTTGATAATGGGACAAAATATTACATCGCTGTTCGTGCCTATAATACCAACAACTATCCCAGCGATTATTCTATGGAAATAACCGGTGAGCCGCTTGGCATGGGCTATCAATTTTTACCGCAGAGCGTGATCATTCCTATGGGTGGACAACAGGCAAATCCTGTTACTTCACCACTTGAGCTTGATCAATTAAGGAATGCTTACAAGGCTATTTTTGAGCATGTGAAGAATGGCGGCTCTGTTGCCTGGACAGCAAGCAATGCCTTGCCGTATGATGGGAAAAATTATCTGCGAGGCACGTTCATCTCAGAGTTTTCCACTGGCAGTGGGACAACCTTTTCTACCTTAACCGCTGTAGGGACACTTACCGGCTTTGATCTTGTTGTCAGTGAGCCGGGTGTTGGTATGGGAAATGTTCTCGGGGTAACGAAGTCATATTCCTTACAAAAGGTCAGGGTTGCTGTTTTTTACAGTGGGGTCAAGGATACCTATGGACAGCCGATTACCTGGGAAGAGGGCTACTTTGAAAGGCTTTTCAGGATGTACCTCTGGGATGCTCAGAAATTTACAAGCATTGATGAGGCAGGGATAGCAGGCGGAGCGTTGAGTAACTATGACATGGTTATCTTTCCGGCAGTAAAAAAGGGATATATGGATGCAATTCGTGGAGCGATTACAGCTGGCGGGTTAACTAATCTCAGGTCATTTGTCGAGGCAGGCGGGTTTTTATACAGCCAGGGTGAGTCAAACTATATTGCTGAGATGGCTGGGTTGGTTGGCACAGGCACGGTTGACCTAAACACAAGGGTAAGCATCCCAGACAGCATTGGACAGATGAGTATTCTGGATGACAGCTCCCCGGTTGTTTTTGCCAGATTGAGTAATAATATGTATGTTCTTGATGACCCTATGCTTAAAGACAAGGAAGGGCAGACAACGGTTGCCAGGTATACCAATGTCTCTGGCAATCCGCCAGCTATTGTAACTGTTGAAAAAAATCGTGGACAGGTCATTCTCATGAACGGTCACCCGTCAGATAAGCGGGAATACTATCCCTTAGCCCTTAATCCAGTGCTCTGGGCAATGAGCCAGAAGGCAGGCCTTGCCTGTGATGGTGTGCAAAAATTCAATGAAGAGGTTGAAAGGGATGTTATCCCGGGCTTAGAGGCGGATGTGCCGGTAAATGTAAGCGTTAGCTTTTCTAATTTCTGGAATACAACACTTAATAGTGTTGAGGTTATCTCTGTTGTCCAGAAGGGGTTCAAGATAACAGACAATTCAAATGTAACCCCGCAGGCTACACAGACAATAGGGACAGACGGCACCACTATCCTTAGCTGGACATTTGATCAAATGTTGCAAGGCAGGCTGACCTTCTGCTACACGGTCTTTACCGAGGCAAATGCCTTGAAAAAGGGTGAGGCAGTGGTCTGTGAGACAAAGGCTGTTTATACTGAAGGGGACGAGAAAATAACTGTTTATGCCCTGCCGGTAAAGATGCGGGCACAGATGGCAGCCAGGCTTGTTGGCGACCGTGCCCTGGAAAAGCAGTCTGTTTATGGTGTCTCTGGTGCAGGCACACATTTTGATGTGAAGTTTCCTATTGAAAACAAGGAGGATACAGAGGCAAGAAAGGTGTATATCCAGGACTTAGTAGCACTTGTCTCACCAGCCATTGACCCGACAAACTATCGTCGCATCCCATCTGCGGTCTGGAACACCAACAATGGCAATAATCACTCTATCTGGATACAGAATGAGGCCTACTTTTTCCAGGATGGTAAATACCCGCTTCCAGCAGAGGCAGAGAATGATATAAAGAGGCGGTTTAATATCAATGATTGGGATGGGAAGACAACCTATGTCTTTGAGCAGCCAGAGGGGAGTAGTACAGATATTGTTGTTCCAGACAGGTATAAGTCCGCAGTATGGGGACCAGAGCATAATGTCCCGCTTATTCAGAAAACAGAGACTGGCGATATTATCCTGCCTGCCTATCAACTCACCTGGCCCAGTCTGGCTAAGGGAACAGATGGGGCTACCATTCAGGGTTATGACTACCTTGAGCCGGCTATCCGGTATGGGATACGAGCGATTGAGCTGCCGCCAGACGGGGTTGAGTATGCCAGAACCATTCTTATGAAGACCCTGCCCAATATCCCGGATAATTATGTGGTTAATGGCAAGGTAATCATGGATGCCCCGGCACTCGGGTTTATGATCCTGCTTGGTGGTGACCCAATCCCATATCGTGAGCTTCTTGCATCCTCCGGGGCATATGCCCCAAGGGTAACAGACCCGGCTGATATTCCTATGCTTACCTATCAGGACATCTGGAACAGGCCGCATACTGCTACGCTTCGGACAATGGATCCACAGTATGCTAAGGTATCAGACTTTTTCCCCACAGTCAAGCTGCATCCAGAGGTTAATGATACCTTTGAGTTGTTTGAAGATACGAATAATAATGACATTTGGGATACTAATGAAAAACTCTTCCTTGAGTATGATATTACCAAAAAGGCAAAACTGCATTTAGTTATCAAGACAGGCAATATCTCCACAGAATTCCCGGATGTAGTTAAACCAGCTGATATCTATAACCTTAATCGGGATCAGAATGTTATCACCTGCTCGGTTTTCAAGGGGCTTGGGTATAACATTGAGTATGGAGGACACTGGAGTTGTGATGACTTGCAGAAGATTGGCAATCCTACTCAGCTTGTCAAGGAGTTTGATACAGATATGTTTCATGTTCTCCAGTTTCAACAGAGGTTAGATGCTGGCAAGCGTGAGCAGATTAATGTCTATGCTACCATGACTACCTATCCTGATGTGCACCGTGAAGGGTTTATGAAGGTCAACGATGGGACTGAGTATGTCTATCATACCCCAAAGGCTGGACCAAACCAGTACCAGATATTCAATGCCCATGTTCAAGGTGTCTTTGGTATAGGCAACAATGTTGAGGTTACCAAAAAGGTGGCACCAGTGAATATTGGCAACTATGGCGATACCATCTACCATATCATCAAGGTTGAGGACCCGTATGAGCCGCGACAGTTTGAGATGGATCCGTACTTACGGAGCTATGGGTTTGGCGGGCTGGCATCAACCATATTTGTTGGCGGCAGGGAGAATGAGAATCTCTATAGTTCAAGGCTGCACTCTGGTGAGAGCACGATGGTGCGTATAGAGGTTTGCAATAACTTAGGGGATTTTGATGGTAAAGCATATCACCTTACAGATGTAAAGATAGAGCCAGATGCTTCTACTGTTCCAGGATGGATGAGCATTTCTCAGGATGTGTTATGGAACACCATTCCGCCTATTCACGGTGATCTGGTCTATTTGCTTGCCTCACAAACAGAGAATCCAGCTATCTATGAGTCATGGAAGGGGGTTCTCTATTTCAAGATAACAACTAATAATATTCCTGACGAGGCTAAGGGTAAGGTGCATCCGATAAAGTTCAAGCTTAGCTGCACAGACCCTGGCGGCAAACTCACTGAATTCCGCAACCTTTCAGAGAATACGACAAAAAGCATCATCCCTGAGGCATGGATAGGGGTATATGATGATCAAGGCAAGATAACCACTACCTATGGCAAGGCAAATATTGTTACACTTAAGGATGGTTTTCCTGATTTTGTCCAGGTTGAAAAGGCAAAGCTGATGACAGAGTCGGAGAAGGAGACATTTATTGGCCAGATGGGCTGGGATATTGACCAGTATCCGCGAGGGACAAGTGCCTCTGTATACTTTGATGGTTTAGGGGCAGGCAGAGATATCAGCACTACACAGGTTGGTTCGAATGTAACCTTTAAGATGTCCAGCATCACTGACCCAAAGGCAACGGCGACCACTGTGCCCTGGACATATGATGGCACAGAGACAAAGACATTCTATGTGGTGGTAAAGTCTGAGACAGCTGTGGGAACAAGCGGGATGAAGATGGTTAACAGCGGGGCAAATGTTGAGTATACAGATCACTTTAGTAATATCGGTACATCTGCCAGTACATCTCAGAGCGTGGTTGCCCATGGTCCAAGGGTTGAGATGGGCTATATCCTTGATGGGGTAAGACGTGGTTTTAATCAGGTATTAACCAAGGAATTGATTATGGGTGAGAAAAACGATGTTGAACTGCGGATAACCCTTTCTAATGAGGGTGACAATATTGCCAATAAGGCTAAGGGAACGGTTACCCTTGGAAGCGGGGTAACACTTGGATCCTCTTCTATACTCTGCCGTAAGGAGGGGGACACGGTTATCTGGGATAACCTTGGTGATATTGCCCCTGGTGCGGTTAAAGAGGTAAAGATAACCGTATCCATTACTCCGCCAGCCGGGACGACATCATCAGCTCCAATGTTAAAGGCAGCTTCAAAGAAGGCTGCATCTAAGTCTCCCCCTATTGTCAGGGCAGCAGCACCCACATATACCTTGATAACCACAACCGGGATCAATTTCGAGGATTCATTTACCGGTAAAAAGGTTACGCCTTCACCCAAGGGCAGCCTGACTATCATGGCTGCACCAGCAATTTTGACTGCACCAAATGGACTTGTGGCTACGAGTCATCCAGGCTCTGTTAGCCTGAGCTGGAATGCAGTTACTGCGGCAAAGGGGTATAATGTCTATCGAAGCGAGGGCATCAACGCTGGGACATATACCAAGATTGCCATCCTGGGCACAAAGACAAGCTATGTTGATATAACCATGGATGAGGATATTACCTATTGTTATGTGGTTACCGCTGTTGATGGAACCGAGGAGAGCTCGCAATCCAACCCGTCATCAGCTGCACCAGGTGATATCTGGCCGCCAGCTACTGTTATACTCAAAAGCACAGTAAAGACAGAGTCGTCCATAACCCTGGAATGGACATCACCAGGTGATAATGGTAGCAAGGGGACAGTAACAGTCTATGATATTCGCCGTTCTGTTTCACCTGTAGCTGTGTTTGACAGCTATAGCCAGTGCGATGGTGAGCCAGTGCCCATAAAGGCAGGCGAGAACCAGAACATACCAATTACTGATTTGCAGCCATCAACAACCTATTATTTTTACCTGAAGAGTTGTGATGAGATAGGGAATTGGTCTGGACTGTCAAACAAGCTATCTATAACAACCAACGCTGCCCCAACACTATCGACATCTACCAGGTTGTCTCAAGGCTGGAACCTGTATTCCCTGCCGCTGAAGTCGTCAACCAAATACACATCCCAGAGCCTTGGTGCGGCTATAAACATCCAGAGCGGGAAATGCACCATTGTTCAATCATGGCAGGGCGGGGCATGGAAGACAAGAAAGGTGGATGTTGGCATTGGCGATACGTTTACTATCGAGATTGGCAAGGGGTATTTTGTCTACTGTGAGAGTCCGTCTGTGTTTACGGTTAGCGGTGTGCAGGTTAAGACACAGCAGCTGCAATTTGTTCCTGGCTGGAATCTGATTGGACTGCCAATAGGAACCATGAGTGGTCGGCTGCTTGGATTGCCATCAGCAGGAACCATAAGCAGCAATCTGCTTGGCAAGGATATTCGTTATCAAGACGGCACATGCACTGTCATTCAATCATGGAATAATCTTGCCAGTAAGTGGTTGACAACAATATTTACTGATGGGTTTCCTGATGGGTTTGCCGATACATTTGATATTACGCTTGGCAAGGGATACTTTGTGTATGCTAATGAAGGAAGTTTGTATTCGCCAAATCGTATCACTCTTTCTAACGTTGGCAGTAATACAGCTGTTGTATCTTATACAACATGGGATAATGTCTCAAGCTGGCTGAGGTATGGCACAAATAGTGCTGTTTTGACAAATCTTGTCTATGATATTCGTGGTGAGGGCAGCCAGACAACAAAACACTATGTCAATCTTAGTGGCTTAGCACCAAATACCACCTACTACTATGACATTATCACCAGCGGCTCAACAGATGATAATAATGAGAAGCATTATAGCTTTAAGACGGGTGGGGCAATCAGTGCTGCTGGAAGCAAAATCGTATCCGGTAAAGTCGGGGGTGTATCTAAGGATGCCATGGTCTATGTCAGGCTAAGGGATACAGACGCAACCGGCGATTCAGGGGTATCTGCTTGGGCATCTACGAGGACAAACTCAAGTGGTGCCTGGAGTGTTGATATTAATACCATTCGCAAATTGGATATGACCGGGCTCTTCAGCTATTCTACATCAGGGGATACCATTGAGGTAGTTGTAGACGGCAATGAGGATGGACGTGGTAAAAAAACAGCTGATACCTCCTTGACAAATCTGGGGGATATAACGCTGGAATAATTACTGTATGAAGATTAACCACAGAGGACACAGAGGAATTCACAGAGGACACAAAGAAAAAATCTTGGTGTCGTGTCAAGTCTCAAGTGTCGAATGGTTTATTAATGTAGCTGCAGGGCTTGTCCCTGCCTTTTCCCAATGTAGAGACGCGATTAATCGCATCTCTACTACATGCGACAGATTAAGGTTGACGCGACATTAGTGAACTTTGTGCCTACTTTGTGTTCTCTGTGGTAAAAATATTAAGAAGATTAACCACAGAGGACACGAAGAAATTCACAGAGGACACAACGGTTGCAATCGTTCTTTGCTTGAACGGAGTCGATATCATGAAGGTATTCTTAATTAATCCACCGGCTCCAGACGGGATAAAGGTTGTTCGAGAGGGCAGGTGTATGCAAAGAAAAGGAGCCTGGACAGCGGTCTGGTCGCCGCTGTCTCTGGCTCTTTGTGCGGCTGTCCTGGAACAGGATGGGGTTGAGGTCAAGCTGTTTGACTGTATCGTCAAGGGGACCTCGCCTGAGCAATTAATGCTTCAAATAGCTGAGTTTAAGCCGGATCTGGTTGTATTGAATACCAGCACACCATCCATTGAATCTGACCTTAAGATGACATCTATCATCAAACAGGCATGCCCAGAAGCCAAAACAGCCATTATGGGCATCCATCCTACAGCCCTTCCAGATGAGTGTTTTCGTGCCTGTTCCAGAGGCATGACCTCTGCCGAAGGTAGGACATTTGCCGGAGGTAGCACCTCTGGCAGAGACGCTGGCTATGACCTGGATTATATCATTCGTGGAGAGCCTGAATTCACCTTGCAAGAGCTGTGCCAGACAATTGATTCTGGCAAAAAGGCTGTCATTCAGGCTGACCTGCAAGCAACAGATGTCCAACTTCTATTAAAGAGAGCCTCTCTGGCAGAGGTAGCACCTCTATCAGAGAGATTACCTCGTGTGCAAGGGCTTTCTTTTTATGAAGAAGGCAGGGTAACTCACAACCCTCCTCGTCCCTGGCTTGATATGGACAGCTTGCCATTCCCAGCCTGGCATCTGATTGATACCTCTGACTACATCATGCCCTTTCATAATGTCCCATTTCTTCTGGTTGCAACCTCAAGAGGCTGTCCATATCCTTGCACCTTTTGTGCAGACAGCACCTATTATGGTAAGTTATTGCGTAAACGCTCTCCTCAGAAGTTAGTTGATGAATTGGTCTGGCTCAAGGAAAAGTTTAATGTTCACGAATTCCTTTTCTGGTCCGAGTCATTTACCCTGGATACAAAATTTGTTATGGCTGTATGTGATGAGATTATCAGACGAGGGCTGCAAATCTCATGGGTATGTAACAGCCGCGTGGATCATGTCTCATTAGAGATGTTAATGGCTATTAAAAAGGCTGGCTGCTGGATGATAGGTTATGGAATTGAATCAGCCAGTCAGTCTGTATTGGATAGCGTCAAAAAAGGGACTACTGTCCAACAAACAAGAAAGGCTGTCCAATTATCCCATCAGGCTGGACTGGAGGTTTCTGGGCATTGTATCATTGGATTGCCAGCTGACACCCCTCAAACCATTAAGCAGACCATAGAATTTACCATTGAGCTTGACCTTGATTTTGTGCAGTTTTACTGTGCCGTGCCCTTTCCGGGTTCTGAGATGTATGAACAAGCCTGCCACAATCACTGGATTAATACCACTGATTGGTCAAGGTTTGAGCAAAATTTTTCTATATTGGATTACCCGCATCTTTCAGCAAAAGAAATCATGAACCTCAGACGGCTTTCATATAGAAAGTTTTACCTAAGACCCAGGATGATATTCAAGGTGTGGAAAAGATTGAAAAAATCGTCTGACAGGATGGCATTTTTCCGAATGCTGCGGGAGTTTGTAACATGGATGTAGGGAAGATAGGCTGAAGAAGGCTGAAGGCTGAAGACTGAAGACGATGCTCTTTTCTCTTCAGCCTAAACCACTGAAAAGGAAAATATCTATGAAAAAAAACCTGCTTGCCGTCTTGTTTCTTGCAACCATAACCATCTTCTTCTTCTCACCCGTATTATTTACAGAAAACACCTTTGTTTTCAGGGACATTTACCGCTACTACTACCCATTTTATCACCTGAAGGTCAACCTGATAAAGGATGGTATCTTTCCCTTCTGGAACCCATATCTATTCTCAGGGACACCTTTGCTTGCTTTAATTCAGCTTGGGACATTTTACCCCTTATCCATCTTTTTGCATCTGCTGCCCTTTGAGCTGGGGATAAAGCTCTTTATCATTACTCACTTTCTGCTTTCTGGTATCTTCATGTACTGTCTGGGAAAAACGCTTAATCTGGGAACAAAAGCATCCCTTGCAGCAGGCATTACCTTTATGTTCAGTGGTTTTCCCTTATGTATGATCAGCCATCCAAACATTCTCTGTTCAATTACCTGGCTGCCACTCATCTTTTCCATATATCATACTGCCCTGTCCAAAAGGTCATTATTGCAGGTAATCCTTTGTGGGATATGCCTATCCATCCAGATTCTGGCTGGGGAGCCGGTAGTGGTTTATATGACCATAATGGCATTATTTTTATACGGAATTTGTTCCCAGTGTGGCTGCAAATATGCTATCTGTTCCTTTTCGATAATCCTTCTTGCCGGCATTGGCATAAGTCTTATCCAACTGCTGCCTTTTTTTGAGTTGACACTTTTCTCTCCAAGGGCACATGGGGTAGGGTATGGGGAGGCAACAGATTGGTCATTACATCCAGGAGAATTGTTAAGCCTATTAACCCCTTTTTTTTCAGACATAATGAAGCTTCCCAGGCAGGGGTTTCTCTTGAGTTTATACATGGGAATCATTCCACTAAGCATGATATTTCTGAGTATCTTTTGTTTTTGGAAAAACCAGAAAAGGATGGAATGGTTCTGGATAGGGCTTTTTGTCATCTCTATTATGCTTTCACTTGGTTCATGCTTTTTTTTATATCCACTATGTTACCAATATCTGCCTGGGTTCAACATGATCAGGCATGCAGTCAAGTTTGTCGCTCTTATGACCTTTTGTGGGGCAGTATTAACTGGATATGGCTTTAACTCCATCTCAAGATTCAGGAAGGAATTTATCTGGATACTTCTTGTTTTGCTTACACTCTGTATTTGTTTTTGGGGTATAGGTGTCCTCAAGCAGGGTGTTCCTCTCTGGGGACAGATAATTGGGAAACAGCAATATCTTCCGATAATCCCGATTATTCTAATTATTATCAGTCTGGGACTGATGAGAAAGAAAGCAGGAAACATTTCTCTAATGCGGTCATTGAGCACTGTCGAAATGCGGTCATTGAGCACTGTCGCCCTTCGACAGTGCTCAGGGACCGAAATGGGGTTGTTGATAATAATAGCCGCAGACCTTTCTTTTCATGGAATAAACCTCAATCCTTTGATCTTACAGAAATTTTACGACCAGAAGCCGGCTCTTGTGAAACTGCTGGAAAGAGAAACAGAGCCGTATCGATACCTTCTTGATCCTGCTACAGAAAAGACGTATCTTCAAGATGCAAGAGGCAGAGGCTTAATTTGCTGGCAGGCTAAATCTACCCTATTCAGCAACCTTGGGCTTCTCTGGCGTATCCCTGATGCCTATGGGTATGAGGCCATGACCATCAGGGATTATGAAAAGCTCATCTGGCATGTAAGGAATGAAGAAATTTCTTCTATCTATCATCTTTTGTGTATGTTGAATATTAAATATATTGCCTCTGAAACACCACTCTTGTATGATGGGTTGGTGCAGATAGGTAGATACGCGACCCAAAATATCTGGGTATACGAGAATACAGGCTGCTTGCCAAGGGCATTCTTTGTTCCAAAAGCAACTATTGTGGCAAACAAAAAAGAGGCATTTCATTACATCATGCGTCCAGAATTTAATCCAGCAAAAGAGGTGGTTATCTTTGAAAAGCCAACCTATCATTTGCCAGAGGTGCTACCTCTGCCAGAGGTGCTACCTCTCAAGTGGCAAGGTTGTAAATCAAATCAGGTAAAGATTGATACCTACCAGCCAAACAGGATAGTTGTTCAGGCAAAAAACAGTGTAGCAGGCTTTCTGTTCCTGGCAGATGCCTATTATCCAGGATGGAAGGCTTTTGTAGATGGGAAGGAAACAAAGATATATCGAGCAAACTATGTCTTTCGAGCCATAGAGGTTGACTCTGGTGCTCACAGAATTGAGTTTATCTATTATCCGCAGGTATTTAAGATTGGAATGGCTGGAAGTATTTGTGCAATTTTTCTGTTATGTATAGCAGGGATTGCCTGTAATTACGAAAAAGGTAACAGTTCAGCTAACCGCAGAGACGCAAAGACGCAGAGAATAAATCAGGAGGACAGAGCACAGATGAGAGACTACTGATTCTTTCTTTTTACCTTTCTATAGTTCTGGATTCTAATTTTTGTTAATTTCTCAGCGCCTCTGCGTCTCTGCGGTGAACTATTACCGAAAAAAACAGGAAAATGCTTGACATTTTTGCTTGTATTTGATATACTTTACCTGTTTTGTAGATTGTTAAACAAGGAGGCTCGCAAGGTATGAGGATTGGCATATTAACTGGCGGCGGTGATTGTCCTGGATTAAATCCAGCTATTAGAGGGGCTTTTATGAAAGCCATGGATTATGGCGATGAGCTCTTTGGGGTGATGGAAGGCTGGAAGGGGATGATAAATGGGAACATGAAGCAATTGACCCTTAGTGATGTGGAAGAAATAATTGGTAAGGGCGGCACTATCATTGGGACATCTCGAACCAATCCTTTCAAGAAAGCTGAAAGTGATGTGCCCAAGGTTCTGGAGAATATGAAAAATCTTGATGCCTTGATTGCGATTGGTGGAGAGGATACCCTGGGTGTTGCCAGTAAGCTTTATAAACAATATGGAACAAATGTTGTCGGTGTGCCTAAAACCATGGATAATGACCTTTCCTGCACAGATTATACCTTTGGCTTTGATACATCAGTAACCGTGGCAGTTGATGCTTTGGAAAGGTTGAGGGATACGGGCAGATCCCATCGCCGAATAATGGTTCTGGAGGTTATGGGCAGACATGCAGGCTGGGTTGCCCTTTTTACAGGGATTGCCGGCGGTGCAGATTGGATTCTGCTCCCTGAGGTTGAGCCGGATATTGAAAAGATGTGTGAGCACTTAAGGGTGGTTAAACAACGAAAAAATTATGGAATAGTAGTGGTTTCAGAGGGCACCAAATTTTCAGAGTTAGAAGGGGAGCAAGAGGTTGATGCCTTTGGTCATGTTATTCTGAAAGAAAAGGGTGTTGGCGAATATATAGCTAAGGTTATCGAGGAAAAGACAGGGATTGAGACAAGGATGGCTGTGATTGGACATATTCAGCGGGGTGGTGCCCCTACCCTTTTTGACCGCATGTTAGGGACACGGGTTGGCGTGAAGGCTGTTGAATTGATTCATGAGGCTAAATTTGGCCAGATGGCCTGCCTTGTTGGTAATGAGATAACCTCTGCACCGCTTGAGGCAGCAACATCAACCCTGAAAACTGTTAGCGAGGATTGGTGGAAACTGGCACAGGTGATGTTTAAGTAAAAGGAAGGGTTCGAGGGGTTAGGGTTCAAGGGGCAAGCGAATGTGACTCTTTGACATCTAAAAGCGAGGGAATAAATGAGATTCCTGAGAGGTGTTATCGCTGGTTTTATTGCCGGCGGATTAAAGATTGGGATTAGTGTTCTTGAGTGGAAGTCATTTGAGAAGGTCTATCTTGCTATGAAGACCGAAATGCCTCATGCTTTTTCCCAATTATGGAAGCTGTTTAAGCCAGCTACCTACTGGGAATCAAGGATGTGGCTGGTTGATATGCTTATTGGTATCCTTTTTGGATGCCTTTTTGCTATCCTTCACGATAGCCTGCCAGGGAAAAGGGTTGTTAAGGGTATATTCTTTGGGCTTATTATCTGGGCAATTGGTGAATTTCCGGGAACAGTGAAAAATTTTATGCTTATACCAAGTGAAATGACCGTGTTGTGGGTAGCTGCTGGATTAATAAATAGCTTGTTTATTGGGCTGGTGATTGCTCTGGTGTATGAAATGTTGTGGCCAGAAAGGACAGAAAAAAGGCTTGAGAAATAGTATGTGCTGAAGGCGAATAACAAAATAATCTGGAGGTAATTGATGAAAAGATTGATCTGGTATGTGGTAGTAACAATCTTGATGCTGCCTGGTTATCAGGGAATAACAGAGGCCTGTCTTGGTGCAAGACCCCTGTCCATGGGTGGGGCATTTGTTGCGGTGGCTGATGATATTCATTCCTGTTATTGGAACCCTGCTGGTATGGGCAATCTGCAAGGGACAGAGCTGACTTATATGCAAACATTGAATAATAAGGCTCTTCTTAATTACCAGAACTGGACTGCTGGCGGGATAAAGATTGGAAGTGGCGGGATTGGTGTAAGCCAGATTAAGGCAATAAATCCATATTTCGATATTTATGATGCTGCTACTGGCACTTATCAATATACCTATTATACCAATGATGATTGGATGACACTCTCTATCGGAGGATGGGGAACAGGGGTGTTTGAGAATACAGCTATGGGTGTAAATATCCGCAGGTATTCGCAATCCTTAGAAAAAAGGGATGACTTTAAGCTCTGGGAGAATGGCAAGGATACACGCGAGGGTATGGGATATGAGGCTGAGGTAAACGGATACGATATTGGAGTTCTGCATAAGCTGTCTGATAAGGTTAACCTTGGATTATTAATCCAGGATGTTAACGAACCAAGGTATGACTTTAATAAGGATATTTATGTTTGCGATAGGGGACATGCCTTTGAGGTATCTCCTGGTGCAGAGTGTCCTGTATGTTTGAAAAAATATGATCGGAGTGTAAAGATAGAACCGTATCATTTACATCGTCGACATGCCCGTAATTTCAGGCCAGGTATAGCCTGGATGCCTGATGAGAATACCACCATTGCCGTGGACATCTATTATTTCAATGTTAAGGATGTATATGATAATGAGATGCAAAGTGAGGTCAGGATTGGGATAGAAAAATGGCTGACCGAGAAGTTCTCTGTCAGGGCAGGGTGCTATGGAAAGAGTATGCATACCATTGGATTTGGATTAAAAAGCAAGCCAGAAGAAGGGTCAACCGCACCAAATATGCTGTATCAGATTGATTATGGTCTATTGGAATCAGATGGTGGTGGAACACATCTTTTATCGGCTACAGTGAAGTTTTAAGAAAAGAATAAGTCTTATAGGACTTATTCTTTTTACGGCGGGATGGCAGAGCGGTTTAATGCGGCGGTCTTGAAAACCGTTGATGGGGTAACCTATCCATAGGTTCGAATCCTATTCCCGCCGCCAGATATAAGGTGTTTAGACTAAAGGCTGTTAGTTAGGCAGGAAAGAATCTGAACCTAACAGTCTTCAGTCTAAACACCTAACACGGAGAGGTGCCAGAGTGGCCGATTGGGGCTGCCTGCTAAGCAGTTGTAGGGCCTAAAACCTTACCGAGAGTTCGAATCTCTCCCTCTCCGCCATATTTTCATTGATGATCTGGTGAAAATATAATGGAAATAGCAGAAAAACAAGAAATATTTCGTTATGTATATTTTAATACCCAGCTCGGTTGGATGGGACTGGCATCTACTGACCAGGGGGTAAGGGCTATAGTCTTACCCCAAAAGGAACGAAAGATGGTCGCCAGGGAGTTGAGAAAACAGCTCCCCCCCAATGCTAATATGTTGTTTGATTTTTACTATTTTTCAGAGATAAGCGAGACATTCAAGCATTATTTTAGAAAAAGATCGGTAGTTTTTGACTTCCCCTTAGATATTAATCGAGGAAATGTATTTGAAAAAAAAGTGTGGGATATAACCTGTTCTGTGCCTCATGGTGAGATCAGGACATATAGATGGGTTGCCAGAGAGGTTGGTTTCCCTGATGCAGTCAGACCAGTAGCCAGTGCCTTAAGATATAATCCCCTGCCAATTATCATCCCCTGCCATCGAGTAGTTATCAGCGAATACTCCAGAGAGAGTTATACTCGAGGGTTTGAATGGAAAAGGAAATTATTGGAGATTGAAAGAATGGGGAAGGTAATGGGAAGTTTTGCTGCATAAGTGAAGATATGGGACATATCCTTGCGATTTGAAGTTTCACAAACAACACCCCATGCTTAAACATGGGGTGTTGTTTGTTTTAGTGGTAGAAAATAACCGCATTAGATAGACATGATACAAACATTTTAAAAGTGTCCAAAAGGTGCTATATGATTTATATCAGACCCAATCAGAAAATCACAAAAGAATACTTGTTTTTAAAAGATTTTTTATCATCTGATTTTTTTAATAATAATAAATATCCAGAGAAATATAATTATACTCTAATTGAAGAACCCTTTACTGGTTTTGGTTATCCAGACTTAGTTTGTATAATTTGGGATAAATCAATGAGAACTCAGTGGGATGAAAAACGTAATAAGTTGACTACTACAGACATAAAAATACTTCACCATTTGTATATATCATCTAATAGTAAAAATATTGATGAATTAATTACAGAGCTTGGTTTTTCAAAAAAGGTAATTTTAAATTCTCTTGATATTTTATGTAACATTAATCTAATCAAAGAAATGGAATGTTTTAACTTTAAAACCAAACCATTAAAAAATATTTTCTTTATTAAAGAAATTATTGCTATTGAAGCAAAGCTTAAGGACTGGAAAAGAGCATTAGAGCAATCAATCAATAATACGTATTTTTCGTCAAAATCATATTCTCTTTTTCCAGAAAATACTATATCAGAAAAATTATTAAATAGTTACAAAAATACCAGTGTTGGAATTATTTCTTACAAAAACAATTATAAAATAATAAAGAATCCAGATAAAAATGTAATGCCTTCAAATATTACTACCTGGTTTATGCATGAATATATTGGTAGAACTAAAGGGGTGAATTATGTTTGACATTACACAAGAAATGATTGACTCAATAAATTCAAGAATTGAAAATTTGAAAATAATAAAATTGATTGGAAAAGGAGGACAAAAACATGTGTATCAAGCTCTTTATGAAAATCAAACAGTTGTATTAAAAATAATACATTCTGATGAAAACTCTTTAGAAAGAGTTAAGCGTGAGGTTAGAGCTTGTAACATTTTAAATAGCAGTCATATACCAGTAATTATTAAGACAAATATAGATGAGATAACAAGTCCTAATGAATTAATATGGATTGTTGAGGAATATATTGAAGGCTTATCATTACGACAAGAAATTAGCGAAAAAAGAAAATTCCAATTAACAGAGGTTATCAATTTTTTTGATGTAATGCTAAGTATACTCGAAAAAGCTGAGTCTAATAGAATCGTCCATAGAGATATAAAACCAGAAAATATTATATTAGATAAATTAAATAAATTCTGGTTAATTGACTTTGGTATTTCAAGACATCTTGATTTACAATCCATTACAGCTACAAATTCTCCTTTCGGACCATGTACTGTAGGATATTCAGCTTCAGAACAGTTAAGAAATTGTAAGAGAGAAATTGATATCAGAACTGATTTGTTTTCATTAGGTGTTGTTGCTGCTGAAATGATCCTTGGTTATAATCCATATATACAAAATGCTAATGACATTCTTCAAATTATAAAAAATATAGAGCAACAACCACTACCGCGTTTAAAAATATCTGGTGATACTCAATTCCTATTAGCAAGATTTATTAAGACACTTGGCGATAATAGAATCTCTAGAAGACCGAGAAATGTGACTGAAGCTAAAGTTCTTTTTGATGTCGTTAAAAGCACACTAATAGAATGAGGATAATTGTATGAATTTATATTTACAAATGGGTCATGGAATGCGTGAACATTGTGTTGAGCTAAATAAAAAATGGAAAGGGGCAACATCCATTTTAAGTCCTAAAAATATGACTATCGAAAAAATGCTTAATCTGTCAGATAGTTTAGAGAAATATAACGGTTCGGTGATTTTTGATCCTCAATTTTATGTACCCAGAACATCTCATGAGAATCTATGTGAACATTCTTTTTGGCCTTCAAATTACAATACAAACATGTTTTTAAATGGTAGTGGCTGTTCTGAAATGTTAAATGTTTTATATAATGATTATGTCTTGCCCTTAAAAGCCAATGCATTCATTATTCCAGGGATATATTTTTCTAATGTAGACGGTGATTTTGATAAAATAAATTCTATTATTCAAAATGCTGTTAACAAAATGAATATAAAGATTCCAAAATATATGACCCTTTGTATTGGCGAAGATTTATTAAAAAATGAGGAAAAAACTCATGCTTTGCTCGATTATTTAGAGAATTATCCTGTTGACGGTTTTTATATTGTACCTATACATCCTAACAATTCTTACTTGATTGATAATGCTTCTTGGTTAATTAATTTATTTGATTTGGTTGCTGGTTTAAAACTATTTGAAAAAACTGTAATAGTTGGGTATTCTAATCATCAATTTTTATTTCTATCATTAGCAAAGGTTGATGCTATTTGTGCAGGTACATGGATGAAAACCAGAATGTTTCCTTTAGGTGATTTTAAAATAGATGATGATGAACAAGAAGGAGGACGAAAAAGCACATGGTATTATTGTCCACAGGCATTAACTGAATATCAAATACAGTTCTTGGATATAGCTCATAGTGGCGGAATTCTTAAAGATATGAAAACCGATCCAGTATTCAATTCGAATTATACTGACATTTTATTTCAAGGAGCACAACCAACAACAGTTAATTTTTCTGAACGAGAGGCTTTTAGACACTATTTGCAATGTCTAAAAATTCAATGTGATAATGTATCTGGGTTGACATATGAAGAAACTAAAAAATACTTATCTATGATTTTTGATGCAGCTATTGACCTTACAACTTATTTTAGAAGCAATGGTGTTAGAGGTAAGCATAAAGATTTTAATAATGTTGGGGATACAACCCTTTCCATTGTTGATGCTTTTGAGAATATTCGAGGGTTAGTATTTAAAAATTTATGGGATAATATCTAAAAAGTTAACAACCTCTGCTGTGTAGCTCTCTTGATAATACAAAAGAAACTGTTCTTAAACAAATGTGGATAGGATTAAATTTATAGAGTTTTTTGAATATCAGGTAAAAGGGGGTGGAAAAGATGAAAGAGAGGAGTAAGAAGGAGATTAAAACAAGAGATTATCAACCAAGAATACTTAATGAAGGATATCAACCTAAAGGTGAAAAAATTGATCCTAAAAGTTTAAAACCACCAGTACTCAAGAGTGCTGCTTTAAAATCCCAAACCTCTGAGTTTGAAAAGAATTAAGGGAAGCAGAGAATATCACGAGGGAAAAGGAAGATCGTATGAGAATTCAGATTGATGATAAAACTGACTTGTTATATCTTCGGCTGGACGATAGGAAACAAGATATTATAAACAGACGAGTCTCTGATGATATTGTGCTGGATATAGGTAACGATGAGAAAGTGGTAGGAATTGAGATTCTTGATGCTTCGAAACATATAGATATGGAACAACTTTTTCCTGTTAGATATGAAGTATTAAAAATGGCAGTTTAGGCTTGTTGGTTACAGCATAACAGCATATTTGTAACGCTTCGCTAAATTGCATAAAGGCAACTTTGCAAATAATGCAAACCGTTGCTTGAAATTCGACAACGCATTCCGTATTTTGTAGACAGGAGTAACGTAATGAATGTACTGGATATTCCAAAAGCATATGAACCTCGTGATGTAGAAGAGAAATGGTACAGATACTGGGAAGAGAATAATTGCTTTGTGCCAGATCAAGCCATAGGAAAACAGGAGGAATGTTTTTCTATGGTTATTCCGCCGCCAAATGTGACTGGCTCGCTTCATATGGGGCATGCCTTGAATAATACTATTCAGGATATTCTGGCTCGGTGGAAACGGATGCAGGGGATAAGTGTCCTCTGGGTGCCAGGCACTGACCATGCTGGTATTGCGACACAGAATGTGGTGGAACGAGAGCTGAAGAAGCAGGGATTAACTCGAGGCGATCTGGGTCGTGAAAAATTTATTGAGCGGGTATGGGAGTGGAAAAAGCAGTATGGTGATATCATTATCAATCAATTGAAGCGGCTTGGCTCTTCCTGCGATTGGTCACGAATAAGGTTTACTATGGATGATGGCCTGTCAAAAGCAGTCCGAGAGGTTTTTGTCCGGCTTTATGAGGAAGGGCTCATCTATCGGGATAATTATATTGTTAATTGGTGTCCCAGGTGCCACACCGCTCTCTCAGATATTGAGTCTGAGCATAAGGAGATGAGTGGACACCTGTATTATCTCAGGTATCCTATTGAGGGGGAAGGAGATAGCAAATATATTGTTGTCGCTACTACCAGACCAGAGACCATGCTTGGTGATACCGCAGTTGCGGTAAATCCGGATGATGAACGGTATCAGGGTTTGATTGGCAGGTATGTGATCTTGCCTGTGTTAAATCGGAGGATACCTATTGTTGCTGATTCCTTTGTTGAGCCTGACTTTGGGACTGGTGCGGTAAAGGTTACCCCTGCTCATGACCCTAATGATTTTGAGATTGGCAAGAGGCATAATCTGCCACAGATAAATATCCTGAATCCTGATGCAACCATGAATGAAAACGCTGGATGCTATCAAGGACAGGATCGATATGATTGCCGTAAACACCTGTTGCATGATCTGCAAGAGCAAGGGCTTGTGGAAAAGATTGAAGAACATGCCCTGTCTGTGGGACATTGTTATCGATGCCATACCATTGTTGAGCCATATCTTTCACCCCAATGGTTTGTTCGGGTGAAAGGACTTGCAGAAGAAGCAATCAAGGCTGTAGAGGATGGGCGGATAGAGTTTGTGCCCAGGAGCTGGGAAAAGACATACTTTGAATGGATGAGAAATATCAAGGATTGGTGCATTTCACGACAGATATGGTGGGGGCATCGTATTCCGGTCTGGTATTGCCAGCAATGCGGCAGGGTATTGGTTGAAAGCAAAGATCCTGTGGGGAATTGTCCTAACTGTGGTGGTGAATTAAAACAGGATGAGGATGTGCTTGATACATGGTTTTCTTCTGCCCTCTGGCCTTTTTCTACGCTTGGCTGGCCTGATGATACCCATGACTTGAAACGGTTTTATCCTACCAGCGTTCTTTCTACTGGTTTTGACATCATCTTTTTCTGGGTTGCTCGAATGATCATGATGGGCTTGAAGTTTCAAGAGGATATTCCCTTTCATAAGGTTTATATCCATGCCCTGATTCGTGATGCTGAGGGTCAAAAGATGAGTAAATCAAAGGGGAATGTTATTGACCCGCTTCATGTTATCGATGATTATGGGACTGATGCCCTCAGGTTTACCCTGGCAATTATGGCTGTCCAGGGACGGGATATTCTGCTTTCTGAGGAACGAATTGAAGGGTATAAGCACTTTTGTAATAAGATATGGAATGCATCAAGGTTTATCCTCATGAATCTGGAGGACTACGATGGTTTATCTGTAGAAGGATGTCAACAAGAGGTAGCGGATGAGTGGATAGTTTCACGGCTTAATCAAACAATTACTCAGGTTACTCAAGGACTTGAGTCTTTCGAGTTTGCAGGGGCCTCTGCTGTTATCTATCATTTTGTCTGGCATGAGTATTGTGATTGGTATCTTGAGCTGGTCAAACCCAGACTGAGACAGGATGGTGCAACAAAGAAAGCAGCTCAGTATCTGATAGCCACAACCTTTGAGTCTATCCTGAAACTGCTTCATCCATTCATGCCGTTTATTACTGAGGAGTTGTGGCAAAGATTGTCAATCGAAAGGGAAGAGACAACCATAATGCTTTCTAAATGGCCAAAGTCAGAATCAGTCAATCAAAAGGCTATTGAGGATATGGAATTGGTTATGGAGGTGGTTAGTGCTATCCGCAATATTCGCTCCATGATGAATATTGGGCTAAAAACAAACCTTCCTGTAATTATGGTTAAGCATTCTTTAGAAGAGACAGCTGATGTGCTTAAATCGTGCATCGAATATATCAAACGGCTTGGTAATATAGAAACAATTGTCTTTGACCCTGAAGCAGAAAAACCACATGCCTCAGCTGTAGTTGTAGCCAAAGGCATGGAGATTTACATCCCTCTTGAGGGATTAATTGACATGGAAAAGGAAAGGATGCGGCTTGGGAAGCAGATTGAAGAGGTTCTGCAGGGCTTAAAGGGTGTTCAGGCTAAACTAAATAATCCAGGCTTTGTTGATAAGGCACCCTCTGAGGTAGTGGATAAGGTGAGGGAGCAAGGGGGATTGCTTGAGGCAAAGAAGAGGAGCCTTGAGGAAAATTTGAGGATGCTGGGATGAAAATATATATTGACACTTGCGGTATTCAAAGACCCTTAGATACAAAACGTCAACTAAGAATTATACTTGAAGCTGACTCAATACTTGGACTCATAGAATTTTGTAAAGGGAAACATGCTGATTTGATTACTTCGGATATTCTAAGGTTTGAAATCAGAAACTGCCAGAATATCGTCAGACGTGAATATGCTGAAGATGTCCTGAAAAAAGCGAGAATAGATGTATCTCTTACAGAAGAAATCAAAAAACGTGCAGTTGAGTTGGAACAGTTTGGCTTCAGAGGGGTTGATTCTTTGCATTTAGCTTCTGCGGAAGCAGGCAATGCTGACTTTTTTTGTACATGTGATGATGAAATTATTAAAAAGGCAAGGTCAAAGAAGGTGAACAAGGTAAAAGTGCTTTCACCAACAGACTTGATAAAGGAGCTTAAATTATGATTATTGAACAAAAACCCATGTGCGAAGTCATAAGTGATGCGATGCATATTCTGACAGCTCAAATCGGTCCTGCAAACACGGCAAGGTTTATCAATTATTTCTCTGTTGGTTTCGGAGACTATACTGAAGAACGCAAACAACTTTTTACTAAATATACAGTTGATGATATAGTCAAAGAAATAAAGGAGTTCAAGAAAATTAATGTATAAGGAGACCATCTAACAATTATAAGGAGGATATTATGGAGTATTCAATGAGTCCAGATGGCAAGGGTTTTGCCCTGCCAACGCAAGAGGAGTATGTTCAGGAGTTTGAACGGCTAAAAGAAATTGTCGGCAAGAAACGAGATGAGGGGTATGAAATTGTTGTTGTGGTTGGTGTTGGGTTTGTGGGTGCTGTTATGGCCGGGGTGGTCGCGGATAGCGTGGATAAGCAGACAGGAAAGCCAAAGAAGTTTGTTGTTGGCATGCAGCGGCCATCGGTTCGGTCTTTCTGGAAGATACATTACCTGAATGAGGGTATTTCTCCGGTTAAGGCAGAGGATCCAGAGGTAGATGAGATGATCCAGCGGTGTGTGAAGGAAAAGGAAACGCTTATCGCCACCTATACCCATGATGCCCTCAAATTGGCTGATGTGGTGGTGGTAGATGTTCAGTGCGACTATCTCAAGGAATCTATGGGTGACCTTTCTACCGGACATGCAGACATGGATGCCTTAAAAAAATCTATCCGTGTTATTGGACAGAATATTCAGGCAGAAGCCCTTGTCTTGATCGAGACTACTGTTGCTCCAGGCACAACAGAGTTTGTTGCCTATCCTATTTTGCAGGAAGAATTTAAAAACAGAGGAATCTCCACAGAGCCATTACTTGCCCATTCGTATGAAAGGGTTATGCCTGGACGAGAGTATGTCAAGTCTATTCGTGACTTCTGGCGGGTTTGCAGCGGGGTGACTAAGGAGAGTCGGGAAAAGGTAACCATGTTCCTTACTGAGGTGCTTAATACAAAAGAGTATCCCTTGACTGTTCTGGATAGGCCTATTGAGTCTGAAACAGCTAAGATAATTGAAAATAGCTTTCGGGCAACCATGCTGGCATTCCTTGATGAATGGAGCCTGTATGCTGAAAAAACAGGGGTAGACCTTATCAAGGTTGTTAATGCTATAAAGGTGCGGCCAACCCATAACAACATTATCTTCCCTGGCCCTGGTATTGGCGGCTATTGCCTGCCAAAGGATGGGGCATTGGGGGCATGGGCATACAATAATATCCTTGGATTTGATGATAAAATCTTTAAGATGACAACCATGGCCATAAATATCAATGATACACGCAGCCTTCATGTAGCTGAGCTTGTTGAAGGGGCATTAAAAGACATGGGCAAAACGGTTAAAGGGGCTAAAATCCTTTTAATGGGTGCCTCTTATCGAAAGGATGTTGGCGATACACGCTACAGCGGTTCAGAGGTTGTGGTTCGTAAGCTTACAGAAATGGGGGCAAGTGTTGCTGTTCATGACCCTTATGTATCCCATTGGTGGGAGCTTGAGAAGCAGGATACATACCCGTCACCAGGTCATTCATGGTCACGATTCTTCCAGAATCAGGAAGGGTTAACAGACTTGAGGGTGCAGCAGGATTTAACTGCTTGTCTGTCTGGCAAGGATGTTGATTGTGTAATCTTTGCTGTTCCACACGAGGAATATCTTAAGATTGAACCAGCCAGTCTGGTAGAGATGGTTGGTAAGCCTGTAGCAGTTGTTGACTGCTTCTGTATCCTTTCTGATGCAAGGATCAAGGAATACCTGAGATTGGGGTGTGAGGTCAAGGGTATGGGCAGGGGTCATATTTCGCGATTGAAGCAGGAATGTTAGCAGAGGGTTGATTGTATAGTGCCGCGTCAACCTTAAATTTAGGATTATAGTCATCTGGCTAAGAACAGGAGGAGACATTATGCCATGTAATTTATCCTCACCTGCATACTTAGACGAAAATACATTTGAGCATCTATTGCTACAATCTAATCGGGACATGATAGGGAACGAAGTTATCATCAACTTAGAAAAGATTGAGTTTATCGATCCCTATGGAATGATTGGATTACTGGAATTTGGCTGGTATTTGAGGAAGAAGCTGGGTATTGCTCCAATACTGAACTTCCCCGAATCAGTGAATGTATTAAAATATCTTGAGCGAATGGATTTTTTCAAGAATGCCAGCCCTCCCTTTGAGATGGATATTTCCACAGTTCAGATAGGGGAACGATTCTTGCGAAGCAGGCATTCAGATGTCTTGCTTGAGATGACAAAAATACAGGGTTCGGATGACATTCATTCGATAGTGGATAGGGTGAAGAGGGGTGCCGAGATCATTCTCCGGACGCATCTCCATTATGATAATATGGCGATTGATTCCTTCATTGTTGCCCTATCAGAGGTTTGCCAGAATATTCCGGAACATAGCCAGGATGTAGGCTATGTGGGTATCCAAAAGTATTTTTATGGGAAAAAGTTTGGTAAAAAGGTAGTGAAGATTTCTGTAATGGATTTAGGAATAGGGGTAAAAGAATCTCTTTCGCTAAAATATAGCCATTTGTATAGTAAGGATTGGTCTGATTCAGTAGCCATCAGGCTTGCCTTATTTGAGAGTGCATCTCGATATGATGACATAGGCAGGGGACACGGATTAACCAGCGTCAGAAAATTGGTCCAAAAATGGAATGGTAAAATTATGATTCGCTCAGGAATGGCAAAGGTAGGCATAGTCCCGCAATGGGATGCCACAAAACCTCAACAATCCGCACTTAGTTTCTTTCCCGGAACACAGATAAGTATTGTCTTGCCTGAATTGTAAAAAAATACTTGACAGCTTTTAGAAAATATGGTATATTATATATGAGTTCAATTGAATTCATTGAAGTATTTAGAAAGGAATGAATTAACATGGAACAACAACTTGAGTTAGCCATTGAGAATCATAACAAACCAAACTGCCTTGATAAATCCTTCCATTTGAATAAGGATATCAATATTCATATCCCAAACTCGGAGCAAGCTATGGATATAAATTTTGATAAGTTAGAAGAAGAGATTTCTAAAATTACCCCTACCCAAAAGGGGTTTATGTATGACTGGCATTTATACTGGTCAAAAAAGCCTCATAATGTAACTGATTTAGTATTAAAATCCTTCCTGCCAGATAAAGGTACACTCTTAGACCCATTTATGGGGTCTGGGACAACTATTCTTGAGGCATTAAGACAAAATAAAGGGATACATCCTATTGGAGTGGAAATAAATGAGCTTCCTGTCAAAATCCTTGATACTATATTGAGAAAAAGTGATCTGGTTTGTCTACAAACCTTTCTATCGCAAGTCAAATTTGAATTAAAAGATGAACTTGAAAAATATTATTCGGTACTATGTTTGGAATGTAGAGGTTCAGGAAGTCTATTAAAAATAGAATATGATTATAAAGATGGTGTGAATATTCCAAAGATGCTACAATATTATTGTCCTTCTTGCGGAAGAACTTATAAAAGGGACATCTCCAATGAAGAAGTTAATATACAAATGGCAATTAATGAGGAATTAAAAATATTGCCTGATGAATCTATGAAACTTTTACCAAATTCGAGGATAGCTATTAAAAATGGAATGTATATATTGGATATCTTTCCTAACAGAGCGTTTTATTTCATGAAAAGGATAAAAGAAATTATCTTTAAACTTGAAGACTGCTCGGAAAAAGAAGACCTTGTTGCAGTATTGAGTTCATGTATTCACCTTGCTAAATTCACTGACCGTAAGTCCCAATCTCAGTTCCCCTATTGGATACCAACTAAAGAACGAGTAGAAAGAAATATCTGGTATCTATTTCAAGATAGATTTGATAAATTGATAAGGATGAAAACACACAATAATATAAATACAAACTCTGTGGTTATTCTCAATAAACCATTCCAGAAAATAAGTAATGGTGAAATCCCTCCTGATAGTATTGATTTTGTGCTGACAGACCCACCTTATATGGACCTCGTTGCTTATTCAGAATACTTAAAACTCTGGGAATATTTCACTGGATATAAGGCTGTGTTAGAGGATGAAATTGTAGTAAGCAATCGGGAACAAGGCAAAGACTTCAAAAGATATTTTGAGGATATACATAAATCCTTTCAATTAATCCATGATGTGCTGAAACCCAATAAGTATGCCTGTGTCTGGTTTAATGATACTAAACTTGAGAATTGGTGCAATTTCCTTGATGCCTGTACTAATGCCGGGTTTGATTTTATTAAGCAAATCCCTGTCCATAGAAATAAGTATACCTATAAGCAAATTAATAGCCCTAAGTCTACAATTAAAGGGGAATGCCTCCTGATATTTCAGAAAAGAAAGAAATCTATAACCAAGGAGAAAAAAACAGGGGATTCAGAGATAGAACTTAGAACTTTGGTAAAGAAAATTTTATCTGCTAAAGGAGGAGAGGCATCTACATCCGAGATAGTTAATAGCGGTTTAATTGAAGGGTTGTATAAGAGAGGAGAACTTCATAAACTTTCTACAAAGTACAGAGACCTGCCAGGTTGTTTAGAAGATGTTTGTCTCTACAATAAGGATAAAAACACCTGGACACTAAAGCCTAAAGGTAATCTTAAATTTAAAGATAGGAATTTGGAATTTTATCTTGATGATAGTCTGTCTTTGTTGGATGAATTTGGAGAAAATGAATTTGATGCTTGCATCACTGACCCACCATACAACATCTCCGGATATGACCATAAAAAGAAGATTGGTTGGCTTAAATCAAATGATTACTGGGCAGAACAAAAGAAATTCACAAAGATATCTGAAGATTGGGATAAGTTTTCCAATAAAGATTATGTGAAGTTCACTAAGGATTGGATTCAAAAGATAACAAGAGTGGTAAAGGAAAACGGTAATATCATTATCTTTGGAAGTATGCATAATATTTTTACCATAGGCGAGATTTTAAATGAATTAGAGATAAGAATTGTGAATTCTATCACCTGGTATAAGAGAAATGCCTTCCCTAATATTACCCAGAGGATGCTTTGCGAAAGCACAGAATACATAATATGGGCGGTGAATAACAATCCCAAAAAAGCTAAAAATTGGACTTTTAATTACAATATAATGAAGGAATTAAATAATGGCAAGCAAATGAGAAATGTGTGGGATGTCCCCCTGACACCCTTAAGAGAAAAAAAACATGGAAAACACCCTGCCCAGAAGCCATTAGAGGTGGTTAAAAGACTTATACTTGGATGTACAAATCCACAGGATAATATAATAGACCCATTTATGGGGGTAGGGAGTATTCCCTTGGCAGCAGATATTTATGAAAGAGGATGTACCGGGATAGAAAGGAATGAAGAATACCTGAAAATTGCAATGGAGAGGATTAAGGATAAGGAGTATTATAAAAAATGTATTGGCTATTAGACCCACAGAAACAAAAGGAAACAAGAACTACAATTAAAGAGATTGGTGAGTTAATAATGTCTGCAGAGGTTAACCCATGGGCTTGTTGTAAAAACGCATATATATTCAGCGGTAGAAAGTCAAGTGATATCGCTTCCCGAGTTATAAGCTATTTTGAAAAGATTAGTCAAACAAACGAAATTCATCTATACGACCCATTTATGGGTTCAGGTATTATTGTCTACGAGGCTATCAGAAATAAGTGTAAGATTACAGCAGGCGATATTGATAATTATTCATGGTATCTTGTTGATTCATTTTTAAAGTCATTGGATAAAAAGAAGATAATTACTCTCTTTAAGGAATTAGAAGGTAAAATAAAGCAAAAGATAATGGATTTGTATTCTACCGTATGCTGTGGGGAACAAAACTACATAGATAGGTTATATTTTGACCTGAATCCAATGGAATTTTATAACCCTACACCACACTTATATATGGATGATGGTAAAAATATAGTTATGGCTTACAGATGTCCTGAATGTGAAAACCGTAAAAAGAAATTTAGTGAGGTTGATAAGAAGAAAATTGATTCTGTAAACCTTAACTCAGGATATAGATTTCCCTCTCATAATCTAATTATAAATGCGAGAATAAATATTACCCCGGGCAAAACTGACCATTACGATTGTTTTTTCACTAAGAGAAACCAGTATGCTTTATGTTTGCTTCAAGAGGCAATTCTTGAACTTGAAAAATCCTCTGAGAGAGAATTCCTACAGATGGCATTGGTAACAGCACTTCATTTAATGAAAATTACAGATTATAAGGCAAAGAGTCAAGATTTGTACCATATCCCTGATAAATGCTGTATGGAAAGGAATGTATGGCTGTGTTTTGAGGATAGGTTTAACAAAGTCATGAAGTTTAAGTTTGATGATGAGGGGCTTGGAGAAGTATTAAAATCAGATTCTATAAGAAATATTTACAGCTTGAGTTATAATGATATTCCTGTAGCTGATGGCTCAGTAGATTTGATATTCTCAGAACCTCCATATTCTGAACTTGTCCCTTACCTTGAGAGAAACCAGCTTTTCAGGGATTGGTTGTATTTTTGGACAGGTGATGAAACATGGAAATTCTCAAACTATATGAAACAGAAAGAGGTTATTGTAACTGATAGCCCTGAAAGGAATAATAAAAGAAGATGGGAACAGTATTGTTCTTCTTTAGATGAGATATTTGACCATTTCAGTAAAAAGATAAAGGTTTACGGTTATTGTGTATTATTTTTCAGAGCGGGTAAGAAAAGATGGATGGAGATAATAAACAGGATAAAACTCTCAGCTCGAAAAGCAGGATTTGAGCCAATCCATAGAATTGCATACGCAAAAGCTGACCCTTCCATGAGATACCTCTGGTCGTCAAATTGGTCAATAACTTCAGATAGCCTTATATTTTTCCTAAAACTTGATGAGACTGAAAAATATTACTATGAAGGTGATGTCTGGCTTGATAAAGTAGTTTATAACACCTTGCAACGCTACATAAAAGAAAAAAGGGAATTGAAATTCCTTGAGGCAGTAGATATAGTTCTCAGCGAAGCAAGATCTCAAGGATTTAAAATACTCTACTTAAATGCAAAACTCATTCATTTATTAATCAAGAGGTATTTTGATATACTTCCCAATCAGACACTCTTACCTAAGATAGATATAACCATCTTTGAGGACTTCAGAAAAGAAACCATCCAAAATAGAATCCTTGATTGGACACCAAGGATAGTTGAAGACCTTCTCAAAAAGAAAGAGGCGTTTAACTATAACGATTATATTTATAATTTAAGCCTGTATTTAGATAATGGTGATAAGGATGCCATAGAATCCATCAATGAGGATAAGGGTTTCATTATAAGTGTTCTGAAAAACTATGTCGATGAAACTAATGAGGGATTTATTGAAAAGAAGATAATTTTACCAATTAAGGCAACAGGTAAGATTGACTTACATACACTTTCAGGCAAGGAATTTGAAGTACTCATAAAAGAGGTATTAATAAAAGAAGGTTACAAAGATGTTGTTATCACTGGCAGTCCCAGCGATAAGGGTGTAGATATAGAGGCAAAGATAAACGATTCTAAGGTAATATTTCAATGCAAGAATTGGAGGCATAATGTGGGGAGTACTCCAATCCAGAGATTGCATAGCTATCAGATGGCAAGGGATAAAGATAAGGCAATATGTATCACCACTTCTGACTTTACTCAGGATGGGAAGATAGAGGCTGAAAAGACAGGGGTAGGGCTTATAAATGGTATACAGATTAGGGGAATGACAGAAAGATGGTTTCATGGGAAATATTATTGATAGATAATGGGGCTTAAAAAGTAATCAAATTTGGGTGGATTAGTAAATTGATAAAAAGGAGGTGTTATCATGGCAAGCAAGAAGCAAATAGACAAGGTGTGGGAAAAAGTCAAACCTGTTCCTGGACGCAATCCTGAAGTATGGGGAAAAGATGTATTAGGAATTTTGATTCGCAAGCCTTCGTATGGAACACAGGGAGAATATGGTTGGGAGATAGATCATAAGAACCCACTATCAAAAGGTGGAACAGATACTCCCAAGAACATTCAGCCACTCCACTGGGAAGAGAATCGAAGGAAAAGCGATAAGTACCCTTACAAGAAGAAATGACGAAGAAAGTTTAGGATGTCTAAAAAATTATTGCAGCGGACGGCACTTACGTGCCGCCGCTGAATTCTGGTCTCATCACTTAAGAAGGAAATGATCAAACATGCCACAACAACTTAACTTATCCCTTGAGAATCATAAAAAATCAAACTATATAAGATACTCTTCACCAGCACCATGCAGGACTATTAATAATTCTATTAAACCCTGGGCTAAAAGGATGTTAACAATATCTGTAGAAATGAATAAAAGAGCTAAGGAATTGTAATGCGTCAGTGAATTGGGGGAATTTCTATAGGGAAGATACACACCCCCTACCCCCTCTCAAGAGGGGATTCTTTGTATTTCCCTCTAATAAGAGGGGTTAGGGGTGTGTGAATTCCGGATAAGGCATAACCAAAAAGAAGGGGGTTCTCATGAAAAATGAACTAACTGAACGACAATCTGGCTTTATTCTCTATACATCAAACAATGGGCAAGTCAATATCAATGCAATGCTGAGAGACGAAACCGTCTGGCTGACCCAGAAGGCAATAGGTGAGCTGTTTGGAAAGTCAAAAGCAACCATTAGTGAGCATCTATCAAATATTTTCGAAACAGGTGAGCTTGATGAAAATTCAGTTGTTCGGGAATTCCTAACAACTGCCAGTGATGGCAAAAGCTATAACATAAGGTTCTATAACCTCGACGCCATCATCTCTGTCGGCTACCGTGTCAACTCCTATCAGGCCACACAATTTCGTATCTGGTCCACCAAAACTCTGAAAGAGTTCATCATCAAAGGATTTGTTCTGGATGATGAACGGCTTAAGCAGGGCAATCAGGTTTTTGGTAAAGATTATTTTGACGAATTGTTAGAACGTATCAGGGAAATCCGGGCCAGCGAACGCCGGTTTTATCAGAAAATTACAGATACATACGCTCTGTCTGTTGATTATGATAAAAATGCGCCTATTACCAAAGAGTTTTTTGCCACAGTGCAAAACAAGCTGCATTGGGCCATCACAGGGAAAACAGCCGCTGAAATCATTTATGATTCAGCAGATGCGACTAAAATCTACATGGGGCTGACTAACTGGAAACATGCACCGGATGGCAAAATCTTAAAATCTGATGTTGCAGTTGCTAAAAATTACCTGGGTGAAGCCCACATCAAGGAACTGAATCAGATCGTCTCGGCCTACCTTGATCTGGCTGAAAACAGAGCGCATCGCCAGATTTTGATGAAAATGACCGACTGGGTTGAATTTCTGCATAACTTTCTGGAATTGTCTAACTATCCGATCTTGCAGGATAAGGGCAAAATAGTCGCATTGGAGGCAAAACTCAAGGCTGAACAGGAATATGAGGTTTACCGTATTCAACAGGATAAGGACTATATCTCTGATTTCGATAAAGAAATAAAACGGATTACAGGTAAAAAATAGCGACCTGTGCAATAGGGTAATTTACCACAGAGCTATGAATAA
>DYDG01000174.1 GCA_020717845.1 Marinifilum sp. | reverse complement strand
AGACTGGATTTTTAATGATATAGTGAGGTATATCCAACATTCTTGTCTATATCTCCAAAATTGGGTGGTGTCTGAGAATAGCTAAATTCACCACAGAGGCACAGAGATCGCAGAGAATCATAGCCAAACAATATGAAAACCACGTATGGGACACGAAAAAGATACGAATAAACACGAATAGTTCCATATCATTCGTGAAAATTCGTATGAATTTGTGGCTAATTTCTGTGTTCTCTGTGTTCTCTGTGGTGAAAAAATCTCAAAATTAACAAAGTAAGCTAATGTCAGACACCACCAGAAATTCTTCAAGAGGGAAATACAACCCCCTGACCCCCTTTGCTAAGCTTACCCTTACCCACATCTTTTCCCTAAGTTCCGTTAGGAACTTAATATTGGTAGCAAATTACCCTAATTGCTCAGGTCGAATTTTTTTTCACCGAGAATTGCTGTTGTTATTTCCGTAATTTAGTCAGTGAATAACAAGGCAACCGTTCATTCACAGAAACTTCTCATTTATGTTTGTCCGTTTCCTTGCCGATAATTGAGTTATTGGGGGTTTGTAAATTAAAATAAGTTGACATTTGCCTTATTCTTGGGTATAATAGAGAAAAATAAAGAACGGAAAGAACGAATAGTGAACAGTTTTTTACTCTTCACTTTCTGTTTTTTTAGTTTCATGAGGAGGCATTAATACTATGAAAAATATGAAGTGTCAACAGAGACATTCACAGACAAGAATGTCTGTGCTACCACTATGGTGTCAATTCTTTTTTCTGCTAATTTTATGTGCAGCAGCATCCATGTCTGAGGCACAAAATCCTGAACCAGAGGCAAATATTATCCCTATTGGCAGAGTAGATGCTATGTGGAAAGGAATAATGTCTGTCCCGGTATGGGCTGAAACAAATGTTTTTTTTACAGGCACTACCCCTGTTGTCCTTCCAGAGGATGTCAGGTCATTCAGGCTCAAGATAGATTGGCAGGGGAATAACAAGACACGACTGGATGAGGAATCCTCTGTGATTATAAAAATAGAGGCAGAGGATCCCCCTTATTCTGGCAATTGGAAGCTTATCCTCGAAAAAAGAGAGGATATTGTTTGTAAGAAAAACAGCTCATCTCAAGAGGTTATCCTGACCGAACCTATTACCCAGAATAAATCAGAGGTGCGATACAAGATTTCTCTTTCTTCTGACCTGGCAGTAGGTCCAAGAAGCGGGAACAAGGAAACATGCATGGTGGTTAAATTGTCTTCTATCGGTTATGATACCTATACCACCATTCCCTTTATTCCTCTGGCTGTCCTCCATGATCCGAGCGGGGATCATAGCTGGTCTGGCATAAGGGCTTCATCCTGCCTTCTTCGTCTGCTAACCCTTCAGCTGGGGAATAGACCCATTTCTATCTATAACCAAAAAGAGATGTTATTCTATGATCCAAAGGGCAGCCTGCGAGTAAAACCATTCTATAATCAAGAAAATTACTTAGAGATCAGCTTTTTCCCCAGTGTTGATATAACCTCAGAAAAAACCTCTGAGGATTCTTGTCTGATTGGTCCAGGGCTTGGCGATGTGTATGTCATTGCTAAGAATTTGCCATTAAAGCTTTCTCTGGTAGAAACATTTTCTTATAAGAATAAAACATCTAAATTATTATTTACGATTGTTTCTCCTGAAGAAGCAGGGTTTGGTCCTGATAAAAAATTTGAGGTAATACTTGTTCCTGCAGCCAGCCTCCGCTTTTTTGAAGAGGGACACTCTCTTTTTGGAACATGGCCGCAATACCAGATTACTGATTCCTTCAGGCAACAGCTCATCAAGATTAACTCGGGATGGGATAATGTTGTCTCTCCGCATGAAAAGGATTCTCTAATATACTTAAAAGAGATATGTTCCAATTCTAAAGGCAAAACCCTTGTGCCAGAAGGGCTGCCTCTCAGGTGGAATCAAGAAATACTTCATCCGATTACAGTAGATTTAGAGATGGATGTTGTTCCCTCATTTGTTGAAAAGTTGCAGCTTGCTATACCCAAAGGGGCTGTTCCCTTAAGTGTTATCATGAATTCCAAACCATACGCCAAAAGCACTATCCCAGAAGATACACTCTTATCCATAGAGGATAATGAACAAGGTGATAAATTCCCGGATTTCTTTTCTTATGATGCCTATCTGGACAGATATTTTGGAACACCGCTTTTTATTACTAAGGATGATAAAACAACCTCTGCGGATATAAGGTCATTGCATGTGAGAAGCATTTCATCTTCACCAAAAGAATTCTGGACAGGAGCATATGAAACGCCAGTTATATCCGGACAAATTGCAGCCATTGATGGCAAAATACCTCAGAATGCGACTATTTACTTAAAACAAAATGATACGGTAATAAAAAAAGATGCAGCCAGCACAGATGGATTTTATAAGATTTCCGTGCATTCTGATGATAATGAATATAGCCTTTTTGTGCAGTGTGAAGGATATGAGGATGTAACGGTTACTGGCATTACCTTTTCTCCTAATAAGAGGGATGTGATAGCCAATGTTTCTCTGACTGCAAAGCCTGAACCAAAGATAGAGATAGAGCCAGTGAAGAAGAGAGAGAACCTCTCTGTCACAGTGTCATCGCCAGAGGGGCTCTCTCAAATACCAGATAAAGAGATGGTGATAATTGAAGAAAAAATTCTGCAAGAGATGCCTCCTTTAATGTTATTAAAAAATAATGATTTTTCAAAGGAGATGAAGAATTGGAGTATCCTTCAGGATGGTCTGGGAACAATGAAGATAATTGTTACTGTTGATGATGAAAAGGCAGATAAAGCTGTGCTTGATTTGCATCGGCAGAATTCTGTAAAGAATCTGGGATCACTGGGAATAATGCAGGTGATTGATCAAAATGTTTCGAGGTATTCGCAGGTAAGTCTGTCTATGGAGGTCAAAATTATCTCTCTGGAGGATGTAGCAGGGACACAAAGCAGTGATTCTTTATCGGATAATACCTGTCCGGTTATCATAGAAGTAGAGTATAAGGATAAAGCTGGCAAAACTTGTTTATGGAAAAAAAGTTTTGCTGCTATTGATATAGCAGACAGTAAAAAAATACCTGTTGATAAATGGATTACCTATGTTTCTCCAAATCTTGCAGAATTAAAACCCAAGCCGCAGGTTATATCTAATATAAAGATCTATGGCAAAGGATGGGATTTCCACTCTCGAATGACAGGGTTGGTGTTTGTAGCTAAGGAAGGTGTCAGCTCTCAGGTGTCAGATGTCAGGGAAGAAAAAGCAACAGTCACGACAAAACCAGTGTCAGAGGTGCTACCTCTGCCAGGGGTGCTACCCCCACCTGCGGCTGCGGTTGAAAGGCCAATGGAAACAGCTGCCAGAGGTGCTATCTCAGGGGCAA
>DYDG01000173.1 GCA_020717845.1 Marinifilum sp. | reverse complement strand
ATTGAATTTAGTGGAGCAACAGAGCTTCCGGCAATCTATAATGCTATAAAGATTCCCAGAAAGGGAGAATCGGATTTGATTGCTGAGGTTGCCCAGCATCTGGGTGGTAATGTAGTCAGAACCATTGCCATGGGACATACAGAAGGGTTGCGTCGAGGTATGGAATCGATTGATACCGGCACATCTATCTCTGTGCCAGTAGGCGAGGGGACACTGGGCAGGGTTATGGGACCATGGGGGGAACCAATGGATAACCTGGGACCAATTAATGACCCTGAATATTCGCCAATTCATAAGCCAGCACCACCCTTTGTAGAGCAAGAGGTAGTGCGTGAGATGTTTGAAACAGGATTAAAGGCTGTAGACTTACTTGCTCCATTTGCTAAAGGTGGCAAGGTTGGACTATTTGGCGGTGCAGGTGTGGGCAAGACCGTGCTTGTTATGGAATTGATCAATAATGTAGCCACTGTTCATGGCGGTGTATCAGTGTTTGGCGGGGTAGGGGAGAGAACCAGAGAGGGAAATGACCTGTGGCTGGAGATGAAGGAAAGCGGCGTTCTATCCAAAACAGCATTGGTCTATGGGCAGATGCAGGAAGCACCTGGTGCAAGGTTTCGAGTTGCTCTCACCGCTTTAACCGTAGCTGAGTATTTTAGGGATAAAAGGAATCAGGACGTTCTTCTGTTTATTGATAATATATTCAGGTTTATTCAGGCAGGCTCAGAGGTATCTGCTCTATTGGGCAGAATGCCTTCGGCTGTAGGGTATCAATCTACCCTTGGCACAGATATTGGGGCACTGCAGGAAAGGATAACCTCTACCAAACGGGGTTCGATTACATCTGTTCAGGCTGTTTATGTGCCTGCAGACGACTTGACTGACCCTGCGCCAGCAACAACATTTGCTCACTTAGATGCGACCATTGTTCTCTCAAGACAAATAGCTGAACTGGGGATATATCCAGCTATTGATCCATTAGATTCTACATCTCGTATCCTTGACCCAAAGATTATTGGGGAAGAGCATTACCAAACAGCCAGAAAAGTGCAGCAGGTGCTCCAACGATATAAAGAGCTTCAGGATATTATTGCTATCCTTGGTATGGATGAGCTTACAGAAGAGGACAAGATGCTGGTCTATCGGGCAAGAAAGATTCAGAAGTTTTTATCCCAACCATTCTCTGTAGCAGAGACATTTACCGGCACACCCGGTAAATATGTCAAACTCTCAGAAACTATCAAAGGGTTTAAGGAGATATGCGAAGGCAAGTATGATGATGTCCCTGAACAGGCATTTTACATGGTTGGCGGGATATCAGATGTTCTGGAAAAGGCAGAACAGCTAAGGTAAGAATAGGTAAATAGGCTGAAGACTGAAGGCTATTAGGCACAGGAAGGGATTATGACCTAACAGCCTTCAGCCTAAACAACCTTATCCAATAGAGGTGGTTTTATGTCCATGGATTTTAAGTTAATTACCCCGGAGCAGCTTGTAGCAGAAGGGCAGGCAGAGATGATTATTGTTCCGGGTGGGGATGGAGAATTAGGTGTCCTGTCACAGCACACACCAGTTTTATCTACCCTGAAGGCAGGTAAAGTGCGGATTAAACAAGGTGGAAGCTATAAGGAATTTGCTGTTGACAAGGGATTTATTGAGGTGCTCGGAAATAGGGTGAATATCTTAACCCATATGGCATTGGAACAGGCTTAAGAAATGGTCAAAGGTTCTGACGTATTTTCCCCATTTTTTCCTGGCAGACTTTTGTGGCTAACCAACCTATTTGCACAAATTAAAAGATAATGTTGCAAAATATCAAAAATTTTACTTGCATTTTTCCGTATTTTATGGTATTATAAAGATATAAGCAATGTGTCCCCATTGACTAGGGGTTAGGTCACCACCCTTTCAAGGTGGCGGCGGGGGTTCAAATCCCCCTGGGGACGCCAAAATTCGTGTTGTCTAATAATTTGGTAGGTATAGAGATGCAAAATTTTGCGTCTCTACATCAATGTTCTACAATTCTATTTAAGGAGGCGAGGGCAATGATAAAAAGGGTGCTGAGTGGTTTGATTTGTGTGGGCGTGTTGGTTGTCGGAAGTATCTATTGCGAGGCAGGTGGGAAAGGGACATCTGCGGAGAACTTTCTGAAGCTCGGGGTGGGAGCCAGAGCAATTGGTATGGGTGAGGCATTTACAGCCGTAGCAGCAGATGCCAATGCTGTTTACTGGAATCCAGCAGGACTGGCTAATCTTGACCGTCGACAGATAAATGTGATGCATAACACATGGTTGGTTGAAACTTATTATGATCATATTAGCTTTGCGTCTCCATTTAAGAAAGGGGCAATATGTGCTGGAATTACTTACTTAGGAACAGGGGATATTGATAAATATCTAAATTCTCAAGACAAAATTGGTACTTACAATGCCTATGACATGGCTCTTACCGCTGGCTATGGTTATAAGCTTTCTGACGAGCTTCTGGTTGGCGTAAGCGGTAAGCTACTGCAAAGCAAGATTGACAGTCATGATGCCAATGGCTTAGCCATTGATATTGGTGTTTTAAGCAAAACACCGGTTGAAAACCTGACTGTTGGCGGAACAATCCAGAATGTTGGCAGTAAGATAAAGTTCAACAAGGATGGTGACCCATTACCATTAATGGTCAAGGTCGGAGCAGCATATACCATGCTGGATGACAACCTGACTGCTGCCCTGGATATTACCAAGGCAAGGGATAATGATGCTAAGTTTAACCTTGGATGCGAATATCTGTTAAACAAATCCTTTGCTGTCAGAGCTGGATATAATTCCAAGATTGATGAAGGCGATGGAATTACAGCCGGGATTGGTTATAAGCACCCTGTTGTTACGGTTGATTATGCCTATGTCCCGTGGGGTGATCTGGCAGAACATGATACCCATAGAGTTTCATTGTTGTTTAATCTGTGGTAAAGAAGGGACAATAGCAGTATTGAGGAATGAATAAACACAAAATTTTAGGGAACGGTCATGATTGACCGTTCCCTATTTTTTTACGATATGCACTTATACTCAAATTTCAGGTAATGCGTCAGTGAACGGGAGGCGAAACGGCAAGTTAACGGAAAAGTGAAGCAGAAACGAAAGAAACGAAAGAAACGAAAGAAACGAAAGAAACGAAAGAGTGGTGTGCTATTGAGAGTGGAGCAAGGACAGAAGAGTGGTGTGCAAATTAGAGAGTGGTGTGGGGTGCAGAGGCAACATGCCAGAGGTGCTGCCTCTCTGCCAGAGGTGCTGCCTCTGCACCTTGCACCACTTTCCTGTCCTCGCTCCGTTTCTTTCCAGGGCGAGGAAACCCCGCCCCTACCGCTTGATTCACCCTTCCATTTCCGCACTCTGTTCCTAAACACC
>DYDG01000049.1 GCA_020717845.1 Marinifilum sp. | reverse complement strand
GTCTCTCATCTGTGCTCTGTCCTCTGATTTTTTCTCTGCGACTCTGCGGTTAGCTGAACTGTTACCATCCTGCTTGTGTTAGCCTGAAGATGCGAGTTATCTCTGGCAAAGGTTTGAATGATATGAACTATAAAATAGAACTGGTTAATCTTTCATTTTATTATGGTAATTTCCATGCATTAAGAAACATAAATATGCGTATTGGAGACAAAACCATTACTGCCTTGATAGGTCCATCCGGGTGTGGTAAATCAACCATGCTGCGAACCATTAATCGGATAAATGAGCTGATTGATGGCACCAGGGTAGAGGGGAAGATATTGATTGATCAAAAGGATATCTATCATCCAAAGACCGATATCCTCCAGCTGCGAAAAAAGGTGGGTATGGTCTTTCAACGCCCAAATTGTTTTCCTTTATCGGTTTATGATAATATTACCTATGGTCCGAGGGTGCATGGCATCAAGAAAAAGGCAGAATTAGACGAAATAGTTGAGAAAAGCCTGAAAGCAACATGGCTCTGGGATGAATTAAAGGAAAAAATGAAAAAATCTGCCTTAAGCCTTTCCTTAGAGTATCAACAGCGGCTTTGTATTGCTCGGGTATTGGCTCTGGGCTCAGAGGTTATCCTCTTGGATGAACCATGCTCTGCACTTGACCCTATTACCACCCTGCGGATTGAGGAATTATTGATTGAGCTAAAAAAAGACTACACCATTGTCATTGTAACCCATAATATGCAGCAGGCAGCCAGGGTTTCAGACTATTCAGGTTATATGCTGCTGGGTGAGCTTGTTGAGGTTAACGAAACATCTGAAATATTTACTAACCCGCAGGATAAGCGGACTGAGGATTATATTACAGGGAGATTTGGATGATAGAATAGGTCTTATATGACCTGTAAGACCTATTAAAAAAGGAGGAAAAAATGGAAAGAATATTTGATATCGAGCTAAAGGAATTAAAGGACAAATTGGTTCACATGAGTCGGATAGCAGAGAAGATGATAGAGATTAGCCTTTGTGGGCTGGTTGAAAGGAATAAGGAATTAGCCAGTCAGGTTTTTGAGTATGAACAAGAGGTAAATAGGCTGCATATTGAAATAGACGAATTATGTATAAAACTGCTTGCCTTGCGTCAGCCAATAGCTGCTGACTTAAGGTTTATTACAGCAGCCATGAAGATAAATAGTGAGTTGGAACGAATTGGTGATCAATCGGTCAATATTTCAGAGAATACAGCCATATACCTTGATCATCCGCCATTAAAACCGCTGATAGACCTTCCTCGTATGGCTAATATAACAAAAGAGATGGTCATTGATAGTCTTATCTCATTTGTCAATGAGGATGTAGGACTGGCTCATGCAATACTTAGAAGGGATGATGAGGTAGATAATTTGAGAAATCAGATCTTTCGGGAGCTATTGACCTACATGCTTTCTGATGCAACAGCTATTCAGCGGGCATTGTGCCTTATTCTTATCAGCCGCAACATTGAACGTATTGCTGATCATGCTACCAATATCTGCGAGGATGTTGTCTTTATGACCCTGGGCAAGGATATCAGACACCATATGGGGAAATAATGGGTTGTAGGGCTATCATGCCTTATACCCCAGCAGCCTCGGGTAAGGGGTTAGGGGTTATAGGGCTACCTTTATACCCCACATGAATAGCAGCTACTCCACCAGAAAGGTTATGCCAGCGAATATTTTCAAGCCCAGAGAGTGTCATTATATTTGCCAGCTCTCCTGCAGACATGAATCCGCTTATAGAATCTGACAGATATTGATACGGTATCTCCTTTTTAGAGATCAAGCGTCCAATATTTGGAAGTATCCATTTGAGATATGGATAATAAAAACACTGAATAAACTTAGATGATGGAACAACCAATTCTAATGAAATAATCTTGCCACCAGGCTTTACCACCCTTTGCATCTGGCTGAATGTCTGTTGAATGCTTTCTACATTCCTCAGCCCAAAGGCAATGGTAGCACAATCAAAGGTATTATCATCAAAGGGTATATCCTCAGCCAACCCATTAACAAATTCAACCCTGCCCTTATATCGAGGATTATTCAGCTTTTCCCTTGCCTTAAGCAACATTTCATGACAAAAATCTATGCCTATAACAGATAGGGCATCTTCTTTGCCCGAATCAATATGTCTGACAAGCTCAATAGCCAGACTTCCTGTGCCAGTACAAAGGTCAATAGCCATCTGACCAGATTTAAGATCTGCAATCTTAGCCACAGCCATACGCCAGTATCTATCCTGTCCCAGGCTGAGAATGGTATTCAATAGCTCATACCTTTCAACAATAGAGGTAAATACCTTGTGAACAAGATGTTGTTTTGGGGTTTTAGCAAGATTCATATTTGCACCTTTTTTAGACAGGATTACAGGATGAACAAGATTTTAAGGAATTATGGGTTATAACATTTCTATTTTCTGTATACATCCTGTTCAATCCTGTTAATCCTGTCAAGAAGTCCCAATCCGAGCCCTGCCAAATTCACCATCATACCCAGCGTCAAGGTGAACCCTGCCGTGTCGCATTCGTGATATTGCTTCAGCAAGGAGTGGGCTATGTTTACGATTGATATCCTCAAGCGATACATCCATTAGTATCTTCAACTCTGGTCCAAGCAGGGCAAGGGTATCATGATATATTTTTTGTATCTTCTTACTATTTTCACCACAACTATAAATTTCCGAGAGTATTTCTATCAAGGGGATAAGGCTATGGTATGGCTTAGCACCCTGGGGGAGGACATCAGGTTGCCTGTCAGCCAGGCTTTCTACCCTATTCATTACCCCAATGGTTACCGGCTTATGGCATATTGGACACAAACCATGATTTTCTCTGGTTTCCCTTGGGACAAGCATCATCTGACACTTACGATGGCCATCCATATGGTATTTGCCTTCTTCTGGGAAAAACTCAATTGTCCCCTCAAGGTTATCCTTAGTTTGCAAGGCATGAACAAGGCTGTCATACGAAAAATCTATATTGAATATTGTTGCCTCCCGTCCAATCTTTTCAGGGGAATGGGCATCAGAATTAGAAACAAGGCTAAACCTATCCAGCACAGAAACCTGCCAGTTCATCTTTGGGTCAGATGATAACCCTGTTTCAAGGGCAAAAACATGACTGCTCAGGTCTTCAAAACACTCTTCAATAGAATCAAACCCTGATTTTGAACCAAGCACAGAAAACCATGGTGTCCAGATATGGGCAGGGATAAGAAACGCTTTTGGGTTTATACTCAGGATAATCTCCAGAAGGTTTCTGGAGCTAAGCCCAAGGATAGGCCTTCCATCAGCCTTCAAGTTGCCGATTTTCTCTAAGGTCTTGCGGATATTAGCCGCATCAGCAATCTCTGGGACAAAGATAAGGTTGTGAACCTTTCGCACCTTACCTCCTTGTTTATAGATACTGCTTATCTCTGTTGAAAGGATAAACCGCACCTCACCCTGGCATGATGCTGGCACAACGCTATCCATTGTCTGGCAATAGTTCTGCTTCAGCCGGAGTAATCCATTCTCTGCAGGCTCAAGCCTATCCTGGATTTGAGAAAACCATTCAGGATGAGTAAAGTCGCTGGTTGCCACTATCTGAACACCCTTTAATTGTGCCCACCTATATATATTCTCAAAAACAAGCTTTTTGCTGGTTGCCCTTGAAAGGTATGAATGGAGATGAAGGTCTGCAATTATTTTCATAATACAATTATTCCGCCTAAAACAATCAATCAAGAATTCATTAAAAGTGCCAGTGTTGAGACAACACAATCCAATTCTTCCCTTGTATGAGCAGCCATTACAGATAATCGAATCCTGCCCTTTCCCTTAGGGACAGATGGCGGTCTTATACCTGGGGCAAATATCCCATGATTGAACAGATACTCAGCCATTTGCAGGGTATTTTCATTGCTGCCTGTCAGAACAGGTATTATCTGGGTAGTGCTATTCAGCGTATTAAACCCTGTTTCATTGATCCGTTGACAAAGATAGTGGACATTATTCCATAACATTTCCCGCCATTCTGGCTCTGTCTGAACAACCTCCAAGCCCTTGAGAGACACGGCAATATCTGCTGGCGGCAAGGAGGTTGAATAGATAAAGCTCCTGGCAGTATTTTTCAGGTAATCAATCAATACCTTTTTACCAGCAACAAACCCGCCAAACCCGCCAATTGCCTTGCTAAATGTCCCCATCTGAATATCTATCCCATCTTTCAGGTCAAAATATTCCAAACTGCCCCGCCCATTTTTACCCAAAACTCCGGTAGCATGAGCATCGTCCACCATGACCATTGCTTGATAGTGTTTTGCCAGCGAGACAATCTCAGGCAATAGAGCGATATCACCATCCATGCTGAATATCCCTTCAGTAATGATCATTCTTCTTCTATAGGTTGAAGATGTAGACAGAATTTTTCCCAAGGCTGTCATATTTTGATGAGGATATACACGCAAATGTGCCCCGGAAAGTACGGAAAGCCTTGCCCCATCAATCAGGCTGGCATGATTAAGCCTGTCCATGATTATCAAGTCGCCTTTACCCATCAAACTGGAAATCACACCAAGATTTGCCATATACCCTGAGGAAAAGATGACTGCATCCTCTGTCTGCTTGAATAAGGCAATTGCCTGCTCAAGCTGGCGATGAATCCTCAAGCTGCCGCAGACAAGCCGGGATGCCCCACTGCCAGTCCCATATTCCTGTGCAGCAGCAAGAGATGCTTCGATAAGTTTGGGATGGTTAGACAGACAAAGATAGTCATTTGAGCATAACAGGATGCATTTTTGTCCATTTATAATTGCAGATGTTCCCTGTCTTGACTCAAGTATTTGCGGCGAACGATACAAGCTATCTATTTTTAATTGCTCTAATTCTTTGCTCAGAAAATCCATGGCAGCATCCTTAACCAAGAGATTCTAAAATAGAGATCCAGTTATTAAAATGTGGACATTTCTCTCTAATAGAAGCTAATCCGATTCGTTTTGTAATTATTTGACCATGAAGTGGTTTTCTGTAAAACTGTGAAAACTTGCTGGTATTTTAATATGTGTAAAAATGGAGATATGGGAATTTTTGGAGATAGGAGAGATTGTAATATGAGATGATTCTTATCCCCAATATTTTTACCACAGAGAACACAGAGTAGACACAGAGTTCACAGAGGTTTCTTTGTGTCCTTTGTGGTTTTCTCCGTGTCCTCTGTGGTTAATCTCTTTATATCTCTATCATCCCCCTTGACACATTATCATAATCCGTAGAGACGTTGCATTGCAATGTCTCTACACAAAGGTGGAATTTCATTCTTGGCGATGTCCCACACAATATCAATATTTACACTAAAATAATCATGAATTAGTTTGTCTCTTGTTCCCGCAATCTCCTTCCAAGGAATATTGGGATATTTCTCTTTTGTTTCATTTGATAATAATTTGACAGCTTCCCCTAAAATCTCAATATTTCTAAAGATAATTTAATGTAATTATAGCATAATCCAAGAGAAATTGTCAAGAAAAAAATATAAAAATCGGGATGGTTCACCTTTGTGTAGAGACGTTGCAATGCAACGTCTCTACGGATTATGATAATGTGTCAAGGGGGTGTGTTGCTTCAGACGGAATCATGATTTTCTTCCATTTAAAATAGCGATAGTGTATAATTAAAAGGATGCGGAAATTTTTAAAGTAACCCTGTTATTAATATTCTATCAGGTAGTCTGGATATACTTATCGCCGGCATAAAATGTGATTGTTGAGCAGGGTTAGCATAGATGGGTTTCACCCATCCTACTATGTTGATAGCGTGCTTTCTGATGTAGGATGGGTGGAGTGAAACGTAACCCATCTATGCTCTGAGTTGCAAAAATCACAGATTATGCCAGTGTTGAGTATGATTTCAATAAATCTTTTATTATATTTTAAATGATAAAGATATTATACCAGACCTCGAAAGCAGAATTGGGAAAGTTTTGCTCGTGAATTTAGAGTTATTACACAGTCTGACGTAATCCGTCTCTTGCCAACACATCTACTGTCCTATTTCTCTATCACATCTGACTCAAGAAACCTTACCCTGCCTTTTTCATTTAATTGGATATAGAATTGTTGCTCCAGAAAGTTGCTTGCTTCAGGGCTACGGAATTGGAAACCCTGCAGCTTATCTTGTGCCTTTTGTGCCAGGGATAAGAAGTATTTATACCCCAATGGGATAAGGATTGGGGATGCCTCTTCGCCCATATCATCGGCATCATAGACAAAGTTATCTGTATCAATCCGAAAGACATCAGCAGACAACTTGGTATCGATCATGGTGCATCTTCCTTTTAGATCAAACCATGATTTGCACATGATTGGATATCTATTGGAATGAATCCCAGGCCATGTCCCCCACTCATTATCCGGGGTAATCTCTATGAATCCAGCATAGTTCTTGATAGGCGACTGATCGTGGATTTGCCGATTAGGGATAAAATATGCCCTGATTATCTTGCCCTGATAGAGTTTATTTGCCTCATGAAGGGGTAGATTGAAAAATTGTTTGCCTGTTTTATACTCACACGGCTCATTAACAAATGTCATCTCAACCCTTTCATTATGATAAAAACCCCAGTGTAGGTCACATGCCTTTTCAATGTCAACATCCACATAGGTTATATCCTTGCTAACTCGTTGCGGATTGTTGGGGAATCCAAATAATATCTCTCTCTTTTCCGGAAAGTCTACCTCTTTATACCCTCCATGTGGACCGATTGCCATGGTAGTTTCACGATATATCTTCATCAGTGGTCGGTATGGATTTTTATTATCAAGCGGTATCTCTGTGATGCCACTGTTATCTGGCATTATCCAGTAAAACCTTTTGTAGCCTCTTGTCTGACCAATATCCTTATCGTCCTGATAAATGTTATTATTTGGAGCATATATTTTGCCAATCTTTTCTGTTATATAAGCCTTTTTTTGAGAAAGAAGATAGATGTAAGAGTGGTCAAATACCTTCAATTCAACAGCAGTCCCATCATCCTTTAGCACATTAAGGGTATTGTTTTTCAGGTTATCCTTAGTAATAGCCCCTATCCTGCCTGTCAAATCCCATTTATCCTGAAATATCCCATATGCTATTGGTTCATCTGATGGAAATGCGGAATCAGGCAAGGTCTCTGTCTGATGGGCAGAGACAGGAGATTTTCTGTTTGTCGGCACAAACTCACCTGCAAAACATTTACTGAATAGAAGACATGCCCAATATTTTCTGGCTATGCTCTGTGAATTAATCTTACCCTTTATAGTAATCCCATAGGGATTGCTTATAATCTCCTGTGTCTGTGAGCGGTCATAAGGAGATGATTCAAGCAAATATTTCTTAGCTGTGAGAATAAAACCAGGGTATGGTTCATTGCAAGGCACTGCCTTCTTGTCCTTGTCTACCTGTGTTTTTATTTGCATGAGCTTACGATTCAAGGCAATTGCCTCAGCCAGGATACCATGGACAAATTTTCCATCCTCTTTTCTTGGCCAGAGGTCTGCCAGTGAAGCAAGGTTTCTTTGCACTGCAAGAGATTTATCTCCATCTAACTCAGGCGGCGAAATAATGCTTTCCTGCCCCAATGAATCAGGATACATGTCATTAAGAAGCTTTATCAGGGTTACCAGAACCTCTCCCTTAGTCACCGTCCCATTAGAGTTAAACCCTTTATCCAATGACCAGTTTGGAATCAGCTCATTGTTCATATACCCATACTTCAGGCAGGTTTCCACCCAGCCAAGGTAAGGGGAAACATTAATAGGAGAGCTATTGTCAAGAGAGGCAATCTCCTGACGATACTGTTGTGCCTCCTGCTGTTTATTCAGAAGCTTGACAATCATTACTGCTAATTCACCCTTGGTCAGGGACTTATCGCGATCAAAGTTGATGTATGAGGATGGATTAACATCAGGATCAAGATTTTTGGTGTATAACCTTTCAATAGCTGGGGGGATGCGTGTCCAATTATCATTAGGGACAGAGTCATGAATATTTACATGCCAGACATTTGACAGAGATGTTTTCTTTGATTCCTTTACTGCCTTTGCTATTTTTACTGTCTTTGCTGGATGTGTCGAATGTGTCGGATGTGCTGCCCCAGCAACACTTGCATAAACACACAATAACATTACAAAAAAACCCACGATTTTGCTAAGCCATAACTTTTTTTTCTGCATAGGATTATGTCTCCTTTAATAGAATTCAGAAGCCAGGTCAAAGGCTGAAGGCTGAAGGAAAGTGTTCTAATAGCCTTCAGTCTTCAGCCTAAACACCTTTTTTAGATATCGGAATCTGTAAGGCAGATCCTATACCTGCTATTATAATACGCAATCGTAATATTGTCAAGAAGTTTTACCTGACTAAATTCTTTAGAAAATCAATTTGACAAGAATACATTCAACTGCTATACTATTCACTACTCACTTTTCACTTTAGGACGGTCAAGACATGTTTCATGATACCATTACAGCCATATCTACCCCTATGGGCGAGGGTGGCATTGGGATTGTTAGATTAAGCGGTTCAATATCCATGGATATAATCGCTAAAATATTCAGGGGTAAGAAGGGCAAGGCAAATATATTGTCTGCAAAATCCCACACCATCCATTATGGGAAGATATTCCATCCTGAAACATTACAGGTTATTGATACGGTTCTTGTTTCTATCATGAAGGCTCCCCATACCTATACCTGTGAGGATGTTGTTGAGATAAATGCTCATAGTGGCAGTATTGTGCTGCAGGAGATACTTGAATTAACAATCCTTATGGGTGCTAGGCTTGCCCAGCCAGGGGAATTTACCAAAAGGGCATTCTTGAATGGTCGGGTAGACCTTGCTCAGGCAGAGGCAGTAATAGATGTTATTCGAGCAAAAACCAGCACATCCTTAGCAGCAGCACTGGGTCAGCTTGAGGGTCGTCTTTCTACAGAGATTCAGAGGATACATGCAGACATCTTAACCTTGCTTGCCCATATTGAGGCATCTCTTGACTTTTCTGAAGAAGATCTGGAAATAATGGAAGATACAGAGATAGGCAAAGGGCTTTTATCAATAGAGGCACAATTATCCTCATTGATAGAGTCTTCACGATATGGTAAGATACTTAAGGAAGGGGTATCCTGCGTGATTGTCGGCAAACCAAATGTCGGCAAGTCCAGCCTTCTTAACGCACTTCTTGGTGAGGCAAGGGCAATTGTTACCCATATCCCAGGCACAACCAGGGATATTATTGAGGAGATAATCGATGTCAACGGTATTCCTTTAAGGATTGTGGACACAGCCGGGCTGCGGGAAACAATGGATATTGTAGAAAAAGAAGGGATAGCAAGAGCATGGAAGGCAATGGAAGGGGCAGATGTTGTTTTATTGATATTAGATAGCTCATGCCTGCTTACACATGAGGATTTGTTGATAATAGAAGGTCTAAGGGCAAGAATGTGCGAGGGAGCCCCTCTGGCAAAGGGAGCCCCTCTGGCAGTTGTTGTCTTAAACAAATGCGACCTGACAATGGTCATTGATGAGACACAAATAAAGCAATTACTGCCAGATAAGCCAGTGGTTTGTATCTCTTCCATAACTGGAGATGGACTGGAGGGATTAAGGGATGCAATCAAAGGGTTGCTGCTGGATGGACAGATAAGAATTAGTGAAGGGGCAATGGTAAGTAGTGTCCGACATATAGATGCCTTGCGAAAATCACGATTATCCATCCTGCAGGCACAAAACACCCAAAACACCCTTAAGACTAACCCATCCCTGGAGCTTATCGCTGTAGACCTTCGTGACGCCTTGCTTCATCTGGGCATAATCACAGGAGAAACAACCACAGAGGACGTTCTGGATGTTGTATTCTCAAGATTTTGTGTTGGGAAATAGGTTGCTGTCTACAAGTTTAGCAGGTGTCAGGTATAGACCACAAATATTACGATTCTGCTTCTGGCTGATACCTGATCCTATAGCCTACAGATTACCTGTCTGACTTGATGTTTCTCTAAAGTTAAACCAATAGTATTGCCGATAAGTATTAATATTAGCAGGAAAAAGCAAGAAAACGCTTTTGTGTCTTGATAAAAGAGGGTGTGAAAAAAAATTGAAGAAATGGGATACGGTTTATCTTAATCTGGCTAAAAGTTGTCAGCAAAGGAATCAATGGGACAGAGCCATTGAGTATGCAGAAAAAAACGCTCAGATTGGCAAGGACGTAGGGGATATGAAACTCATCCTTCAGAGCCATATTATTATGGGTTTGTCTTATGACAGAATGGGTGAGTATGATCAGGCAATTTTTCATTATAAAGAGGCATTAAATATTATGGATGAGATAGAGAATGACCTCAAAAAGGGTGATGTCTATCATGTAGTTGGTATGTTGTATGAACAAAAGGGGCAAATGGAAGAGGCACAATATTATTATGAGAAAGGTAAACTGCATTTACGATAATTTTGATCAAATATAAAAAAGCCATGGATGAAAAACATCCATGGCTTTTAATCTACAATACCCCGCTATTGCCGTGTGACATGAGCTCTTGAAACCTGTCAACATTAATGGATGTTCCCTTGAATGGTTCTCTGTTTGACTGTCATAATGGACAGCAAACAATCCGCATTCAAAGTTTTTGGAACTTCCTTTCAAATAGGTACTGAAACAAAATAACATCATGCATCACGTGCAGAGCAGGGGAAATTATCATCTTCCCTCTTTATTTCCTCTCTATTAAAAGAATACCATACGATTATCAAAATGTCAACATATTTTTTAGATAATTTGTAAAATCCGAATAATCAAAATCTGTCGGTTTCTTGCAGGCAAGATTTATCACCTAAGCCTTTGCTTCTGGAGTAATCACAGGTTCTCTGGAACGATGATATTTGTCTTTCAGTCCCTCATCTGTTCCCATAGCCAATGCCTTCTCTATCCATTTGTAAATCGTCGGACTGCTTACTCGACAGGCTGTTACGGAATAAGAATTTGGCACGAGAGGCACACAATATGTTGGGTCAAATTTACTGTTGTCCACCATATGGTATATCATTGTCGCTGTTTTTGCATTCCGTAACAGCCTGTCGATTGTTATATCGAATATTCAGTTATTCAATTTTATGAGAGAGTGAGCAAGTTGATAAGCGGGCAAGGGCTACAGTCTGGATCCCTCTTGCTGCACAGCTCCTTACCCAGCTGGACAATCAGGGCATGGTATTCATTGTAGATGGTTATATCAGGCGGCAGGTTGTTCATAAATAATTTTTGAATATGGGTATAGCTTATGTCCGATGGATTATCCTCTTTGATAAGGTTGTGGCGAATGAGGAATCGGCGGGTATAGGCATCTACAACAAAGATAGGTTTATAGCAGGCATAAAGGATAATGGAATCAGCGGTTTCCATGCCGATACCATTTATTTGCAGGAGTTCATGCCTTAATGCCCACATCTCTGTTTCAGCCATCTTTTCCATACTGCCTTCATACCTTGAGAACAGGAAATCAATGAACGCCTTCAGTTTTTTTGCTTTTTGATTGTAATACCCTGAGGAACGGATCATTTCAGCAAGCAGATTTGTATCAATATCCCTGATATGTTCAGCTGTAAGCAGGTTGTGTTCCTTTAATCGGTTAATCGCCTTTTCTACATTTGTCCAGGCTGTGTTCTGGGTAAGGATTGCTCCGATAGCTACCTCAAAGGGTGTCTCACCAGGCCACCAATGCCTGGGGCCAAATGCCTTATGTAAGCTGTCATAGATTGACATTAGAATCTTTTCCATTTATATCGGGCAGCATCCTATTTCCCCTTGCCTTGATGCTTCTCCTCTTTTGGCTTCATTATCTTCCATGGATGCTGTTTCAGGTCTTCACTCAACAGCTTAAGGTTATTGGTTGTTTCTGACAGATCATCAGCTATCTTCTTATCCTTTATTATCCTTCCAAGGCTGCCGTTTCCTTCATCAATCTTTTTGCAGATATTAGAGAAGTTTGAGGCAGCTGTGGAAAATTCTGTGAGGCATTTATTTAGTCCCTTATCTGTATTGAGAATAGCTGTGTTCAGGTTTTTTGTTGCTTTTTTGAGTTCTCCGGTCACATTCTGCAGCTCTTTCCTGTTTTCATCTACGGTTTTCTCCAGTGTCGTGGAAAGCTTATTAAAATTACGAATGCTTAAGGAAATATCCTGCTTATTGTTTTTTATCAAGTCATTTGTATCCTTTGTAATCTCTGACAGGTTGTGAATAATGCCTGATACCTCCTCCCATGCAGTCTGGCCATTAAACAGCACCTTTTCCAAGAATTTCACCTGATAATCCAGCATCTTTACTATCCTTTCGCCACGCATCAGAACCTCTTCTACATTAACAGGGTTTTCTCCAGTTATAGAGTCATTATTCTTTAATAATCTTCCCTTTTTCCCCAGAGTAATCTCTATATATTTTTCACCTACAATCCCGAGAGAGTTTATAGTTACCCTTGCATCAGAATGAATTTTTGCACTTGATTCTACCCAGATAGTAGTCTCAATTTGATTGCCAACCAATCGCAAATCCCGCACCTCTCCAATCTCCATACCTGCCAATCTTACTGGTGCGCCGATCTCTAACCCGCTGACATAATCAAAATGCACTCTTAGCTGATACCCTTGACGATAAAAGCTCCGTCCTCCGGCAAGGGTAATCATTATTCCAGCAATAATAATAGCTGCAGCAACTACTATACCTATCTTTAATTCTTGTTGCATATTTGTCTCCTCATTATAGAATGTTGGGCTATTAATCACTAATAATTGGCCCCTCAGCACTTCCAGTAATAAACTGCTGGACAATAGGGTTACTGGTATTTCTTATCTCCTCAGGTGTTCCAACCTCAATAATCTTCCCATCATAGATCATGGCCATACGGTCAGCAATAGCATAGGCTGAGGTCATATCATGGGTTACGACTATGGATGTTAAAGAGAGTTTATTCTGCAATTCCTTGATCAATTTATTAATATTAGCTGCAAGGATTGGATCAAGCCCTGTGGTTGGCTCATCATACATAATAATCTCAGGTGAAGCAGCTATTGCCCTTGCCAGTCCTACCCGTTTTTTCATTCCGCCGCTTAAGTCTGACGGCATTAGATGTTCAACACCTGATAATCCAACCAGTTTCAACTTTTCTGAAACTATCCTCATTATCTCGTTTTTTTTCATATTCGTATGCTCAAACAGAAAAAAGCCTACATTCTCTGCCACATTCAAGGAATCAAAAAGAGCTGCCCCCTGGAATAACATGCCAAACCTTTTCCTGATTGTCTGCATACCCTGTTCATTTATTCGGGTAATATCATTGTCAAATACCTCTATCTTTCCCCGTTCAGGCTTCATCAAGCCAATGATATGCTTTAAGAGCACACTCTTCCCGCACCCGCTTCGTCCAATAATAACCATTGTCTGTCCCTTTTCTATCTTCAGGGTTACTCCCTTTAACACCTTGTTGGGACCAAAACCCTTCCAGACATCAATAATGTTAATCATGGTATGCCACCTTTTAGTAGGCTGAAGGATGAAGGCTTTCAGGGAAGATGCAGAGCCTTCAGCCTACTTCAACCTCTTTCAATACAATATCATTGTCAGCAAATAATCTGAAACAAGCACGGTCATGATTGAAAGCACAACCGCAGAGGTAGTAGCCTGTCCCACGCCCTCTGCTCCACCGCTGGCAGTAAACCCCTTGTAACAGCTAATGGTAATCATCAATCCGCCAAAGATAATGGTTTTCACCAGTCCATTTATAATATCAATAGGGTCAAGGAAATCGATGCTTTTCTGGATATATATCTGGTGACGTATCCCAAACTTCCAGACACCGATCATGTATCCGCCAAACATACCGATAATATCAGCGAATACAGTCAGTATTGGAAGCATGATCAAGGCTGCATAGAATCTGGGAACAGCCAGGTATTTAATTGGGTCAGTAGCCATGGTTCGCAAGGCATCTATTTGTTCTGTAACCTTCATCGTGCCTATCTCTGCGGCTGTTGATGAACCAATCCTTCCTGAAACAATGATAGCGGTCAGAACCGGCCCAAGCTCCATGGTCAGGGATGCAGCGACAAGGCTGCCAGTATACATTTCCAGCCCTACTATCTTAAACTGAAGGTATGCCAGATACCCAAGAACCATGCCCACAAATATAGACATCAGGCTGACTATAGGCAGGGTATCCACGCCAATCTTAACCATTTGCTGGACAAAGTGTTTGGTATTAAATGGTTTTTTTAATCCCTGAACAATGATTTGTTGCAGAAGGGAGGTTATTCGTCCCAATTCATCCAGTCCGGCAATTATTTTTTTTCCGATTCGTTCAACTAAATATCCCACACTTTTATTCCTTCACCCTTTCTAAGTTTTCAAATCTGGTAAAGCGATTCAGGAATGCCAATTTTACTGTGCCTGTGGGGCCATTCCTTTGCTTCCCGATAATAATTTCAGCAACACCCTGATTCTCTTCTGTTGGTTTATAATACTCTTCCCGGTAAACAAACATCACCAGATCAGCATCTTGTTCAATAGCTCCAGACTCTCTAAGGTCTGAGAGCATTGGTTTTTTGTCTGTTCTTGCCTCTGGTGCTCGTGAGAGCTGGGACAGGGCAATAACTGGCACAGATACCTCTCTGGCTAATGCCTTTAATGATCTGGAGATCTCAGAAACCTCCTGCTGTCTGTTGTCACCACGAGTTGTCGTTCCTCTAACTAACTGCAAATAATCTACGATAATCAATCCAACATTATGCCTTGCCTTAAGCCGGCGAGCCTTTGCCCGTATCTCAAGAACAGAAAGGGAAGGGGTATCATCAATATAAATAGGTGCCTCAGCTAATACCCCGGCTGCTGTGGTCAGTTTTGGCCAATCAGACTCACTCAGGTAGCCTGTGCGGAGCTTACTGGCATCAACCCTTGCCTCAGCACACAATACTCTTTGCACCAATTGCTCCTTACTCATCTCTAAGCTGAATATTCCTGCTGGCACCTTTGCCTTTATGGCCGCATTCATGGCTACATTAAGGGCAAAGCTTGTTTTCCCCATAGATGTTCTGCCGGCAATGATTACAAGGTCAGACGGCTGAAATCCTGAGGTATAATTATCCAGATCCACAAAACCACTCGGCACACCAGTAACATGCTCCTTCCGATTAGAAAGCTTTTCAATCATCTCAAAACTGTCATGAAGCATGGCTTCAAGCGGCACAAACTCACGGCTTATCTTCTTCTGGACAACATCAAATATCATCCGTTCAGCCTGATCAAGTATCAAAGAAACATCATCCCCACCCTCATACCCCAGAGAGACAATGCCTGTAGCAACATTTATCAGCTTTCGCAACAATGCCTTGTCCTGAACAATCTTAGCGTAATACTCTATGTTGGCTGCAGTTGGAACGCTATTTAAGAGTGTGGTCAGATAAACCGCACCGCCAACAGATGCCAGCTCATTGTTATGCTGCAATTGCGTAGATAAGGTAATAATATCTACAGGTTCATTCTTCTCATAAAGAGAGATAATGGCCTGATATATTTTTCTGTGGACATCCCGATAAAAATAGTCATCCTCAATTGATTCTATGGCACTGCCAATGGCATCCTTATCCATAAGCATAGCACCAAGCATAGACATCTCTGCATCTATTGATTGAGGCGGTATTTTTTCTACTGGCATATAGTTACTCCTCTAAGCATGGTAGAACAGGCTTCCAGCCTGTATATGTAAAATCACAGACAGGGATGTCTGTGCTACCATTTATTCTCTTTCCACCATGATCTTAACCGTGGCTAATATTCCCTTACAAAGTTTGATGCTTGCCGTATGCTCTCCCAGTGATTTTATAGGGTCATGGCTGATCATCTTCTTTTCTACCTTTAGTTTATGCCGCATTAAGGCTGAGACAATATCATCTGTAGTCACTGACCCAAAGAGCTTTTCACCCTCACCAGCCTTCTTTTTTACGATAAGGGTAATACCTTTCAACCTTTCAGCAAAATCTACGGCTGTTTCCTTTTCCTTAGCTGCAAGCGAGGCAACCCGTTTCTTTTTATCCTCAAGGGATTTAACATTGCCTGTTGTTGCTGGCAGGACAAGATCCTTTGGAAATAGAAAATTCTTGGCATAACCCTCAGCCACTGTTTTTACATCCCCAGCCTTCCCAAGACCAGGAACATCCTTTTTCAAGATTACTCGTTGAGTAGACATCTTTAATAACCTCCTTGTTGTAGTCTGTAGTGAGGGTCTTCAGACCCGTATGAGTAATGCGTCAGTGAATTGGGGGAAAGAGACTTCTTTATCTATCTATTGAGGCTAAACAACCCCCTAACCCCCTTTATTAAGGGGGACTAACCCCTAACCCCCTTTATTAAGGGGGAATTACATATTTCGTTGTCTATGATAACATCGACCTTCCCCCCGTTCACTGACGCATTACCCGTATGATAATTGTAGAGACGCACCTGAAGGTGCTCACTACATCATTTCTTCGTGTCTTCGTGGTGAATTTCTGAAAATAATCCGCTAAAATCCCTCGATGATCAAAGGCAATATCATCAGGAAGATTATCTTTCCCAAATATCCCCACATCTGCTGCATCATCGCCTGCCACTGGCTCTCCGTTCTCTCCGTTTGCCTGAGCTACAAACACCGTTGTAATGGTATGATGTCTCGGATCACGGTCAGGATGAGAATATGTATGAAGCTGGCAGATAAGGTGGACATCAAGCCCTGTCTCCTCCTTTGCCTCTCGGACAGCCGTCTGCTCCATGCTTTCCCCATACTCCACAAATCCACCAGGGATTGCCCAGCCATAAGGTGGGTTTTTTCTCTTTATCAGGATAATGCCCCTATCCTGTAATTCAATAATTATATCTGCCGTTGGCAGAGGGTTCTTGTGCTTTTTCATTATAACTTAGATTTTACACTGAAAGTTGCTATAAGTCAAGAAAATTCTTATTGACAATTTTCTAATAAGATGGTAGTATATCTTTGTAATAGGTATCAGGTATCGGGTATCAGAACGAAATGTTTGCCTATCTTCTTGATATAGGAGAAAATAATGCTTTTTAGAAAACCGAAATATGCTACTATCCCTTTGCCTAAGAAAAAGATAGAAACACCGGAAGGGTTGTGGATAAAGTGCGATGAATGCGGTGAGCTTGTCTATAAAAAAGACTGGCATGCAAGCCAGATGGTCTGCCCAGAATGTAACTATCATGCCAGACTCGGGGTTAAAGAACGATTGAAACTTATTATGGATGAAGGGGTTGAGGAATTTAATCAGGGGATTAAATCTGTGGATTTTCTTGGGTTTGTAGATAGCAAGGCTTATTCTCAGCGGTTGGAAGATGCTCAAAAAAAGACAGGGTTTTTAGATGCCATTATCACGGTTAAGGGAAATATTCATGGATACAGGGTTATTGCTGGAATACTTTGCTTTGATTTTATGGGTGGAAGTATGGGCTCTGTGATGGGCGAAAAGATAGCCCTGGCTGTGGACGAGTGTATTAAAGAAAATCTGCCGCTGGTGATATTTTGTGCCTCTGGCGGGGCAAGGATGCAGGAAGGGACAATGTCTTTGATGCAAATGGCAAAAACCTCAGCCTCTATCGCCAAACTGTCTGAAGCAGGAATACCCTATATCTCAGTTTTGACACACCCTACAACCGGTGGGGTAACAGCCAGTTTTGCGACCCTGGCTGATATTATCATCGCTGAACCAAAGGCTTTGATCTGTTTTGCAGGGCCAAGGGTAATTGAACAAACCATTGGACAAAAACTGCCTGAAGGCTTCCAACGCTCTGAATTCCTGCTTGAACATGGATTGCTTGATATGGTTGTCCCACGAAAGGAAATGAAGGCTACACTGGCTAATGTGTTGAAAATGTTGTATTAATGCCAGATTCATTTTGAAAGGGTGAGCGTTGCATAAGGGTGGTGTCTGAAATTGGCTAAGAGAATATGTAGTCACTCTGGCGATCACGATATTATTCCTGGGTTTGTTGATGGGTTCTGGATTAGGCACAACCACATGCATGGGATTATCCTTCTCGTAGGGGCAGGCCCCTGTGCCTGCCCTGATGCAGGCCCCTGTGCCTGCCCTGATTA
>DYDG01000048.1 GCA_020717845.1 Marinifilum sp. | reverse complement strand
TACAGAATGCAAAACCAGCGACAACGGCATACCGTATATGGTGGGCAACAGTAGATTTGACCCAACATGTTGTGTGCTTCTCGTGCCAAATTCTTATTCCGTAACAGCCTGTCGAGCAAGACTGTAGAAACGGTATTTATTCCCCTTATACGTACTTTCTCTCCAATGAAGATGAAGTTCTGATAAATCCATAGCCCCCTCCCCTTAGACGTAGCTTAAATTTAATAATACTATTACACATCAATAGTTATGGTTTGTCAAGAAGTTTTTCATTAGACGTAATTTAGAAGGTCAAAAAAAATTAACTCTTTGTGCAACAATAAGTTGTAGACTTTTGGGTAAGATTAAGTGGCAAACATGGGATAAATCAAACAAGATATTTTTTCTTAAGCCCTTAGTGATTAAAACATAATAACTCAACCTGTGCAATTATGTTGCAATCTGTAGATTAATCTTAATTGCACAGGTTGAACATTTTTGTTGATTCAAAATGTGTGTAAAATAACAATAGCTGAGTAGTTACCAATTATCTAATAATTGATAATTCTTTTGACCTTTTTACCTCACCTCTGGTATCTTTGAGACCAATGACCAATAGATTTCAAACCGTTCAATAACAGTAACAAAATCCTCAAAATTCATTGGTTTGGTAATATATGAAACAGCACCATTCTGATAACTTCTGGCAATATCCTCGTCTCTGTCCGAGACGGTCAGCATAACAACCGGGATAACCTTGTGAACAGGGTGTGCCTTAATCCTTTCCAATACCTGGAATCCGTTTAATTTAGGCATATTAATATCTAAAAGGACAAGTCCTGGCGTAGGCGGTTTGTTTTCTGCATACATTCCCTCATGGAAGATGTAATCTAACCCATCCTGACCATTTCGAACGATATAGAGTTCATTTGTCAATTTTACCTTCTTAAATGCCCGTTGAATAATGAGGATATCATCTTCGTTATCCTCAACTAAAAGAATATTGATTGGTTTAAGATTTTCCATATACTTCTCCCTCCTTTTGTTTTACAAGTCCTTTGAGTTCATTAAAATCACGCATTTTCACAAGCTCATCACAGGAGATTGCGATTACATCGGCAAGTACCATTGCCTGCCCCTCACTTCAAATACATCTTCCAATCTCTTTCTTATCTCTCTACTGTCGTAACCATCTCTCTTCTCCTTTTCTTATCATACCACAACTAAATTAAAAAAGCAAGTATTTTTTAATATAACTCGATGTTCAAGGTTTTTTGAGAGAAGAAATAAAAAATCAGTTGAAAAAAACGTAGATATATGATAATATTAGTTACCCTCCCATGAGAGAAGTCTGTTTTCTGGAGGGGAGAAGATGTATTCATCATTGTTTTTTGTTACGAAGTTCATAGAGGATTTGGAAACGTTTTGAACGTGCTGGATGAGGATAAGGAGTTTTCATGCTAACATACAAGTCCCTTCTCCCTGAATTAAAAAAATCTAATATCCTGCCTGTTTATCTTTTTGCTGGTCCAGAGGAGTATCTCAAGGAAGAATGTATTGCGATTATCAAGGGGCAATTGTTCAGCCCTACTGATTCTATTGAGATTAATTTCCAAACAATTTATGGTGATAGTGCTTCTGCCTCAACAATAATCAATACCTGCAAAGCCATGCCGTTTGGAGCAAAGAAAAAGCTGATCATTGTTAAAAACTTCTCTAAGCTTTCAGCAGAGGTTAAGAAACAATTAACCCCTTACCTGAAATCACCGGTATCACATACATGCTTGATCCTCCTTGCCGATAAGACAGAAAAGGGTGCTGGTCCTGGCGGATGTGAAATAGTAAACTTTTACTCACCTTATGAATCAGAGGTTAGTGCCTGGATTCAGCAACAGGTGCAGGGGTATGAAAAAAAGATAGCCTCAGATGCCACTTCTGTCCTTATCTCCAGAACAGGCACAGGGTTATTGGAATTGAAATCAGAGATAGAAAAGCTATGCCTCTATGTCGGGAAAAAGGAACGCATTGAGGCTCTTGATGTGCTTGAGGTAACAAGTGAAAACAGAGAGGCCAGTATCTTTGAGCTTATGGATGCTATTGGTTTGAAGAAGACACAGCAGGCAATAAAGGCATTGAACAAACTGTTATCCCAAAAAGAAGAGCCAGTAAAGATACTCTTTATGATCACCAGACACCTGCGAATCATCTTTAAGCTGAAACTCCTTCAGGAACAAAGGATGTCTTTAATCGAGATCTGGCCAATTTTAGATGTTAAATTCGACAAACAACAGGCTTCATTCCTCACTCAATCAAAGCTCCATGATGAGCAATCCCTGAAAAAGGCATTTGAGCTTCTTCTTGAAACAGATATCAGCCTGAAGAGTCAGGATAGCCGACTAAGCTCTATCGTTATGGAGTTATTGGTGTTCAGGCTTTGCCTGATGGATGGGCAGATTGGTTAGATAGTTGAAACTGCCATTTCCTTCCTCATCCCTGTTTTTCATCCCTGAAATCTCATCCCTTAACACAGCTGCATACTCATAATCCATCCGTTCTGCGGCCTCGAACATCTCTTTTTCCAGCTCTTTGATAACTGCCAGCTTATCACCCTTGACCTCATATTTTACACCTGCTTCTTTTACTGATTGCGGCAGGAGTGTCTCGGATATTTCTTTCTTGATGGTTTGAGGGGTAATGCCGTGTATTCTATTATATTCCATTTGAATGCTTCGGCGGCGGTTGGTTTCGTCTATTGCCCTCTGCATAGAGCCAGTAATGGTATCAGCATACATCACCACCTTAGCCTTTACATTTCTGGCACACCTTCCAATCACCTGAATCAGTGATGACTCTGAACGCAAGAACCCTTCCTTGTCTGCATCAAGGATAATCACCAGAGAGACCTCAGGCAGATCCAGCCCCTCCCGCAAGAGGTTTATGCCTACCAATATATCAAACTTGCCCTGTCTTAAATCCCGCAGGATTTCAACTCGTTCCAATGTTTTTATCTCTGAATGAAGATACCTGACACGCAGCCCCTTCTTAGCCATGTAATCAGCCAGATCCTCAGCCATCTTTTTGGTCAGGGTAGTAATCAATACCCGATGCTGAGCCTGAATATGCAGGCTCATCTCATCCATTAGATCCTGAATCTGTCCCTTTGTTGGCCTTACCTCTATCAATGGATCAATCAATCCAGTTGGTCTGATAATCTGCTCTACAATCTGTGGTTTTTTATCCAATTCATATTGACCTGGTGTGGCTGTGGTATAGATGGTTTGAGGCATGAGCTGTTCAAATTCATGAAATCTTAACGGTCGATTATCATAGGCTGACTTGAGGCGAAACCCATACTCAACAAGGTTCTGTTTTCTGGCCAGATCCCCGGCATACATAGCCCTAATCTGAGGCATAGATACATGGGATTCATCGATAACAAGGAGAAAATCATCTGGAAAGTAATCAATCAATGTCCATGGCTTTTCCCCTGGCAGACGGCCATCAAAGTGACGGGAATAGTTTTCGATGCTACGACAGCCTCCAGTTTCTCTGATCAATTCCAGGTCATATCTTGTCCTTGATTCTAAGCGTTGAGCCTCTAATGGCTTATTCTTTGCATGCAGTTCGATCAGCCTTTCTTTTAATTCCTGCTCAATGGATAGGATTGCCCTTTCAATCCTTGGTCTGGTGGTAACAAAATGTTTTGCCGGATAAACCAGCAGTGCGTCCTGCTCCCTGATCCTCTGACCGCTGATAGGATTAATTTCACTTATCCGTTCAATCTCATCCCCAAACATCTCAATCCGATGAGCAGTCTGGCTGTATGATGGAAATACTTCAATGGTATCCCCTCGAACACGAAATTTTCCACGACTAAAATCAATATCATTGCGTTCATAATAAATCTCAACCAGTTTCTTCAGGATCACTTCCCGACTGACCATACCTTTCTTTTGAACCAGAAGATAGGCATCCTTATACTCCTGCGGTGAGCCGATATTGTAGATACAGGAAACACTGGAAACAATGATCACATCCCTTCGAGAGATCAGCGTGCAGGCAGCCTCCAGCCGCAGTCGGTCTAATTCATCATTAATGGCTGAATCTTTTTCAATGTAGGTATCGCTTGCCGGCAGATACGCCTCTGGCTGATAGTAGTCATAGTAGCTGACAAAATAGCAGACAGCGTTATGAGGGAACAGGCTTTTAAGCTCATTATAGAGCTGGGCAGCAAGGGTCTTATTGTGGGAAATAACCATCGTGGGTCTATTTACCCTGTCAATGACATTGGCAATGGTAAATGTCTTACCTGAACCAGTAACACCAAGCAGGATCTGGTCCTTTAGCCCCTGCTCCAATCCAGCAGCCAATCTGGATATTGCCTCTGGCTGATCACCAGCAGGGGAAAATGGGGAGACTAATTGAAAGTTGGTAGTATTCATGAAGCCCTCAGCAGAGAAAAGCATACAGTTTTACTATCCCAGCCTACATCCCCTCTTGACCTGAACCTCGAATAAACGATGAAATCGTAGAAACAACATCCTTCCATCCGTAATCAACCGGGATAGTATGCCCTGAATTCTCAAGAAATAGGATTTTTTTACATGGTGATGCTACTTGCTGGTAAAAACGCTCCGCAATTTTAGAATCTACGACAACATCCTCTTTTGATAAAACCATTAGCAATGGAAGGGTTAACTCCCTGGATCTATCATGGATACTGTTTAAGAGTTTGAACATCTCATTATATATCACTCGTGGGATAAATCGGTCGCAAAGCATTTGATCCCTGGCTGAGGGATCGTGGACATCTACAGGAAAACAATCTTCAAATATCTTTGTAAAAAGCAAACAATGCTTTCCAATGTTATGCCATGCATGGGCAGATAAGATAGGGCTTCGCTGATTGGAAACCTCGATTAGTGGTGCTAATAAGACAATGCCGTCTACTTTTTGTGGATTATCCAACAAGTATCGGATACTAATTGCCCCACCCAGTGAGTGAGCTATAATCCATACCTGTTTATGTTTTTGCCGAAGTATTTCAACCTCTTCATGCAATGCTTGCAGCCATAGTGTCAGGCTTGTTTTAGAATATTTATCCATCGAGCTGGCAAATCCAGGCAAACGCATCACCCGGCAGCTAAATCCCATCTCTGCCAGGGATGAAGCAAATTTATGATAGACAGACGGTGCATCACCAAAGCCATGAATCAATAAAAGAGCAGTATCACTTGTCCCTACATTAAATTCACGACATCCACAGCGAATACCGTCAGCATCCCGCTGGATACCTTTTTCCCATTCTTTTGAACGATGTTTGGTAATTCCTGAATATATAAGATCACCACTGATACATATGGCTAATACAGCTAATATGGAAATTTGCATTATCAACTCGCCACTGGATACGACCCCAGCACCTTTAGATAAAGGCAATCCTTTTGCAGCTCATCTATTGCCTTTTTAACATTATCATCCTCGACATGACCTTTTATATCAATAAAGAAGATATATTCCCAGATGGTATTTTTTGATGGTCGGGATTCAATCTTGGTTAGATTAACATTATACTTAGCAAATGGTGAAAGCATATTATGAAGGGCTCCAACCCTGTCTTTAACCGAAAACATGACTGATGTCTTGTCATTTCCAGAACGACTAACTGAAGGATAGCCGACAATCAAAAACCTGGTATAATTGTCTACCCTATCCTCAATCCCCTTAGCCAGGATATTTAAGAAATAGACCTGAGCAGCCAGTTCACTGCCTACGGCTGCTGAATTTGGCTCTATAGATGCCCTTCTTGATGCCTCAGCAGTACTTGAAACCTCAATATATTCTACATCAGGCAGATTAGACTTAAGCCACCCTCGAACCTGAGCAAAGGCATGGGGATGGGAATAAACCCGTTTTATCCCTTCAAGGGATGACTTGGAAAGAAGGCATTGAGAGATTTCGAGAAGGATCTCTGCACATATCTTTAGGTTTGATTCGATAAACATATCCAGGGTATGGGTAATCACCCCTTCGGTTGAATTTTCTATAGGCACAACACCATAATCTGCCCTTTTTTTATCTACCTCTATAAACACATCTGAAATAGAGGCAACAGGCACAAACTCTACGGATGAGCCAAACTTTCCTCTGGCAGCCATATGGGTAAATGTTGCCTCAGGACCAAGATACACCACCTTGAGCGGGCTTTCTATTCCCCTGCAGGCAGAGATTATTTCAGCATAGACAGCCCGAATCGACTCAGGCAGCAGCGGACCAGGATTGTCAGCCATCAAACGGCGATATATCTCCTCTTCCCTTGCCGGATGATAGGTTACAAGCCCATCCCTCTGTTTCAGCTCCCCTATCTGCCGAGCACACATTGCCCGATTATTCAGCAGAGTCAGCATCTCTCCATCTATTCTATTTATTTCCTTGCGTAATTCATCTATGGTCATGGTACCGCCTTTTTGAAAAAGGTTTAAGGGATGTGTTTAGCGTGCAAAACAGATAACTTCACAAATGATAGTGCTGAAATTCACCATTCACCATTCACAATTATTAATCCTTTTTGCCACTTTTGACCACCTCAAGTATTAATTGTCAATTATGAATTATGAATTGTGAATTGTTAATTAATTATGTACAGAGACGCTAAACACATACTACCTCTGACTATCCCGATGCTTGATTGTCAGATTAACATTAAATGCACTTTCTTTAATAAAATCAACGAATAAATTGCAGAGAGTAACCGAACGATGCCTGCCGCCAGTACATCCAAACCCAATGGTTAGATACGACCTGCCCTCTGCAATATATTGAGGGATAAGAAACTCTATCAATCCAAACAGTTTTTCTAAAAACTTATGGGTTATAGGGAATTTCAGAATATAATCCCTGACACCCTTATCATTTCCAGTAAGGGAATGAAGCTCTTCAACATAATTAGGATTGGGAAGAAATCTTAAATCAAAAAGCAGATCAACATCTGGCGGAATGCCATATTTATATCCGAATGATATAAGGGAGATTGTCAATTTCCTCTCTTTGGTAAAACGGCTAAATCTTTCTGTAAGGGTATTGCGTAATTCATGGACATTAAGATGTGAGGTATCAACCACTAAATCTGCTCGTTCTTTCAGTGATTCAATCTTTTTGCGTTCAGTCATAATATCATCTAAGATGGTTTTTCCTTTTGTATTAAGCGGATGCGGCCGTCTTGTTTCACTGTATCGCTTAATCAAGACATCATTAGAAGCCTCTAAGAAAACAACCCTGTATTCAATATGATTCTCAGAAAGTATGCGCAGGGTTTCAAACAGCTGCTCAAAGAAATCAGCCTCACGCACATCAATCCCCAAGGCAACATTGTTCATTGTCCCCATACTTTGAACGCAGAGTTCTGCAAACTTTGGGATAAGGGTTGTCGGCAGGTTATCTACACAAAAAAATCCCATGTCTTCAAAACACTTGAGAGCCTGACTCTTCCCTGCACCAGAGAGTCCAGAGACAATAATAAATTTTACTACTGGCTTATCTTTTTTTGTTTTTTTCATCTGTAATTGCTTCACCGATGGAACTCTTGGTGCAGCAATTGAAATACACAGGACACTTGGCCCAGTCCTTTTAGAATCTGCCTATGAAGAGTGTTTGTATTACAAGTTTCAAAAACAAAGATGCAAAATAAACTTTAAATTTTTCTCTGCATCTCTGCGGTTAGCTGAACTGTTACAAATTACACATACCATCCAAACAACCACTTCACACATCTATAGCCGATCTTCGTATTTCTTCTGCCACCTTTTGATCCAGTTCCGATGCTGAATGATACCCTAATTTTTTCAGCCTTTGATTCATGGCTGCTACCTCAACAATTACCGAAATATTTCTACCCGGTTTAACAGGGATAATTACCATAGGCAAGGTTATACCCAGCTTCTCTTCTGTCAGGCTTTCAATCCCAAGTCGTTCTATCTTTTTTGTCTTTCCCCATACCTCAAGTTTGATAATTAACTCTATCTCTTTATGATGGCATACTGAAGATACACCAAACATTTCCCGAATATTAATAACCCCAAGCCCACGCACCTCCATATGATACCTTATCATATCTGGAGACGAACCAACAAGGCTGTTGCCAAGCCGTTTAACAATTACCACATCATCAGCAATCAATCGATGACCGCGTTCAACCAAATCCAGGGCACATTCACTCTTCCCTACCCCGGTTTCTCCCATAATCAGCACACCAACCCCATAAATATCAACCAGTCCACCTGAGATATTCTCTTCTGGAGCAAATATCCTTCCCAGATAAAGAGACAATAATGTGGTAATCACCCCTGTAGACAATTGTGTCTGAAGAATGGGGACACGATATTCATCTGCTATGTCCAGCAAATCTGTTGATAACTCCATCCCCCAGGTAGTAATAAAACAGGGGATATCAAACTCAAATATCTTTTTTAATATCTCTCGTCTTGCCCATGGGTCAAGGCTATTAATATAAGATATCTCCCCTTTTCCAAGAACCTGAATCCTTCTGGCACCAAAAAAAGCAAAATATCCAGCCAATGCCAGCCCGGGACGATTAATATCTGTAGCAACTATCTCCCGATCCAATCCCTCATAACCGGCTACAACATCAAACTTTATTCCTAATGTTTCATCCCTGATCATATTATCAATAGTTAAGCTTGCCATAACCACATCCTAAAAGAAATGCGGAATGCGGAATTTTAGAATTCCACATTCCGCATTCTCAGTTCCGCATTTTCTTACTATTCCATCCGTTTAGCTTCCTCTGTCTCAATAATATCTATTATTGATTGTGCATCCTTTGCCTTTTTAAGCAATTCCCGAATATAATAATGCTTCAGCAGCCTGGATATTCGAGCCAATGCCTTTATATGGAGGCTGGTACTTTCCCCTGAGGCAACCAATAAGAAAATCAGATGAACCGGCATATTATCAACTGCACTAAAGTCAATGCCTTGCGAAGACCTGCCAAATGCAACAACAATATCTGCCTTCTCCATCAGATTTTCCACACCAACACCCTGCTCAGACCTATTAAATACCTCATCAATATTATGAGCATCGTCTGATCTAGCATGAGGAATAGCTACCCCATACCCAATACCTGTAGTCAACAGAGCTTCTCTTGCAAGAACTGCATCAAGAACCTTTTTCCTTTGTGTAATCTTTCCTGCCTTTACCAGCAGATCTACCAACTCCTCAATAACCCCATTCTTATCCTTAGCCTTTAGGTCAGCATCTACTACATCAATACTCAACATATTAGATAGCTTCATTTCCAAAAAACTCCTTTCATCCTATTTCATCCTATTCATACTGCTTTACATATTCACTTTATGACTCTAACAACCTAAACCTTCCCTCACCACAACAATAAAGCACATTCACCCTATCAGTTTCTTGATTAATAAAAGCATGGAAAACCATCTTTGTGGTTTCAAGATGAATGATTGCTTCTTCCTCAGAGATAGGTTTACCATCAATCTTCCTGCGGCCAATAATTTTTTCTTCTAACTCTTCAACCAGCTCACTTTCCTCAATCTCTTTCATCATGCAGGCCGTTGTCTTGCGTGCCTTAATCTTTTCCCGATGCTTTTTAATCTGGCTCTCCATCTTATCAACAGCCTTATCTATTGACTCATACATGTCTGCAGTAGTTTCCTTGCTATTCAAGTTACAACCTGCACCACTAAGCGTTATCTCCACACTTTGCCCCTTCTTTCCCACCTCCATAATCACATGGACATCAAAAAGACCATCAGAATATTTTTTAAGTTTCTCTACCCTTTTCTCTGCATAAGCACGAATCGCTTCTGTAATCTCAATATGCCTTCCTGTAATTGTTAGCTGCAAAAACATCACACCCCTTTTTGTAAGCATTTGCCACAGGTATCATCTACCAGAAGACACCTGATTTTTTAACCATTAAATAATATCATACTATCCTCATCTTGTCAACTCTTTTATCATTCGTAACGCACATATTTATAATACGCCGCGCATGTCCCCTCTGATGAGACCATGCAGGCACCAATCGGTTCTTCTGGGCTGCATCCCTTCCCAAAAAGCGAGCAATCAAGCGGCACAGCTATCCCTCGAAGTATCTTACCACAGATGCAGCCAGATAGATTAGTCTCTATATGGGTTTGCGGTATCTCAAAAGCCATGTTTGCATCAAACTGGCTATATTCCTGCCGTATCTTAAGCCCTGAATCAGGGATAACACCAATCCCCCGCCAGGCAGCATCAGTTGGCTCAAAGACCTCAGCCAATATCTGTTGTGCCACAACATTTCCTTCAGGCTTCACTGCTCGACTGTATTGAATCTCTACCCTTGCCTGATCTTTGTTGTAGGGTGGGCATTGCCCACCAATTCTTGCCCGATCCCTTGCCTTAACCAGCATCAAGATAGCCTGCAATATATCTACTGGCTCAAACCCGGTAATAACACATGGAATATGGTATTGTTCAGCAATAAACTCATATGGTTTGGCACCAATGATGGTTGAGACATGTCCTGGGCAGATAAAGCCATCTATCCTTACCTCTCCGGATTCAAGCAGGGCTTTCATGGCTGGGGGGATGAGTTTATGACAGGAATAGACAAAAAAGTTGTCAAGCCCTTGCTCCTTTGCCAGCCGTATACCCAAGGCAATGCTTGGGGCAGTAGTCTCAAACCCTATGCCCAGAAATACCACTCTCTTTGTTGGATTATTTCTGGCAATATCCAGGGCATCAAGAACCGAATAGACCACTCGAATATCTGCCCCCCCTACCCTTTGCCTCTCAAGGGAGTTTGCTCCCTCGCCTTTTTGTGCCTGACTCCCTGGCACACGGATCATATCCCCAAAGGTAGCCAGAATAACATCCTTTTGCATTGAAAGCCATAGAGCACTATCTATATCCCAGGCATCTGTCACACACACCGGACATCCTGGACCAGAAACAAGCCTGATAGATGGAGCAAGAAGGTTTCGTATCCCATGCCTGAAGATGGATACTGTATGCGTGCCACAGACCTCCATCAAGACAATTTTTTTGTCCATTCTATCCACTCTATCTACTCTGTCTACCAACCCATTGATGGCCTCAACCAACCCCTTTGCCAATCCTGGAGAACAAAATTCATCTACAAATTGCATATTCCAATCTCCTCCAGAAGCCTCAATGTCTCTATGGCATCCTGTTCGTCAACCTTCTGGATAGCAAATCCAGCATGAAGGATAACAAAGTCCCCTACCCTTACATCCTCAACCAAGGCAATGGAAGCCTGCCTGGTTACCCCTCCAGTCTCAACATCAGCCATAGAGCCTAAAATCTTTCTTACCTTTACAGGTATGCCTAAACACATTTTTTTGTCCTCCTGCAATGTGAAATTCGAAATGTAGAATACGAGAAAGATTAACCACAAAGAATACGAAGTTTAACCACGAAGGACACGAAGAATATGAAGAATACGAAGTTTTTCCTTAGTGTCGTGTTAAGTCTCAAGTGTCGAATGGTTTATTAATGTAGCTGCAGGGCTTGTCCCTGCCTTTTCTCAATGTAGAGACGCAATTAATCGCGTCTCTACTACATGCGACAGATTAAGGTTGACGCAACATTAGTGAACTTTGTGCATCCTTCGTGCTCTTCGTGGTTAATCTTTCCCTGCATCTCCCTCCAATCACTGCCTGCCCAAGAGCAATCCCGCCATCATTTGCAGGCACCAATGAGTGGGTAAAAACAGCAAACCCATTACCTTCAAGCAAGGGCTCCAGCCTTTCCAAAAGGTATCGATTCTGAAACACACCGCCAGACAAAGCCACCTTATTTATCCCCCATCTCTCCCTGATCAGCCTTGAAACCTGAAGGATAATGGCTATCATGGTATTATGGAACCTGGACGAAATAGCTGAGATAGACGGAATCCCGTTTAATGACCTCATATCATTCAAGATACCAGTAATAATAGGGATGGTATCTATTACCCACGGCTCATTGTCTTGATGGATAATAAAGTCATACCCATTATCCTCACCTTCATTAGCGATCATCTCCAATCCTATGGCTGCCTGTGCCTCATAATCCACCTCATCCATAAGACCAATAATGCTTGCCACTGCGTCAAACAACCTGCCAGCACTTGAGGTAAGGGGTGAATTCAACCCTTTTTGGATCATCTTAACCATCATCTCCACCCTTTCCCGGTCCCATTTCTCCATAAATTCTAAGGGGATATCCTGACCACAAGCTGCATATAAATAACTTACTGCCATTCGCCATGGCTGCTTGACAGCCATATCTGCACCTGGCATAGGCAGGTATCTCAAATGGGCTATTCTTTCAAACCCATGGTAATTTGCCAAAAGAAACTCCCCGCCCCAGATATGTCCATCTGTCCCATAGCCTGTTCCATCCAGAGCTATTCCCAATACCCTTTCATCTACGCCATTTTCTGCCATGCAAGAAGCAATATGGGCATGATGGTGCTGGATAGGCTGAAGGCTGAAGGCTGAAGGCTGAAGGCAAAAATATTCCATGTATTCCATAGCAAATCTGGTGCTGAGGTAGTCAGGGTGCAGATCATGGACAATAATCTTTGGCTCTATCCGGAAAAGGCTTTTATATCGCCCTACTGCCTCCTTAAAGAACTCAAGCGTCTCAAACCCTTTCAAGTCGCCCAGGTGCTGGCTTAAAAAGGCAGAATTCTTGCGGCTCAAGCAGAATGTGGATTTAAGCTCCGAGCCAACAGCCAGAACATTGCCTATCTCTATGTCAAGCGTTACTGGATACGGGGCATATCCGCGTGCACGACGGATAACCATCTCTTTGCCACCTATTACCTGAACCACTGAGTCATCGCATCGATTATAAATATCCCGATTGTGCATGAGGATATAATCAGCTATACCAGAAAGCCTGTCTATTGCCTCATCATTATCCTTGATTAATGGCTCATCCGAGACATTGCCGCTGGTCATTACCAGGGCAGGCATTCCCTCATCAGCCATTAGAAGATAGTGAAGCGGGGTATAGGGCAGCATCACCCCAAGGTATCTATTGTTTGGAGCAACCATGTCAGAGATGGGGCATGGCTGCCTTTTCTTCAGCTTTTTCAGTTTTTTCAGTAGGACAATTGGTCTGACAGTTGAAAGCAACAGATCCCGTTCCTGCTCATTAATATCACAATATCGCTGTATTAAGCCAACATCTTTTACCATGACAGCAAACGGCTTTTCTTTTTCACGACGTTTTCTCTTCCGCAATCGAGAGACAGCGTCAATATCAATAGCATTACATGCCAGATGAAACCCCCCAATCCCTTTCACCGCAACGATATTGCCATCCCTTAGAAGCTCAATAGCCTTTCTAATAGGGTCATCTGCCTCAAGCCTTTCATCCTTCCACAGCCATACATCAGGACCACATTTAGGACAGGCATTTGGCTCAGCATGATACCGCCTATTAGCAATATCATTATACTCAGCCTCACATTCCCGGCACATCTTAAAATCCCGCATGGTTGTTCCCTTGCGTTCATAAGGAGTGGACTGAATGATGCTGAACCTTGGACCACAATTCGTACAATTAATAAAGGGATAATTGTATCGCCTGTTGTCAGGGTCAATGAGTTCCTGATAACAGTCATTGCACATAGCTATATCAGGAGAGATGAGGGTGAACTCATCTGGGCAGATAATGCCATCCCGTATCTCAAACGAGATAGCATCTCCGGCAGAGTGAGCCACTCTGGCAGAGTGAGCCACTCCGGCAGAGTCAGCCGGGGAAAACTCGATTGTCTGCCTCATAATAATAGCTATAGGTGGCGGTGAATCCAATACCTGCTGATAGAATCCATCCACCACTTCCCTGTCTCCCTCAACCTCAATGACAACACCCTTGCTTGTATTAGCCACCCAACCTGAGAGGTGAAATGATTCAGCCAGCCTGTGAACAAATGGCCGGAACCCAACCCCTTGAACAATACCCTCTAACTCTATCCTTGCCCTGGTCTGCAAATAGCTACCCCCCAAAGAATGAATGATGAAGAACTCTCCGTGACACAGACATTCTTGTCTGTGATTATCCATCATCTTCACCTCTGCATCACAATCAAGTCTTGGTTCCCCACTTTCTGTAGAGGGACAAGTCCCGATATACCCCTACCAAGCCACAATCCTTTTTCCACCAGATATTAGCACAGACAAGAATGTCTGTGCTACTTACTACCTGCCAGAGCCGGTGAGAGGCTCACTGCCAATGTCTGCTGTCAACAGCGGGTTTGCTGCCAGCATTACTTTTTTCAGCCAATCAACCCACCCTGAAAGCCCTTCCCCAGTCCTACATGAAACCTCAAATATTTCTATCATGGCAGAATGGTTTGTCTGGAGCATATCTCCCTTAAATATGCTGATATTAAACCCAAAGACATCCAACAGATCAATCTTGTTAAGCAAGACAACATCTGCCACCCTGAACATGCCAGGATACTTCTTTGGTTTATCATCACCCTCAGGCACACTTGAAACCACTACCCTCGCTGACTCCCCCAGCCTAAAGCCTGCCGGACAAACAAGGTTGCCTACATTCTCAATAAAGAGCAGATCAATCTCAGCCAGGTCAAAGTGGGTAAGAGCTGTTTTAATCATCATGGCATCAAGATGACATGCCCCTTGAGTATTTATCTGCACCACTGGCACACCAGTAGCATGGATCAACTCAGCATCATGGCTGGTAGCAATATCGCCCTCTATCACCCCTATCCTGACCTCCTGCCTTAATGCCTCAATAGTTTTCAGCAAGAGTGATGTTTTGCCTGCACCAGGTGAGCCCATAATATTGACTACAAAGACATGATTATCACTAAAAACAATCCGATTCTCGTCAGCGATCCTGTCATTTTCCCTCAAAACCGAGACTGCTATCGTTATTACCTTCATCAATTTCATCCACCTCTATTGATTCAATCTCCAGACCAAATGGGTCATTATCTGTCTGGGTAATATTTAATTCTGCCCCTTCAACCATACCACCCTGAGTCATGCACGAAAAAGCAAACTTGAGCGAATCATGGTTGCAACAAACATGTTCTCCTAATCTCAGATTAACTCGAGTAATCTTATTTGCATTATTTTTCATAGCTGTATCAACAGCTATATCAAGTATAGACTGAGCAATGGATAGTTCATGCATAATTGACTATTTTCATCCTTTGTAAAATTCAATTCACCACAGAGACACGCCTGTCTGCGGCCTTCAGCCAGTAAAATACCGATGTCTTTAACCAATCGTTTATACGGTGATTTAGATATTTTTGTCATAATAATTACCGCTCCGATTCACTTTTGTCAGGATTAAACCTGTCTGCCGTGCCAACGGCACAGGCAAGAAGGATGATGTCAAACAATTTCAACTTCCCTTATCTTATCTGCCTGTGCGTGTCCATTTGCCTGCACGCTGTGCGTAGGCAGGCACGCAGACAGGTGAGCCTGCGCCTCTGTGACATAAATAAATCAAGAAACTAAAACAACAACCTCTATTGTTCTTGTTAAGTTATTAAATTAACGCCGTTCCCCATTATCTAAATGTCCCCTTTGTCCCCTTTATGTCCCCTTAGTACATAAAGAGTCCCTTTGCCAGTAACTCCGGTTTTCATGAAAACGCCCAAAGATACTAATGCTGTTAAGTCTCGAGATGCGGTTCGTTTTGTAGTATTATTTATTTCTTGATAAAGGTGGTTGCTTATTTGGCCGTTTTCTTTAACATATTTCACGGCTTTTAGCTGCCGTTCATTCAAGCCAATCTTATTCAAAACATCTGGAGTAAATATATCCCTGGGCAAAATCGTCCTGAACTCTATGTTCCTAATCAAGATAAATTCCGGCTCCGGTGTGTGATGAGCTTTACATTGCTCAATCATTTCAATCGTTCCTGAACCTGCTCTTTGCGCATAGTCAGCAAGATAAAGCGTGTTGGCAAGAAAAGGATTTGCCGGAAATGAAGTATGAGGCTTTTTCAGATCTTCAACTGTAAGTTCTGGAGGTAAACTCCCAGAATTCCATACCTCTACCCTATCCACGAAAACCATCACCTGCACACCGGAAGTGTTATTATAGTTACGATACGTAACAGCATTCACGATTGCCTCTTGAATGGCAAACTCAGGTATTTCATACGGCCTATGAAAACGCGTTGATCCCGCTTTTTGAATTACGGGAAATTTAATCGCACCAAGTACAAAGGCAAAAGCTTTATCAATCTGTTCAAATAGATTGCCGTTGTAAACCTGGTAGTTTACAAAAGGCTTCTTAACCTCTGTCCCTGAAAATTGTAAACATTTAACTTCAGCCTGTATGAAAGAGTGATGGGGGGTTTTGCCAAACAAAAGTATAGCGGCATTTGTTAGTTTGCCTCCACGGATAAGGTTCAAATGAGTCAAAACAGCTTCAACTGGTATGTCCTGTTTTAAAGGATATTTACGCGCAGCTTTAGCCGTCATTAAAAACCAACGAACTTTCTCTTCGTCAATATCGGCAAATGTAGCGTTCTCGCAAATCCGCTTATCAAAAGCACCACGACCAACAATACCTTTTTCTTTCAGGAATTCAATCAAACTTGCATAAACTAAACGGGTAACCTCTACAGTATTGCTAAATCTTTTGTAACTAAACCCGCTTTTTGAATCTCTAATTTCTTTAATAAGTCTCAAGACCCCTTGTTCGCGATTTTTGTCATTAGCACTGTTTTTGTCTTTAATGTAAATCAGAATGGTTTTATGTAATCTCTTTGCCTCGCGAAACTCAGCTTCAGTAGGAGATATTTTATCTTTAGCATCACTGCCATACTTTGTGTCAAGAATGCCGATATAGATATCGCTCTTGCCGACTTCTTCAAGATAGGCAATTTCGGCTGATTTGCTTTTGGCAGGAGCATCCTCAAACAAAAAGACATCAAAATATTCTGAAAGCAGGGTATCATTCAAGATAAAATCTTTAATTGCCCTGCGTTCTTCTTTTAGTTCTTTTTGAACACTGCTGACAAAAATCTTATACCGCATAGTTATTTCTCCATTAAAAGTTTGGTAATCGGACGCAGATTTTCGCAGATTGTCAGGATTAAAGAGGATAGTAGTCAACCAATTCAACTTCCCTCTCTTATCTGCCTGTGCGTGTCCGCACGCAGACAGGTGAGCCTGCGCCTCTGCGACATAAATAAATCAATAAATTCAACAATGACCTCTATTGTTTTTGTTGAGTTATTAAGTTGACTTTGTCCTCCCCATTATCTTCTGTCCCTTTTCTTCTCCTTACACTAATCGGACACTTTTACGGACACTTTTTAAAGTTTACTTTTATACTGGGTGCCACGTCCTTGCCCTATTTTTTCTATTAATTCAAATTTCAATAATATCTTGAAGTCTTTTTTTGCTGTTGTGGTTCCCACATTAAAATATTTTGAATATGTTGATGTATTAAATTCTTGCCCCTTGTTTACCATCAATTTTAACGTCTCTATTTGCCTTTTATTTAATCCTAACTTTCTTAAATCAGTTCTTCGATCTTCAGGAATCTTAGCAACTAAGTCCAAGATATTATCTCCTGGTCCTGGGAAGATAACCTTAAAAAATCCTGCTTGCTCTTTAAATTGAGGAACCCTAAGACCATGTTGTTTCATTAAATTTTTCATCTTGGTTATACCTGTCCCATATTCCTCCATATAGCCAATATCATGGAATCTTTCGCAAAGTATTTTATTGCGTGCAAAATGGTATCCTTCTAATTCATCTAATGGTACTGGCGGAACTCCAGGGTTATCAATTTCAATTCTGTCATCAAAAATCATTATTCTGGCTGTGCTTGGTATAAAATAATCTCTATGAGCCAGGGCGTTAATTATAGCCTCTTTTATAGCATCATACGGTTAAACCTTCACCCTCTTGTAAAAGCAAATTTAAGTTTTCTATTGTCATCTCGACTTTGGCCATTTGGAAGTTTAACCATCGTAGAAAAGTCAAGACTCGGTGATTTTGGGTGAGGAATAGATGATATTAGATCAAAATAATGAGTTCACCTATTTCTAACTCATTGTCGTTAAAGCCTTATCGTTCGGGCAAATTACCTTTTGGTAAAATGGCCAAAGTCGAGGTCATCTCAGCACCTTCATTTATTTTTTACACAAACGCATACCTTCTTGTGCC
>DYDG01000172.1 GCA_020717845.1 Marinifilum sp. | reverse complement strand
ATTAATCGCGTCTCTACTACATGCGACAGATTAAGGTTGACGCGACAGTAGCCTTGAGAGCGTTGCATGGCAATCAAAGCAGTTCCCAGATTTGACATGGGTTTTTAAGAATTTCAACGAGAGGAAACTTGCCAAACTTGCCAAATAGTTCAAAAGGACATGATTTGCCAACTTGACAATTTTGGGATGGTTAGCCAGCTACTTAGTCTTGAGCGGTGTTTTTTTGTTCACTTTGTGTCACTCGATGTTCAAGTTTTTTATTTAGATGTGTTTGCCCTGAAACATGGCAGGAAAAGGAGTCAATCAGTCAGCAATTCTCGGTGAAAAAGGCAGGAGTGGTGTTTTTCACTACCTACCTCTGCCAGTCAGTAGATATTTGTAGTGGAGAGAAAAAAGATCCAATAAAAAAGTGAAGGCAAAACGTTTGCCTGCTTAATATCTTTGCATGCTAATTGCTACTTGCCATATTAATTGGGGTAGTTTTTATGCAGCATGAATATTGTTGCACAAAACATGATATTATTATCCAGTCAATTGTTCACCGAGAATTGCTGTAATAAATAAATCCTACCGTATAAATGGTCTATGTCCCTATTTCTTCAATAATTTTTGCTCAACTCGAAAAAAATTTCTTGACATTTGTTAAAAAATGTGGTATAACTAAATTTAGTTAAGCTTTATAGGAGAAAAGATGGATGTCTTTAATCAAGCTATCAAGCTATCAAGCTATCAAGCTATCAAGCTAAAGTTGCCGATGATGTAACCCTTCGTAACCTGTATGGTTATCGTAACATAAAAGTAGTTTCCAACCCCACAATCCTTAATTCGTTAATCCTTTCGTATCTCTGGCGGCTTCATCCCATGTAAATTTGCCTTCAGGAAAATATTGTCCCTTGCTTTGTAAGCAGAGTCCTTAATCTATCATTTTGGAGTGCATTGAGCATTGATAGCAGATATTCTGCCGGCAGCGGACCTTCCGCTGGCAGCAGACCTTCTGCATCAATGCAAGCAGTATTATACTCTGCATTCCATAAACCTGATAGATTGATGACTCCTAAAATTTTCTCTGGAGGTAAATAACATGATGAAGAAATTAAGCATGATAACGTTGGGTGTAGCGGCTACCTTTCTTTGCATAACAATATTTCCGCAACATAAAGCAGAAGCAACAGAGATAATTGTTACGGGAAAACACTGCCATTTTAAGGAAAGTGGGGTTGCAGGTTGTGTGAAGATGTCAGGGTGGGATAACTTTAGAGCTGAGAACTTTACAACAAGTAAGGAAGGAAAATACGAAGCGAAATTACGCTATGTAGATGGTGGGTATAGGTATATTGTTGGGGCAGGAAGTAATGTATGCGGAGCAGCACACGGTGGAATGGTAAAGATCAAGAATAGCGGTACACATAAAATAAGTGTAAACTATTGAAACCTTATGCTCTAACAGGAAGAGAAGAGAGGAAGGAGAATAAAAAACTCCTTCCTCTCTTTGTGTTGAGGAAGTGTTATCTTTCGAGTCATATGAAGAAAAACTTCAAGCATGTTTGTGAGGGGCATTAAGCAGTCAAGGGAGTTGTAATAGATGTTTATTCAACAACATAAAATAGAGAGTGGATTGATTGTTTTTTCAGTAACAATAGTTGTATGTGTCTTAATTTTACTTTTTGGAATAAATAATGCGGGAAAGGAAGAAATTATCAAGATGATTAAAAAAGGAGGGGATGCAGATAAGGTTTTGTTTAGTCCAGATGTTTGTATAAAAGGGGGACTTGACGGTTTCTCTATTTCTACTCGGATGTCTTTTAGTGAGTTGCAACTAATCAAGAATGGATGTTCTCAGGTAAAAACAATAGCTTTTTATAATGCAATAGATGTTGATGAAATGAAAATAGAAAAAAGAGAATATTTGTGGACAGATTCTATGTATTATCCACCTATAATATTAGGGACTACACCTGAGAGTAGAAAAGGACTAAACTTAACGGTAAGAGAGGGTAGGTTTATCAATGATATGGACATGCGTTATAAAAGAAAGGTTTGTGTATTGGGTGCAGAGACATACAATCTTCTTGGCAAAGGAGAGGTAATAGGGAAAAAACTGATTACTAAAAATCCTGATGAAAGGTTTACCATAATAGGGGTATTAGAAAAAAATATGCCATTGTTTACAGCATTACCTCTAAAAACTGCACTTGATTTCGTGGCAAACAGTAAACCTTCTGTTAAAGCCTCTCGAAAAACCGAGGCTATAGGTTTAAATGCAGTCATATATATCCCTTTTCCCACAGGAAGGGATTTTTTTAAGGAGATTAACATAGATGCTGATAGAGATGATAATGCGTTATCTATGTGTGGAATTATTATTAACAAACCTTTTAGATATCCACCTTCTGCTATTCCTCAACGTACATTTATCTTTTTGGGGATAGATACACCCTTTGAAGGAGGGGAAAAAGAGGAAAGGCTTTTTATAGATAAAGAGGCTCAAGAAGTGTTTGGAGAGTTCTATACACCTCTTCCTGAAAGGCTAAAGGAACCTATTGATGATATCTGCCGGGTACTTAGAAAAAAATATGGGGATGATAAATATTTTCGCTTTACAAGTTGCGGAAGGCTAAGGGATGAGTTACATGATCAGATAGATGATGCAAATGCCTTGTTAAGAATAGTCATTTTATTTTCTTTACTTCTTTCTGCTATAATAATTTCCAGTATGATGCTTCTTTCTGCCCATAATCGGGTATCTGAGATAGGCATTCGTCGGGCATTTGGTGCCAGAAAAAGGGATATATTCTTTCAGTTTTTAAGCGAGAGTATGGTAGTATGTTCCACAGGGATAATCATTGGGCTTGTGGCGGGGATATTACTGTCTTATTTTGCAGTAGTTAAGATGTTAAACTGGGAATACAGCATACCCTGGCATAACCTTGTCTTAAGCAGTGTTATACCGTTTGTAACAGGTATTATCAGCAGTCTTTATCCAGCCATGAAGGCGGCAAATATTTCACCGACAGTAGCGGTGAAATATGAGTAGGCATCATAGACTTCAAGCTGGAAGCTTGAATTACTTTTGCATTATCATCTTCATCTCTATCTTGCAGATAAGCCAGGCAAGAGCTAATGATGTTTCTTTACATTCCCTTATTCAGCTTGCACTTGAATATAATCAGGATATTGCTTCTCAGAGGCTTTCCCTGTCTTCTGAGAAAACTAATCTTGTTAAGTCCATGAAGGAAGAGTTTTATCCAGAAAGTAATCTGGGAATAAGCTGGGAAAAGTCATTCAGAGAAAAATTTGAGGGATTTTTATGGATGGGCGGTGGTGGAGGTGATGAAAAACCAATTATGGACTTGGATTCATCGATTTCAAGACCACATCCATTGGGTGGTAAAATAAAACTTAGTATTAGAACAAATCAAGTTTTAGGTGAGAAGATTCAAGATGTCTGGGACATATCCTTAGAATCAGAAGAGCCTTTTTCAAGGTTTGC
>DYDG01000171.1 GCA_020717845.1 Marinifilum sp. | reverse complement strand
ATCAGGATGGTTATAAAAAATGGTTGAAATACTATCTTGATTTCTGGGAGAGATTCAGGGTCAGACATTGAAAACTGAACAGATAACTTAGCAAATATTGTGAGAGGGTAGTCTATTCAGCTTTCAAGGTCTGACCCTGATTTTGATATCTCTTATAAAATTATCCGTTCTTAATGAGTGCTTTAAAATTTTCTTTGTGTATCTTAGTGTCTTTGTGCCTTTGTGGCAAACTTTTAGCTAATTTCAGACACCAGCAAAAAATCAGCGTATAACTTGCAATCTTTCTTGAATTTGCGGATTATCCGGTTTTATTTTCAATGCCTTTTGATACAGCTTTCGGGCAGCATTAACCCTGTTTGTATGCTCCATCACCAATCCAAGCCCAAGGTAGGTATCTGCTCCATCCGGGTTCAGCTCCAATGCCTTTTGAAACCATTTTTCTGCCTGGCTATACATATTTACATTGCCGCAAAAGCTTCCTGCTTGAGAATAGGCTGCCCCGTAGTTCTTGAAGATAACAGCTGTCCGCCAATCCTTGTAAATAGACTTATCGCTTACCCCGCGAAGATTGAAATCCATGTTTAGCTGGCTCAACATATTTTTCAGCTCTTCTTGAGTTATTTTGGGCATTATCTGACAGAAGACACCAGCAGGGACAAGGGAAAATTCTGTCTCCAGAAGTTGCTGGTATTCTAAATAGATGGCATGTCTCTGGATATTAGCCCGAATAAAGTTCAGGGTATACTCATCTAATGTAGTAGAATATCCTGCCTGACTCATGGAAAAAGCAAACTCATCCGGGTATTTTTGCTTTAATAATTCCGTATACCATGGGTATTGTAGGAATGCCTTGTCAATGATTATGGTCTCAGGCTTCATCTGCTCTACATATAAAAGATACCATGTGGGAAAACCAATATCATCACTGGCACAGAACATAACTGCCCTGTCCTTGAACATGTTAAGGGTATTTACAGCAGAATCATAGGCAAAGTAGTGTTTGGATTTATCCTGCTGATGGTAATGGCTGCAAAACGGGATAATAGGCAGGCTTACGCTGATACAGGTCAATATTAATGGCAAATGACGATAAAATTTAGCTGTCCAGCTACAGATATGCACAATAGCCACCCCTATCCAGACAGCAAATATGGCAAAGGATGGGATGTAATAATCGTCAATGTTCAGGATGTCATATCGGATTGAATGAAGGATGTCTGTGGCTACAATCAGGCATAAAAAAATGGCTGTCCTCCTGGATGCTTTCCAGAGGAAGATACAGCCAGCAATACCAAGCCATAGCAGCCACCATGTAAATTGAAGCGGGAAAAAGCTGGTGAGGTGTGTCCAGAGATGCTCCATGAGCTTGATTGGTGATGAGGTAAAATAATATCCATATTGTTTTGCGGTGATATGATTGATAAGCTTTTCCCATGTATCAGGGTCACCCCAGTTTGTCAGGGGGTTGATTGATGCACGAATAGGCAGATAAAGGTAAAGTAATAATGGCAACAGGAAGAGTGCTGCTATCTTGAGATATGTAGACCAGTTGAGCCGTGGGGTCATTCTCCAATTAACAGCCATGACAAGGTATATGCCTGCGGGGACAAGAAATATGCTTTGAAGGTGATGGGTAAAGGAAAACCCCAGAAGCAGGGCAAATAAAAACAGGTAGCCATGAGACAGTATTTTCTTTTGCTTACAGGCTACATTTTCCTGCCATTTGAGCAGGATAAAGATAAGAATGGCAGCAAAGGCAGCATTCAGGGTATATTTTTCAGCAATAACTGCCTGCTTCCAGAATGTGCTGGCAAAGGCAAGTATCCCTGCAGCAGCTATTGCCGGCAAACAAACCATAATACCCTTAACATTAGCATTAGCAGGTATCACCTTAAGTACAATGAAGTAAACCATCATACAGGCAATGGATGCAGCCAGACTGGAAAAGATATTCATCTTAAAGGCAATATTGCCAAAAGGGATGATGAATAACCAGAGCTTTCCGAGTAGACAATAAAGCGGATACCCTGGCGGATGCGGGATGCCAAGATTGTATGCTGAGGAAACCATATCTCCGCTGTCAAGCAAGCCAATGGTTGGGTAAAGGGTTTTGAGGTAGATGAAGAATATTGCCAAAAAAACAGCAATGCCGCATGTTATCTGGGCTGAAGAAAGGTGGGTTGGGATAACTTGCTCATTTGGGAAGAGGATGTTGGATAGTGGATTGTCTTTAGCTATATTGGGTTGCGTTTGTTTGATTCGTTTAGTTTTTCTCATTTTTGTGCCATGCCTTTTGCAAGCAGGATGCTTGCGTTACTCTATCCAAGCAGTTGAACATACCAGTCTAATATTTTTTCACCCCATAACACTGTCACTAATGAGCCAATGGCAAGGTATGGTCCAAAGGGGATGTAGTCTGTCCGCTTCTTCAGCCCTGAAAGGATAAGAGCCATTCCAACGATTGAGCCAAAGAGGCAGGATGAGAACATGGCAACCAGCACAAACTTCCAGCCAAGAAACACACCCATTACCCCAGCTAATTTTACATCACCAAGCCCCATGCCACCCTCATCCTTGCAAGGATGGTTTATCATCTTGAGAATAATAGCAGAAATAATCACGATCAAATAAATAATCCCTGCCCCAACTAATAATCCAAGTATGCTGTTGATCAAATCCTTTTTTGTCAGATAGCAGGCTATTAATCCAATAATCATCGAAGGGTAGGTAACCTTATCCAGAATAAGAAAATGCTCAAGGTCAGTAAAGGTGATGATAACCAGCACAGAGACAAAGAATAGGAAATAGAAGAAATCAACCCCAAGTCCAAATCTCAGGTATAATCCAAGATATAGTAGCCCGCAGATAAACTCTACTAGAATATATCTGCCTGATATTTTTCCCTTGCACTGACTGCACTTGCCTCGAAGCAGGATATAGCTCAAGATGGGAATATTTTCCCATGGCTTTATGGGCGTATTGCAAACCGGACAGTGTGACCCCGGAAATAGTAAGCCTTCCCCTCGCGGCAGCCGATAAATGCAGACGTTAAAAAAACTGCCGAGCATGGCTCCAATGATAAAGATAAGCAGATATGTAAGTATGATCATGTTTTGTCCTATGAAAACAGGTTTTTAGGCTGAAGGCTGAAGGTTATTTCCTTTTTGCCTGCCAGTTTTCAGTCTGGCTGCCTATCAAGAAATATTATAGCCCAATTTCTATTCTATGTCAACAAAAAGATTGCAATCAATGTTGACAGAAAGATTGTTAGTACCTTACCAGTAAAGTTCTTGCACAAAAAGCAAGAATTTTGGTAATCGGTGATCAGTGTCGGTATCCTACATTACCTGATCACCGTTTACCGATCACCGATCACCTGTTTGGTTCTGGCTCGTCCAGGTTAGGGATTACAATATGCAACACTCTTTCACATATTTTACAGATTTTGGGATGGTTCACCTTTGTGTAGAGACGTTGCAATGCAACGTCTCTAC
>DYDG01000170.1 GCA_020717845.1 Marinifilum sp. | reverse complement strand
TTGTAGCTGCGACCTGGCAGAGGTGCTACCTCTGCCAGAGATGCTATCTCCTTGTGGTCGCCTCCTATACATGGTTGAAAGAAAGATAGCAGGGACAAGCCTGTAGGAGGTGCTACCTCCTACAGCTACAAGTACTATCATTAGGTGGCAAAAACCTTGAACATCGAGTTATACTTAATGTGAGTATAATTTGTGATTGCTTTGCATGAGAATTTAAGCTGGTTATTGACAATTATGCTTGAAATGGCCAAAATTGAAAATTTTGGGTTGTAACGATATCGTATAATTAAGTTGAGGGGGAAGGAAATTGAACAAAAACCCTGGAAGACCTGGAAGATTATTTTGTTTGATAGGTGCTGCTTTTATCTATATCTTGTTTTCTTTTGGTGTAGCTAATGCTGTAGACCCTACAGAGCTCGGTGGATTTTCATCTTTGAGAAATGATGATAAAAATTTATTGAAGCCAATGGGTGCTGCTGTAGAAACAACAAAAACACCTGCTCCCATCCATAAAGAAACCCCTTTGGTTAGAACTGCTACTGAAAAAGTTGAAGAAAAAGATGTGTCAGAGATTGAAGGGGAAACCACTGGATTGAAAACCATTTCTGAATCAAAAGAGGTTCTGGTTTCACCATTGAGACCAGTGGTGAAACGAAAAACAGAAGATAATGTTATCCTGCCGGAAGAATCTGAATTTTTTATGAAATTATCTAAGGAAGGAGAAACATTGTCAAGGGTGGCAGCTGGTAAAAGATTAAAGCCGATAATAATCCCTGCTGTTCCACCTATGACCGCACCCAAGCCAGTGTCAATTGCAAAAAAAATTGAAAAGCCAAAAGAGATTAAAGCTGTTGAAGAGGTGAAGGAAGAGACAAAGGTTGTAACACCTATTATAACTACAATTACTCAGGTTGCACCAGTTGCAGTAAAAGAAAAGAAAAAAGGATTTGTCTGGAAGAATGCTAATCCATTACTACGCCGCGGTCTTATTATTTCTGGATTAGCCTCTATGTTGCTGATATTTTTGATTATTTACCTCTGGCAAAAAGGCTCTCCTATGACCGAAGAGATAATTGCAGAGGATATACCCAGTGGAAAGCTGTCTGGAGAAAAGAATAAATTCTTAGACAATGAAATTCGGGAGATAAAGATTGGATATAGGGGATTGGAAAAACTAATAAATGATGTAGAAAAAAAATTGGTTTTAATTGCCCCGTTAAAGGGTGCAACGATTGATGAGTTTCTTAATAATACCGTTAGAGAGGTTGTCAGACCTATTGAAGGCGGCATAAAGAGCCTGCAAACAACGTGTCAGGGATTGGAGAAGATGTTTAATGAGTTTGATAAAAGATTAAGCCCTCTCAATGCATTAAAAGGATTAAGCATTAAAGAGATGACCTATCAAACAGGGACGGAATTGATTAAGCCAATAGAGAGTGAAATCAAACAGTTAAAGACGAACTATGATCGATTGCTTGAGGATGTTGAACAGAAAATAGATACAGATGTAGAAAAAAAGATAGATGTTGTTCAAAAGAAGAATAAGGGATTGGAAAAAACTATAGAGAATATAGACAATAGATTGGTTTCATTGGATTCTCTGGTCTCATCCCTTTCTCTATTTGAGGGCAGTCAACCCGGTGGAAAAACTCAAATAAAAGAACAGGTAAAGCCTGAATCTGAAGAAAAGATAAAGAATAGCCGAGAATACCTTTACACCCAAATCTATAAACTGTCTGATGAGGGATTGAGTATTGATGAAATTGCTCAGCAGACTAAAATGGGTAAGGGAGAGGTCAGATTGATCCTGGGATTGAGAAAGAAATAACCATATGGGCGTATTGCTTACGCCCTCTTGCCTATTATAACCTTTCATGATAACCATATTGCTCTCAATGTCTACAATTAGTATCGAGTATTACATAAGTTCGGAATATTGATCATCATGGAAACAATGAGATCCCTCCACAATACTTTGAATAGCCTCAAGCTGGCACGATTTAAGCTTATCCTTGCTGCCAGCAACGATTTACACCTGCCAGTATACCTTGGTTCGACCCTGCGTGGTGGCTTTGGGACTGCCTTCAAAAGGGTGGTGTGTGCCTTAAAAGACAGACTATGCCATGAATGTATCCTGAAAGAAAAATGTGTTTATTCCTATGTCTTTGAGACCCCGCCACCTGCTGGAACTACAGTCATGCGTAAATATGAATCATCACCGCACCCCTTTATCATTGAGCCGCCATCGCTGCCAGAGCTGCCAGAAAAGCTCCATCAGGGAAGCTATCAGGGGTATAAAACAGGGGGGACACTTACTCTCAACCTTATCCTTGTTGGCAGAGCAATAGATTATCTTCCCTACTTTATCTACACATTCGAGGAATTTGGTAGGATAGGTATTGGGAAAGGCAGGGGCAGATTTGAGTTGCAGGATGTTAGCTGCGAGGGGAAAATAATCTACGATTCCAGAACGAAAATCCTGACAACATTCGATCACTTAACCCTGGATACTGAAACAGAAATTACTCACAACCTGCAATCATTAACCATCAATTTCCTTACCCCCTGCCGCATTGTCTACAATGGATACCTGACCAAGGATCTACAATTCCACATACTTATAAGAAACCTCCTCAGACGGATAGCCCTTCTCTCCTACTTCCACTGTGGCTGCGACACATCGCAGATAGATTTCAAAGGGATTATCGAGCAGGCAAGACAAATAAGGGTTGCAACACACGATCATCCGCCTCTGCAATGGTACGACTGGGAGCGATACTCTGCCAGGCAGGAGACACGAATGAAGATGGGTGGCTTTGTCGGCAAGATAACCTTTGAAGGGGATATAACCCCATTCATGCCATTGATAAAGGCTGGAGAGGTGTTGCATGTTGGCAAGGGGACGAGCTTTGGATTGGGAAGGTATGCGGAAGAACAGAAAATTTAATCACGAAATCACGAAAAGACGAAATCACGAAAACACAAAATGCAGGGATTTTTTGACTGAATTATACGATGTAGTGAGGGTCTTTAGACCCGATTTAATGCTATGAGGTCGCACCTAAATGTGCTCACTACATCCTAATTACACAGGTCGAAATATTTTTATAGTTTTCGTGCTTTCTTAATTTCGTGTTTTCGTGATTGAACTTTTCTGATTCTATATGATAAAAAAGGAATAAAATAGCGACATTTTACTTGACTTTGGCATAAGAATACAGTATAGTGTATTCTTGAATGTATCCTTGGTGCTGGGCAAGGAAAAAGTAACAGAAGATGCACAAGTCTATGTTTTGTAAGGAGTTCACGGATTTTTCAATGGTAGCAAAAAACAACATAGGTTACAGGAATTAGACTAACTAATTGTATGGCAACAAGATACGTTCTTTGACAATGCTTGAAATAGAGAAAAAAGGGGGTGAAAATTTGGGTGGTGTCTGAAATTAGCTAAAGGTTTATAATAT